>JBEBXO010000003.1:0-94617 GCA_040391585.1 Paenimyroides ummariense | reverse complement strand
ACAGAAATATTAACAACCTAAAAATTAATCTCGTTTAATAATGCACTATGGGTTATATTAACTATTTTTTATATCTTTATTTGTTAAAATAATGTAAAAATATGTATAAAAAAATATTCTTATTAGTATTATTTCTTAATTTCTTTTTAGGTTTCTCTCAACCTATCTCACTTTATAAACAGTTTTTTGGACGTTATGACTTTACAATGGTGGGTAATACATTAAATACTGCATCAAATGGTATGGGCAACCTTGTTCAATATTAACACAATCATCAGCTACATTAAATTTAAATCCAACCCAAAACGTGGTAGCAGCATATTTATATTGGAGTGGCTTCCCTGAAAATAGAAATTTTGATGAAACTATAATGTTGAATAATATACCTATTACTGCTGAAAGAATTTTATTAGATAATTCAATATCTAATTATCCTCAAAGGAGTGCCTTTGCAGATGTTACAAGTATAGTGCAAAATACAGGTAATGGAGTTTACTTATTATCAGATTTTACAAATAATTTTCTAGATTGTCTTAGTGGAAGTGTGTATGCAGGGTGGGCAATAGTAATTGTATATGAAGAACCAACAATAAAGACAAGGCTTTTAAATATATACGATGGATTTCAAATACTAGAACCACCTATAAATAATACAGTATCAGTCAGTTTGAGTAATTTAAAATTATCAAATAATGAAGGTGCTAAAATTGGAATTTTAGCTTGGGAAACAGATGCAAATCTTGCACTTAACGAGGAATTACGTGTTAATGGAAATATTGTAAGTAATCCTCCATTAAATCCTTCAAATAATATTTTTAACGAAACAGATGCTTTTACAAACAGATCTAATGTTTATAATATGGATATGGATTATTTTTTTATTGATAATTACATATCCGCTGGTGATACTTCATTGTTAGTAGAGGTTGATTCAAGTTCAGACGTAATTAATTTTAATGTTATGGTGGTTTCTGCAACAAATTTATCACCCGATGCCACAATTAATATTGATACAATTAAAACAGAATGTGACAGTAAAACCATTGAAGTTTTTTATACAGTTTCGAATATGTATACACTTGTTGATTTTCCAGCAAATGCACCAATAGCTTTTTATCTAAATGATGTATTGATAGCAACCTCAAAAACTAAAAATATAATACTTCCAGACCAATCAGAATCTGGTTTTGTTTCTTTTACAATTCCTTCAAATATAAATATAGATAACGGTTTAGTATTAACAGTCAAAGTTGATGATGATGGAGTAGGAAATGGAATAATTGATGAAGTTGATGAAACTAATAATGATGATAGTGAACCTGTATTTTTGAAATTTAGTCCTACAATAAATACTCCTGATGATATGGTTATATGTGCTGAAGGAAAAAGTTCAATTTTAATTGACTTAACAAAAAAATATACAGAAATAAACAATGACAGTAACGTTGCTATTACATTTCATGAAACCAAAGAAGATGCTGAAAAAGGTTCAAATAAAATTACTAATGTAACGAATTATGAGCTTCAAAGTCATACCTCAAAGGTGATATGGGTGAGAGTTAAAGACAATGTAAATGTTTGTGCGGCAATAACATTTTTTTCTATAACTGCACAAATGTTACCATTTGCAGAACTAGGAGAAGCTTTAATGCTTTGTAATTTAAAAAATGATCCATCAGCCGTAAATTTATCCTCAGTTCATTTATTACTTTCCAGAATGTTTCCTTATATGAATGAAATAGATTTAAAGTTTTATGAAAATGAGAACGATGCCTATAATGAAGTAAGAGAAATTATGAATGTTACTAATTATAAACCAAATACATTCCCTAAAATTGTGTGGATGAGAACAAAAGGGAAGAATAACCTTTGGTGCGATAATATTATTCAATTACAACTAAATGATTGTGTGGTTCCTAAAGGAATTTCACCTAACGGAGATGGTTTGAACGACGGTTTTGATTTGGAAATTTTTAACGTGGTTGAACTAAAAATCTATAACAGATACGGAATGGAAGTGTACAAACACGGCGAGGGTTACACCAATCAATGGAAAGGAGTTGATAAAGGAGGTAAAGAATTACCATCGGGTACATATTATTACATGTTTAAAACACTTTTTGATACCTATGTTGGGTATGTATATGTTATAAAAGAAGTGCAATAGAGTATAAAAAAAATCCGATCAATGATCGGATTTTTTAGGTTTTATGCCATTGTTGTATAAACATTTTGCACGTCATCGTCTTCTTCAATTTTTTCCAAAAGTTTCTCAACATCTGCAATTTGCTCTTCGGTAAGTTCTTTTGTAACTTGTGGAATACGATCAAAACCCGATGAAAGAATTTCCATATTTCGTTCTTCTAATTCTTTTTGAATCGATCCAAAACTATTAAAAGGCGCGTAGATCAAAATACCATCTTCGTCTTCAAAAATTTCATCAACACCTGCGTCAATCAGTTCTAATTCAAATTCTTCCAAGTCTAAACCTTCTACTTTTGTAATTCTAAAATTACAAGTGTGGTCAAACATAAAATCAACCGATCCTTGCGTACCCATTGTTCCGTTACATTTGTTAAAGTACGAACGAATGTTGGCAACAGTTCTGTTATTGTTATCGGTAGCTGTTTCAATTAAAACGGCAATTCCGTGTGGTGCATAACCTTCAAACAATACTTCTTTATAGTTGGCAGTATCTTTATCTGATGCTTTTTTAATGGCGCGTTCTACGTTTTCTTTTGGCATGTTTGCCGATTTGGCATTTTGCATAACCGCACGTAAACGGGCATTTGTTTCAGGGTTTGGTCCGCCTTCTTTTACAGCCATTACGATATCTTTACCAATACGCGTAAACGTTTTAGCCATTGCCGACCAACGTTTCATTTTTCTAGCTTTTCTAAATTCAAACGCTCTTCCCATTTCTTGTTATTTTTTTATTTGATGCAAAATTAATTAAATTGAGTTTTTATTTAAAAAAAATCACTTTTTTTTTAAACTTTCTATAAAAAAAAACGAAGCCTGAAAGCTTCGTTTTATACTATAGGTCAAAGATATAAAAAAATTAATCACAATTATTATAAGTATCAATTATATCCTCAAGTGAAAGATCTTTGGTTTTTATATTTTTAAGCTTTTCACAGTCACTTAAATAACCTTCAATTAAATTTTTAATTAAGGGTAATTTTGTACCAATTTTGATAGCCATGTATTCTTCATTAGCAAGAATCATGATTTTATCATCTTTCTTTTTTAGCATGTGCATTATCATCGGTGGATCACCTAAAGCTTTAACTACCAAATCACCTTTTTTAGATACATTAAACCAAGTGCTTGTTACAAAATATTCTAAACGATCTTCTTTTATATCATTCACTTTTAAAAACCAATAATATCGATCATATTCTTTATATTTATTAGATTTATATTTTGCATAATTGCTGTAAACAAAACTATATGGAATATTATTTAATTAACATCTACGAGAGAAATTTGTTCACCAGCAATTTTATTACCATTAAAGACAATTACTTTTGAAGCGCATCTTAAAGGGACCTCAATTTTCCCAATTTTATAAGATCCATCTTTAAAAAAAATTGTTCCATCAAATTCTTGAGCAATAAAAAAAATTGGTATAAAACAGATAGTAAATAATAAAAATATTTGTTTCATTTTTTTATTATGATATTCTTATTTCTTAAAAAAAGGTGTTTTAACCACTTGTGCTTTTACATCGTTTTTACGAATGCGGATAAAAATTTCAGATCCTTCTTTTGCAAATTCTTTGTTTACATAACCCATTCCTACACCTTTGTTTAAAGATGGAGACTGCGTTCCTGAAGTTACATGACCAATTACATTTCCTTCTGCATCAACAATTTCGTAATCGTGACGTGGAATTCCACGGTCAATTAATTCAAAACCAATTAATTTAGTAGTTACACCGTTTTCTTTGTCGGCTTTAATGTTTTCACTGTTTACAAAATCTTTTGTAAATTTTGTAACCCAGCCTAAACCTGCTGCGATTGGAGAAGTGGTATCGTTAATTTCGTTACCGTATAAACAGTATCCCATTTCTAAACGCAAGGTGTCACGTGCAGCTAAACCAATTGGTTTAATCCCGAATGATTCTCCTGCTTTTAACACTTCGTTCCAAATAGCAACAATGTCTTCGTTTTTAGCATAAATCTCAATTCCGCCCGATCCTGTATACCCAGTAGCAGAAACAATTACGTTTTCTTTTCCGGCAAATGTTCCTTTTTCAAACGTATAGAATTTTAAGTTGGCTAAATCTACATTTGTTAACGCTTGCATAGCTTCGTTTGCTTTTGGACCTTGAATTGCTAATAACGAATATTGGTCTGATAAATTTTCAAAAGCTGCATTCATGGTGTTGTGAGAAGCAATCCATTCAAAATCTTTATCGATATTAGATGCGTTTACAACCATTAAATATTCTGTATCACCAACTTTATAAGTAATGATATCATCTACAATTCCACCTTTATCGTTTGGTAAATAGCTGTATTGTGCTTTTCCGTTTACCAAAACCGATGCGTCGTTTGATGTAACTTTCTGAATTAAATCTAACGCTTTATCGCCCGAAATTTTGAATAATCCCATGTGCGATACATCAAAAACACCTACACCATTTCTTACAGTTTCATGCTCAATGTTCACACCTTCGTATTGAACAGGCATATTAAATCCAGCAAAAGGAACCATTTTAGCGCCTAAAGCTACGTGTACATCATTTAAAGGTACTTGTTTCATTGTATTGTTATAAATATTGTAAATAATGAAAGCGAAAGTACACTATTTTTTGCGTTTTCGCAATGATTTAAGGTTTATAATTTTAATTGTTTTAATCTTAATGCATTGGCTATTACCGAAACCGAACTTAAACACATTGCCAAAGCGGCAATCATTGGCGATAATAACATTCCGGTTGCGTAATAAAAAATTCCTGCTGCTACACCGATACCGATACTGTTATAAATAAAGGCGAAGAACAAATTTTGCTGAATGTTTTTCATTACCGATTTACTTAAAACATGGGCTTTTTTTAGGTTGGCAAACGAACTGTTTAACAGCGTGATTTTTGAGAAATCTTGTGCCAGATCCGATCCGTTGCCCATCGCAATTCCAATATCTGCCTTTGCAAGTGCGGGTGCATCATTAATACCGTCGCCAATCATAGTGATTATTTTTCCTTCTTTTTGGATCGATTCAATCATTGCTAATTTATCTTGCGGAAGCTGTTGGGCAAAAACGGCATCAATTCCCACTTGTTTAGCTATGGTGTTTGCTGTTAGCTGGTGATCGCCCGTTAACATAATAATTTTTATGTTTTTAGAATGAAGATATGCTATGGTTTCTTTCACTTGGGGTTTTAACGCATCGTGAATAATTGCCAAACCAACCAGTTCACTATTTATGGCGATGTATGAAACCGTTTTGCCTAAATTTTGAATTTCGGTTACTTTTGATTTTATTTCTGTTGCTATTTCTAACTGATTTTGATTCAGCAGTGCTTCATTTCCTAATAAAACTTTTTTACCGTTCAACATTCCCTGAATACCTTTTCCTTGAACATTCGCAACCATTTTTGTTGGTTTAAAGTCGATATTTTGTTCTTTGGCTTTATTGGTAAACGCTTTAGCAATTGGATGTTCGCTGCTTGCATTTAAATCGGCAGTAATTTTTATCAGTTCATTTTCAGAAAAATTTTTTAACGGAATAATTTGTTCTAACGACGGTTTTCCTTCGGTCAATGTCCCTGTTTTATCTGTAATTACCACGTTGGTTTTTTGTAACGCTTCTAAAGCTTCGGCTTTTTTAATCAAAATTCCGTATTCGGCTCCTTTGCCAATTCCAACCGAAATAGAAACGGGCGTTGCCAAACCCAATGCACATGGACACGCTATGATTAATACTGCAATGGCATTTTGCAAACCGAATAAAAGTGATGCTTCAGTTGAAAAAAATCCCCAGTAAAAAAAGGTAAAAACAGCAATTAAAACAACTATAGGAACAAAATAACCTGAAATTTTATCGGCTAAACGTTGAATTGGTGCGCGCGAAAGACTGGCTTTGTTCACCATTTCTATAATTTGAGCAATGGTTGTTGTTTGTCCAACTCGGGTTGCTTTCATGGTAAACGATTGATCGGTATTGATGCTTCCTGCCAAAACTTCATCGTTTTCTTTTTTATTTACCGGTAAAGGTTCGCCAGTTAACAAAGCTTCATTTACCGATGTATTTCCGGATAGAATAATACCATCAACAGGAATTTTTTCACCAGGTTTAACCAATAATTCATCGTTAAGTTGCACTTTGTCAATATTAATTTCGGTTGAATTTCCATTGATTATGATCGTAGCTTTCTGCGGGACTAAATTCAGTAAATGTGCTAGTGACGATTTGGTTTTTTGATGCGCACGTGCTTCTAACCATTGTCCCAAAATCATCAGTGTAAAAATTACGGCAACACTTTCAAAATAAATCGGTAAATGATCTGCCGAATGAAATGCATGTGGATTTAAAAGTACATAAACCGAAAAAACGTAAGCTGCAACCGCACCCAAACCAATTAAACTAAACATGTTTAAATGCCAGGTTTTAAAGGAAACATATGCACGATTTAAGTATTTTCTACCTAAAAACAAAACAGCGGTAGTCCCAGTAAACTGTAACCAAAGTGCAACGTTGAAAGGAATTATTTTGTAAATAAAACTATCGTGACTCATACCAAACATGGCAATAAAAAACACAGGAATAGTTATAGCAGCCGATTGTATCAATAGTTTTTTTAGGTGATTTGATTCATCATTATTATTGGTTGATCCACCAATTTGTATCAAATCCATTCCGCAAACCGGACAACCTACATTACTGTCGTAAACCTTATCGCCTTCGCACAACATAGGGCAATAATATTTACCGGCTAAATGTTCTAATTGCTTTGGGGGTTCGTTATGATTGTTGTGATTGTGTACGGCATGATGCGCGATTTCTGAAAGTTCTTCGGATCCGTCTGCGTTAACAGTGATTTCCTGAATGGTGTACGGACCTTTGTTAGAAAGTGCGTGCTGTAAATCTTCTAAAGCAATTCGTTTGTTTGATTCTATAATAGCTTCGGCAGGATTCAGGCTGACTTCAACTTTATCGGCAACGGTTTGTAAGGCTTCGGTAACTTTTGTCTGGCAACCGCTACACGTCATTTCGTTTATTTTATATCGGGTTTTCATATGATTCTATCTTTTATTGTAAAGATACTTAGAATCCTAAACCAACCGCTTACATAATTTTTAAAAAGGTTTGTATAATTTTAAGATATCGTTCTTCTTCTTTTTATAATGTAGACCATTATCATTTAACTTTTTCAGGAATGTTTTTCTTTTTGGAAGTGTTTTTTCAAAGTTATAGTATTTTTTTCTTAAAGAAAAAGCGCTTGAAGCTATATAATAGATTTCTTGATAAAGGATTGCTTTTTGAATATCTTCTTTTTTAGGTGGAAAGAAATAGTATGTTTGAAAGCTATATTTATTGTCTATAAAAAATTCAAGAAGTAGAGGTTCATTCATATCAATTTTTTCGGATAGCCTACCATATCTATTTTGTTTTGAAAGCGTAATATTTTCAAAGGCTCTCTTTACTTCAGTACTATCTAAAATTTGTGTTTCGTAATATTGAACGTATGATTCTGTTTTGGTCTTTTTCTTTTTTATAGTTTTATATTCAGTAATATAATTTGTCAATGTTCCCGAATATTTATTTTCGTGAGTTTGGTATATATCAATCAACTGACCTTTATAAGTTATTCTGATGTGTTGTTTGTTTGATGAGTTTTTTATCGATGGTAAATTGTAGAACATGCTGTCAACAATAATTTTCGGAGTATTATAAAGAGTTTCTAAAGAATCAAAATCTTTAACTTTTAATTGAGCTATTGAAAAGTTAGTTGTAAAACAGACTAGCAATAAAAATAAATACTTTTTCATATTATTGTAACTATAAAAACAAAAACCTCTGTAAAAGAGGTTTTATTTAGTTTCGGTATTTTGTAAAACTTCTTCTTTAGAAATTTTTATATCTTTAAAATGCGTTGGTGCCAAACCGGTTACTTTTTTAAACTGATTGCTTAAATGCCCCACCGAACTGTAATTCATCTTGTAGGCAATTTCGCTCAACGTTAATTCATCATAAACCAATAATTCTTTTACCTTTTCTATTTTTTGAAGAATGTAGTATTGCTCAATAGTCTGCGATTCTTGTGCTGAAAAAAGCGCAGTTAACGTATGATATTCCGTTTGCAGCTTGCTTGCTAAATATTCAGAAAGTGTAATGGTTAAATCGTTAACGTCTTTAGAAACCAACTCAATTATTTGTGTTTTAATACGCTCAACCAATGTGCTTTTTCTATCGCTTAAAATTTCAAAACCTAAAGGTTTAATAGCATTTTCAATTTTATCGCGGTCTGTAAGTGTAATTGGCTCGTGAAATTCAATTATTCCTAAATCTACGTCGTTTAAATCGAAACCTAAATCTTCCATCGTTTTTTCAATAACCATAATACATCGCGGGCAAACCATGTTTTTAATACGTAGGGTTTTCATAGAATTTTACTTTTATCTTGATTTTTTCAAATATATCATAAACCCCTCGTTTTATCAAATTATTTAAGGTTTATTTCGTTTAATGCTAAATTGTCGTTTTAAGTAGTAGCAGAAATATTTGATCGTGATTTCACAGAAAATCAATAAGGAAGCCGTAAATTTGAGTAAAACTAATTAAAATGAAAGTACAAATTTGGTCGGATATCATGTGCCCATTCTGCTATATAGGAAAGAAAAATTTTGAAGCCGCTTTAGAAAAACTTCCTTTTAAAGATAAGGTTGATGTAGAATGGAAAAGCTATCAGTTAGATCCAGAATTGAGCGAAACATCGGGTTCCCAAAAAATGAACGAATACCTTGCCGAACGAAAAAGAATGCCTATTGCAACAATTGAACAAATGCAGCAGCGAATTAAAGAAATGGGACAACAAGCAGGTATAAATTTTCAAATGCAGAAAACAATTGTTGCAAACACCATGTTAGCCCATAAGTTGATTCATTTTGCAGCAAAAAGTAATAAAGCTGGCGAAGCAGAAGAACTACTTTTTAAAGAATATTTTACCGATGGAAAAAATGTTGCCGACATTAAAACTTTAGTAAATATTGCCGAAGAATTAGGATTGGATACCGATCAGGCGCACTATGTTTTAACTTCCGACTCGTTTGATTACGAAGTAAAGCAGGATATTTTAGAAGCCAGAAATATTGGTGTTTCGGGCGTTCCGTTTTTTCTGTTGAACAATAAATACACACTTTCGGGCGCACAACCTATCGATTTGTTTATCGAAGCGTTGACACAGACTTATAACGAAACTAATGTAAGTAATTCAGCAGAAGGAAATTCGTGTACAATTGATGGTTGTGAGTAAATTTTATCGGAATAGATTGAGTCCTGAAAATAAAAGTACTTTTGTTTTTACAATAACTTATCATTTTGTTGCACTCATCTCGCTATTTGGATTATATCCTAATGATATATTCTATAATAAATTTGCTGATATTGGTATTTATGCTACATTCCCCATTTCATTTATTAGTTGGGGTTTACGTTTTTCTTCAACAAAAGTAGATTTGCTGGTAATTGTTATTCAAGTAAGTTTTTTCATCTTAAATTTATATATAAATAAAAGAATTGAAAGAAAACAGTATTATTAAATCTTTTAATTTGATTTCAAAAAAACTACTTTTGCAAAGCTTTAAATTATGCAATCATGTACAAGTCAATAATTCGTCCGCTTTTATTCAAATGTGATCCAGAAAAAGTGCATCATTTTACTTTTTCAATGATAAAAACCATGCACGCCATTCCGGGTATGAAATCGGTTTTTAAATCGATTTATCAGGTAAACGACAAAAGATTGGAACGAGAAGTTTTTGGCTTAAAATTTAAAAATCCGGTTGGTTTGGCTGCGGGATTAGATAAAGATGCAAAAATTTACAATGAATTAGATGCGTTTGGTTTCGGATTTATCGAAATTGGAACTATTACGCCAAAACCGCAAGACGGAAATCCTAAAAAGCGTTTGTTCCGTTTAAAAGAAGATTCTGGAATTATCAACCGAATGGGTTTTAACAACGGCGGAATTGATTTAGCAATTGAACGTTTAAAGCAGAACAAAGGCGTTTTAATTGGTGGAAACATCGGTAAAAACAAAGTCACACCAAACGAAGAAGCGGTAAATGATTATATGATTTGTTTTGATGCGTTGTATCCGTATGTTGATTATTTCGTAGTGAATGTAAGTTCACCAAATACACCGAATTTACGTGCGTTGCAAGACAAAGAACCGTTAACGGAATTATTATCTACTTTACAAAATAAAAATCTTCAGCAACCAAAACAAAAGCCAATTTTATTGAAAATTGCACCCGATTTAACTAATGAGCAGTTGTTGGATATTATTGACATTGTAAACGACACCAAAATTGCTGGAGTTATCGCTACAAATACAACCATTTCACGCGATGGATTACAATCTGCAAATAAGGTTGAGGTTGGTGGATTGTCAGGAAGACCACTAGCAAAAAGATCAACAGAAGTGATTCGTTTCTTATCAGAAAAAAGCAATAAATCGTTCCCAATTATCGGAGTGGGAGGGATTCATTCTGCTGCTGATGCGTTAGAAAAATTAGATGCCGGAGCCGATTTGGTTCAGATTTATACGGGTTTTATTTACGAAGGTCCCGCTTTGATTAAAGAAATCAATCAGGCAATTTTAAAACGAAAATAATGACCACTGAAACCGTTATTTCGTTTTTCTTTGCAAGTTTGGCACTAACCATTGCACCGGGACCCGATGTAATGTATGTGCTTTCAACAAGTATTGCCAAAGGAAAAAACTACGGAATTTCGGCAGCCATTGGTTTAAGCAGCGGATTACTTTTTCATACTACGCTGCTGGCATTTGGTATTTCGGCAATCATTATAAAAAGCCCTATGTTGTTTAAAGGCATCAAAATTTTTGGTGCGTTGTATTTGTTGTGGTTGGCTTATAGCGTTTTTAAATCAGAAGCTTCGTTTCAATTAAAATCTCAAAAAATAACAATTGACAAACCCTGGAAAAACATTTTTAAAGGTTTGTTAATGAATATACTCAACCCAAAAGTAATGCTGTTTTTCTTGGCATTATTTCCTACATTCATCAACAGCAAAGCCGGAAATATAAAATTACAGGTTTACACATTAGGAATCATCTCGTTTGTTCAAGCGTTTACGGTTTTTTGTCTGTATGCCGTTTTAGCTGCTTCACTCACAAAATTTCTCCGCGAAAGCACCACGTTTAATTTAATATTAAAATGGCTGCAGATTGTTGTATTTGTAATTTTGGCTGTTTTAATGCTGATTTAGTAAATTATTTCAATCGGGCATTTTGCAAATCTTTCGAAATCTGTTATCTTTGAACCTTATGAAACCGGTAAAAATAATAGAATGTCCGCGCGATGCGATGCAAGGCATCAAAGCGTTTATCCCCACAGAAAAAAAAGTGCAATACATCCAATCGTTATTGCGTTGTGGTTTTGATACGTTAGATTTTGGCAGTTTTGTATCGCCGAAAGCCATTCCGCAAATGCAGGATACGGCAGAAGTGTTGTCGCAATTAGATCTTTCAGAAACAAAAACCAAATTACTGGCTATTATTGCAAATACAAAAGGTGCAGAATTGGCATCGGTTCATAACGAAATTCAGTATTTAGGGTTTCCTTTTTCTATTTCAGAAAACTTTCAAATGCGCAATACGCACAAAACCATTGCCGAATCTATCATTACCTTACAAGAAATTTTAGAAATCGCCAACAAAACCAATAAAGAAGTTGTTGCTTATTTATCTATGGGCTTCGGTAATCCGTATGGCGATCCGTGGAATGTTGATATTGTCGGTGAATGGACAGAAAAACTAGCGAATATGGGCGTAACAATTTTATCACTTTCTGATACGGTTGGAAGTTCTACTCCTAAAGATATTGATTATTTATTTTCAAATCTAATTCCTAAATATCCTCATATAGAATTTGGTGCACATTTACATACAACGCCCGATGCTTGGTTTGAAAAAGTTGATGCAGCCTATAAAGCGGGTTGTATTCGTTTTGATGGAGCCATTAAAGGATTTGGTGGTTGCCCAATGGCAAAAGATGATTTGACCGGAAATATGCCAACCGAAAAAATGTTGAGTTATTTTACATCTAATAAGGTAGAAACAGGTGTGCAAATGATGTCTTTTGAAGCAGCTTATAACGAAGCTTTAAACATTTTTAATTTTTATCATTAGAATTTTATTTTCTCATTTAAAATGATTAAATTTGCATGCAATTCAACTACAATTGCAAATGAACGCACATATAACTAAAATTGTCGGTCAAGGTTTAACTTATGACGACGTACTTTTAATACCAGCATACTCCGAGGTATTACCACGCGAAGTAAATATTCAAACTAAATTTACAAGAAACATAACTTTAAACGTACCTGTAATTTCGGCTGCAATGGATACCGTTACCGAAAGTGCTATGGCAATAGCAATGGCTCGTGAAGGTGGAATAGGCGTTTTGCATAAAAATATGACCATAGAGCAACAAGCTTTAGAGGTTCGTAAAGTAAAACGTGCAGAATCGGGTATGATTATAGATCCGGTTACTTTGCCACTGAATGCTACGGTAGGTGATGCCAAAAACGCCATGCGTGAAAATGGAATTGGTGGTATTCCTGTGGTTGATGAAAACCAGATATTAAAAGGAATTGTAACAAACAGAGATTTGCGTTTTGAAAAAGATAACAAAAGATCTATTCAAGAAGTAATGACCTCGCAAAATATTGTTACTGCTATAGAAGGCACTACCTTAGCCGAAGCCGAATCAATTCTTCAAGAAAATAAAATCGAAAAATTACCAGTAATTGATGCTGCGAACAAATTAGTCGGTTTAATTACTTTTCGCGATATTACCAAACTAACGTTAAAACCAAACGCAAACAAAGATAAATTTGGTCGTTTACGTGTTGCAGCTGCTTTAGGTGTAACTGCCGATGCGGTTGAACGTGCAAGTGCTTTGGTTGCTGCCGGAGTTGATGCCTTGATTATTGATACTGCTCACGGACACACAAAAGGTGTGGTAAATACGTTAAAAGAAGTAAAAGCATCGTTCCCTGAAATTGATGTGGTTGTTGGAAATATTGCTACTGCCGAAGCTGCATTGTATTTGGTTGAAGCTGGTGCCGATGCGGTAAAAGTTGGTATTGGTCCGGGATCTATCTGTACTACTCGTATTGTAGCAGGTGTTGGTTTTCCTCAATTCTCTGCCGTGATGGAAGTTGCTGCTGCTTTGAGAGGAACTGGAGTTCCTGTAATTGCCGATGGTGGTTTGCGTTACACAGGCGATATTCCTAAAGCATTAGGAGCAGGTGCCGATTGTGTAATGTTAGGATCTATGTTGGCAGGAACAAAAGAATCACCGGGTGAAACCATTATTTTCGAAGGTCGTAAATTTAAAACATATCGTGGAATGGGTTCAGTAGAATCTATGAAACATGGTTCTAAAGACCGTTATTTCCAAGATGTGGAAGACGATGTGAAAAAATTAGTCCCAGAAGGTATCGAAGGTCGTGTTCCTTATAAAGGCGAATTGAACGAATCAATGACACAGTTTATTGGTGGTTTACGTGCCGGAATGGGTTATTGCGGTGCTAAAGACATACCAACGTTGCAAGAAACAGCTCGTTTTGTACAGTTAACAGCATCGGGTATAGGCGAATCGCATCCACATAATGTAACCATTACAAAAGAAGCTCCAAATTATTCAAGATAACAACAAAAAAATCTCTTCAAACGAAGAGATTTTTTTATGATTATTTTAAAGTCCAATCTTCATCATCAATTTCATGATGTTGAATTTGATCGATGATTGCCGTAGCTTCCTCATCTATATATAAGCCGTATCCATTTACAAAAACACCTTTTATACCGTCTTTAATATTACGCATGGCATATAAAATGGCTTCGTCTTCAACATTGTTCGCTCCTGAAAAACGGTAGATTTTATCAATAACTAAATCATTCAAATTAACAGGTTCACCGTTTTTAATGTATGATTTTTTAACTTCAAGCAAATTAAAATCTTCGGTATAACCACGCTCCTTAAGAATCTGCATCACTTCAGAAAGCGTTTTTTCGGTATTTCTGATCATTTTATAATAGTTTAGGTTTATCTTTTAAAGTTACCATTTATGTTGATAATTTCAAATATTAATGAATGATATCTAAGGTTATTAAGCAGATTGTGATGTTTAAAGATCGAAGAAAAAAATAAGAGTTTGATTAGTATCAAACTCATTATAATTTTTTTTAACTAGATTTTAGTTCATTCTTTCGAATTTATCAAGATTTTCTAACAAATATTGCTGACCATCAGATACAAATTCGGTTCTAACATGTAAATTCATATTTTTATCGTCTAACAACAATATGGTATAAGGTTCAGGATAATTTTTAAGAATTAACTGATTACCATTTCTCTCGTAAGTTGTTTCTCCGTGTCTGTCAACTTCTTCTGTATTGTCAGTTGGTGGAATATATGTATAATGTTTAACTATATTATCATCTTTAAACTCAAATTGCCTAATTATTCCTCTCATTGTTGTTTCCTTTTCAAGTTCATCTAATAACACCTCTCCATCAATTACCAATTTCATGTGCGTAGATGTAGCATTCCATTTTCCTAATAAATAATTTTTTTCTTGTTCTACTACGGGGGTAGTGCTGTCGTCTGACGAACAAGCTGTTAATGAAGTGAAACCCAATATTGCGATAAAAAGTAAAATACCGACTTTTTTCATAAGTATTTATTTAAGTTAAAATTTAAGAATTACGAATATAGTTGAATTTATCAAAATAAAAAAATCCACTCGGTGTGAGTGGATTATTCCTATTTTTATATTGGTTGATTAGAATTGCTCTCTTCCTGCGAAATGGAAAGCAGCTTCAATTTCTGCGTTTTCATCAGAATCAGATCCGTGAACAGCATTTTCACCAATAGATTTTGCATATTTTTTACGGATAGTTCCTTCTGCAGCATCAGCTGGGTTAGTAGCACCAATTAACGTACGGAAATCTTCCACAGCGTTGTCTTTTTCTAAAATTGCAGCAACGATTGGACCTCTAGACATAAACTCAACTAATTCCCCGTAAAAAGGACGTTCAGCATGAACTTCGTAGAATTTTTTTGCATCAGCAACAGTTAATTGAGTTAATTTCATTGCAACGATTCTGAAACCACCTTCAGCAATCATGTTTAAGATTCCACCAATACTTCCAGCTTCTACAGCGTCTGGTTTAATCATTGTAAATGTTCTTGTACCTGCCATTTTGTTTAAGTTTAATTTGCTTGCAAAAATAAGTTTTTTTATAACTATTTTGATATAAAAATCAAAAAACCTTTGTAAATTTAGGTATTGATATCATTCACATGAGAAAAGAAATTACTTCAAGAGCAGATTTGGCGGTATTGGTACGTGTTTTTTATGATAAAATACGAAAAGACAACGAATTAGGTCCGATTTTTAATTCTATTATAAAAGATTGGGAACCGCATTTAGAAAAAATTACCGATTTTTGGGAACAACATGTTTTTGGCGTTCCTAAATATTTTGGAAATCCTATTGAGGCACATAATGAAGTTGATGCAAAAATGAATTTCGGCATTACAGCTCATAACTTTGGAACGTGGCTGTTTTATTGGATGCAGACTTTAGACGAACTTTTTGAAGGCAAAAATGTGGAAGTTTTAAAGTTTAAGGCACGTAAAATGCAAACTGTTTTTTTTGTAAGTATGGTGCAGGAACGTCCAAAAACAGTTTAGTTTTTCGATCCAAACTGTAAAATATATCCGTTATTATCCTTAATTGCAAATTCTTTCATTCCCCATTCAAACGTTTCTAAATTGTATGCAATTTCAACTTTATTTTTTAGTTGGTTCCAAATTGTTTCAACATCATCAACTTCAAAATAAAACGATCCCGTAAAACTAATTTTATCATAATTGGTATGGGCGTTTGGTTTTGCAAACATTAATTCAATATCATTTTATGAAGCGATGCCCATTGCCAGTCTTCATTGTATTCTCCGCAAATAAACCCTAAAATTTCAGTATAAAAGTTTATGGATTCTTTCAAATTTTCAGTCCATAATATGGGGGTTAACCTTTTGTATTCCATAATTTTTATATTAAAATATCGCTTTCTAAATCAGATTTTTCAATAGTAAATTCAAAACCTAAACGTTCTACTACCTCAATAACCAATTTTTTATACCAATTTTCAGATTTAGGGTGAATGTATAAACGTTCAATCATTTGGTTAACATCAGTCAAGACCTTAACACCTTCGTTTACGTTCATATCTAAATGCGAAACATCGGTTATCACTCTCACTTCGTGTTCGTACTGAAAACTTTTTCTTTTAAACAGGAACGGAAAAAAATCATCATTAAACGGAATATGTTCTTTTTTATAGTCGATATAATTCACCTCGCCAATAAACTGATCTGCTTTGGGCTCAATTAACGATTTTTTTAAACGTTCAATAGTCGATTGAATAGCTAAACCTTCGTTGTTTTTGGTAAAAACCTGCCACATAGCGTAACTTTCGTACGAATTTGCGTGCCAACTACTAATAACAATATTTTTGCGTTTTGATTTATAGGCGTCTAAATATTTAGGATTATCAGCTAATAATTTTTTAATTTCTTCGTAAGTAGGTTCGCTAAAAGTTCCTTCGAACTGATCTTCAAATTTATCAGATCGAGCCATAAACATTCTGTTGGACATTAGTAAATCAAGAAATTTTGAAAGATCTAAATACTTCCAAATAATGGTTTCGTCTTGCGGAATTTGTAGCTTTTGGTTTTCTTGGAACATATTTTTATCTTTATATTGATTGAAGAAAGAGAAAAGAATAAAGATTATAGATTTTAATAATTAGATTAGTTTTTAGAATTTATCACTATTTTATATTCAACAAACGCATAGCCAAATCAATATCGGTTGGTGTGCCGGTATGTTTCATAGGCTCATCTGATAATTTTACAACGCCTGTCCAATCAGCATTTTTGGGTTTAGCTTCGGTCATTTTTAATACAATATTCATGGGTTTTAAACCCACATCGTTGGTTAAATCGGTTCCGATTCCAAATGATAAACCAATACGATTTTTGCAATGTTTGGTAATTCGTTCTACTTTATCATAGTTTAATCCGTCCGAAAAAATAATGGTTTTGGTTAATGGGTCAATGCCTAATTGTTGATAATGCGCAATGGTTTTATCTCCAAATTCCAACGGATCGCCTGAATCATGTCGAACGCCGTCAAAGAGTTTAGCAAACTTTTTATCGAACTGTTCAAAGAAAACTTCAGTGGTGTAGGTATCTGTTAATGCAATACCCAAATCGCCTCGATACACCTCTGTCCAATGTTCCAATCCCATAAGGTTCGCCATTTTAAATCCATATTTTGCAGCATGAAACATAAACCATTCGTGGGCATGTGTGCCAATTGGTTTGGTGTTGTACTTCATGGCCAAATACACATTACTTGTACCAATAAATGTTCCTTTACCTTTTTCTTTTAATGTTTTTACCACCAAATCATGTACCTCGTAAGAATGTCGTCTGCGAGTGCCAAATTCAGCAAAAACAATGTCTAAATCTCGGTATTTTTCAATTTTATCTTCCACTGTTTTAATAACCAATTCATCTGAATGACGATTTTGATTGGTTTCTTGATAAAACAATTCACAAATCAATGCCATAATAGGCACTTCCCACAAAATGGTTCGGTACCAAAAGCCTTCGATACTAACTTTTAAATCGGTTCCGTTTTGCTCAATTTTAACTTCGGAAGGATCGTAACGATAGCCTTGCAAAAAATCTAAATAAGTAGGATCTAAATACGGACATTTATCGCGGAGAAATTCTTTTTCGCTGTGTGTTAGCTTTAATGTTGCCATTTCGTTAATAGCTTTTCGTAATCGATCGGCAAAATTGACAGGAAACTCATGTTTTCCCCGATTTATGAACTGATAACGAGCTTTTGCGTACGGAAATAATTTAATCACCGCATGTTGCATCGTGAATTTATAAAAATCGTTGTCTAATATAGAAGGAAAAATACTTTTATTCTCGTTCATTTTTTTCTTTTAAAGGTACAAATAAAATAGAAAAACCTGCCGTAAAGCAAGTTTTATTCGTTATCTGGAATAAATTCCAAAATATCACCCGGTTGACAATTCAATTCTTTGCAAATGGCTTCTAAAGTAGAAAAGCGAATGGCTTTTGCCTTGCCTGTTTTCAATATAGATAAGTTGGCAGTTGTTATACCAATTTTGTCTGCCAGTTCTTGCGATTGCATTTTACGTTTGGCAAGCATTACGTCTAAATTAACTATTATTGCCATTTGTTATTTTTTTGAATTGTGAAATTAACTGCTGCTGTATTTCGTAAATAGCTTCGACATGTTTTTCATCGGCAGCATTTGCAAAAATTGTGATTCCTAATTTATTTTCAGGAATTAAAATGGCGTGCGTATAAAAAGTACCGGTAGTACCATCGTGATAACTCACCTTTTGATTTCCTTGAACGGTATTTCCCCAGCCATAACTGTAATTATCAACATCAAAGTGCATTTTTTTGAAGTTTTCTGATGTTAAAATACCTGTTTCAGAATTGTATCCTTTTAAATGCAGTTGCAACCATGCAGAATAATCGGTAATATTCATTGATAAATCACCAGCTGAAAGCATAAAATCTTCTAATTTGTACGAGTGTGTTGGCGGTAGAGCAGTCAATTCATTGTTTTCAACCCAATGTCCCCAAGCATGATTCAAGCTTTTTATGTTTGGAAATCCAAAACTGTAATCCCAATTTTGTTGTTTCATGAAATCTGTCAATAAATCTTCGTACGATTTTTTTGCAGATTTTTCAATCATCATAGCTACCATAACGTAACCCGCGTTAGAATAGCTTCCTTTTTCTACGGTTGGTTGCGCTAAAACTTGTTGTGCAAATTCAACTCGTTTTGATTCGGGTGTTTTAGCCGTTATTTTTAATGAGAAAAATTCAGCACCTGCTGTGAATGGTTGTACTTGTGCGTTATGCGATAATAAATCTTTTAATGCTATGGAATGATATGCCGAGTTTTTATCATTTTTTAATTCAGGGAAAAGCGAGAAAAATGGAGTTTCTAATGATAAATTTCCTTTTTCGATTTGTTGAAATGCCAGGAACGATGTAAACGCTTTGGTGTTTGATCCTATATGAAACAAAGTTTTATCAGTAACAGCCTCGTTGCTTTTGTTGGAAATTGTTCCAGCTGTTCCGTAAAATACATTATCGCCATTAATTACAGCGGCAGCCATTGCAGGAATATTATTTTCTTTTATTGATACCTGTAACAAACTATCGATAATCTTACTATGTTGTGTTTTTTGTGCTAACATTAAAGTTCCAGTTAATGTAAAACAAAGTGTGATTATTTTTTTCATGATATTATATAGTCAGTTCGTTTTCTTGTTGTTGTTTTAAACCTAATTCAAATGCTTTGCCGATACCAAGAAGAAATATTCCTAAAAATAATTTGAAAGACATTTGTTCAAGCAATCTAACAATTTCAGGTTCATATACAGTTGCAGAAACAGAACTAAATAAAGGAAAAATATATTCTATAATAAGATCCTGTATTAAAAATATTGAAATAATAAACCAACCAATTAAACGAATATTTTTTGCATTTTCTAAAGTAAAATAATTTTTTAGTGAGAATTGAGTAACTATCTTTTTCATTCGTAATAATATTAAAAAGAATAATAAAAGAGGTATTGTTTCAAGCAAAAATGGAAATGTGGAATAGTAAACCACATCATCGCCTAACCTTAAATCATTAGCAATATTTTTTGGAGTATCTGTCCAGATTATGATTACTAGTATTTCGGCAAATATCCACAGTATTAGAAATATATAATATACAATGGAAATAAGAGTTTTTAATAGTTTCATAAATTATATCGTTAATTCGTTTTCTTGTTTTAGTTCAATGTTTTCTTCTTTCTGTTTTTTGGCTATTTGAAATACTTTACTTAATACCAAAAAGAACAAACCAATAACCAATCCGTTTAAAGGATTTGAGATAAAAGTTTCATAACCATTTGTAGATTTCTTAAAAAATAAAAAATCATCAATATCAATAATTGGTTTTAAAAAATAGATCAATAAATATCCTACAGAAAAAATATATCCAATTCGCTTTAAGTATGAAATAATTTTTACTTCAAAAAGTTGTAATTTTTTAAACTTCTCTATAATTCGGTACAATAAATAAAAGCCATAGGCATTTGCAATAAACACTAATAAGTATATAATTAAAGTAACAATTAAAGGAATTGGATTATTAGCAGTAATTACTTCTTCTTTAAAAAGTTTATATGTAGGAATTTCTTCACCAATATTTAGAACTACATTCGATATAACCCAAATCATTAGTGGAATTCCTAAAACAAACGGTAAAAGGATTACGTACAGAATAAAACTTAAAATGTTTAATGTTCTCATAGTTTAAAATTTATATCGTTAATTCGTTTTCTTGCTTTAGTTCGATATTTTCTTCTTTCTGGAATTTAGCGATTTGAAATACTTTACTTAATACCAAAAAGAACAAACCGATAACCAATCCGTTTAATGGAAAATTAAAAAAATCTTGATCCTGACCAATTTCAATTTTAATATCTTGTTTGAATAAAGCAACAATTAATGATGATATGATATAACTTGCTATGTAAATAATGCCCATAATCTTAAAGTTTTTTATAACCTGATTTGTAAATAATTTAAATTTAATAAATGAGGAGATATTTTGTTTAAACAAGAAAATAGAGTAGACATAAGACGCATAAAAAATAAATACGCTAAATAGTAACAAATACATCGTTGCATTGTTTTTATCTGAAAAAGTTACCGAGGTTTTGATTCCTAAATCAATTCCAAATAAAAAAAGTGTAAATACACCAAAAGTTATTATTCCTATCCCTAACATAGAATAGAAAAGAATTGTAATGATTAAATCTAATAAACGTAAAGATCTCATGATTTGAATTTCAATAATTAAATATCGACAAAGATATATAAATTATCGAAAAACAATAATTATAAAAGCAAAAAAATCACTCAATTTTGAGTGATTTTTTATTTAAATATGTAAGTTGTTAATTTTCAAATGATTGTAATGAAACTAATTTTGCATACGTTCCATTTTTAGCTAAAAGTTCGTCGTGTGTACCTTGCTCTGCAATTTCACCACGGTTCATTACCACAATAACATCGGCTTTTTGAATGGTTGATAATCTGTGGGCAATCACAACAGATGTGCGGTTTTCCATCATTTTTTCTAAAGCATCTTGTACCAAACGTTCGCTTTCGGTATCTAATGCCGATGTAGCTTCATCTAAAATCATAATCGGAGGGTTTTTCAATACCGCACGTGCAATTGAAATCCGCTGTTTTTGTCCTCCCGAAAGTTTTCCACCGCCATCGCCAATATTGGTATTGATTCCTTGCGGAAGATTCTGAACAAATTCATAAGCATTGGCAATTTTTAAGGCAGCAATAACATCTTCATCGGTAGCATTTAATTTTCCAATCCTTACATTATCGGCAATACTTCCGTTAAACATAATACTATCTTGCGTTACCAAACCTAACTGATCGCGTAAAGAAACCAACCGAATATCTTTAATATTTGTATCGTCAATTAACAGTTCGCCTTGTTCTACATCGTAAAAACGCATCAACAAATTGGCAATGGTACTTTTACCAGAACCTGACTGACCAACCAACGCTACGGTTTTTCCTTTTGGAATTTCTAAATTAAAATTCTTCAACACATTTTGTTCCCCATCGTAAGAAAAAGTTACATTTTTAATTGCGATTTTATCTTTAAAGGCATCAATTTGTAAAGATTCACTATTGTCGCGAATAACGTTAGGTGTATCAATAATTTCAAAAACACGTTCTGCTGCTGCCATACCGTTTTTTACTTGATAAGTTGCTTTAGAAATAGCTTTTGCAGGTGTTAAAATATTGTATGCCAGTGTGATATATGCTAAAAACAAAGCGCCGTCTAAAGTTTTTTCTACTAAAACCAAGTTTCCTCCGTAAATCAATAAAACAGCAATGGTGATAATTCCTAAAAATTCAGACATTGGTGATGCCAGATTGTTTTTCTTTCCAATTTTGTTTGTTAGAACATACAATCGATCAATTGAACCGTTGAAAATCTTTTTAAAAAATCCTTCGGCATTGTATCCTTTTACAACCTTTAAACCCGACAAAGTTTCTTCTGTTATGGATATTAAATAACCGTTTTCTTGTTGGGCACGTGCCGATTGTGATTTCAGTGATTTCCCAATTTTTGAAATGATAAATCCAGAAATAGGTATAAAAATGAAAACAAACAACGTAAGTTCCCAACTTATTTTAATCATTGCAATTAATGAAAAGATGATGGTAAGGGGTTCTTTTACAATTAATTCTAATACTAAAAAGAATGAATTTTGCACCTCGTTTACGTCGCCCAGCATTCGAGCCATTACATCTCCTTTTCGTTTTTCTGAATAATAAGATACAGGTAATTCAATAATTTTAGCGTACATTTTTCGTCTAAAATCACGTAAAACACCTGTTTTTAATTTCATTAAATGTTGCAACCCAAGGTAACCCGAAAGGTTTTTTAATAAAAAGGTGATGATAACCAATGAAACCGTTAACAATAAAGCGTAGTTGGCACCATAGGTTTCAGAATAATGGGTGACATAGTAAAAAAGCGTATCGTTTAAATAAGTGTCAATGCTACCTAAACCATTGTAAGTAGGTAATTTGGTAACTTTTTCGCTGTTTCCGAACAATACCTTTAGAACAGGAAAAATAAATACCATTCCTACTGTTCCAAATAAGGCATACAAAATATTAAAGATGATGTTCCAAACGATATTCTTTTTGTAATGTAATGCGTAGGGAAGTATCTTTTTTAAATTATTGTCCATTAGTTCAATTTCATATCGTTAATAATGCGCTGAATTTTATCGGTTAGATATTCATCGGCATCTTTTATTTCTTCAACGTTTTCAATAGGTGTGTTGGTGCTGAAATAAAATTTAATTTTAGGCTCGGTACCACTTGGTCGAGCGCAAATTTTTGATCCGTCTTCTAAATAATAAATCAACACGTTTGATTTTGGTAAGAACAACGGCTCTGTTTCATTCGAAAATAAATTAGTAGCTATTGAACTTTGATAATCTTCCACAAAAACCACTCGTTCACCTGCAATTTCCTTTAATGGATTATTGCGTAATTCGGTCATCATAGTAGCAATTTCTTCGGCACCGTCTTTTCCTTTTTTTGTCAACGAAATTAAATGTTCCTTGTAATAACCAAAATCGGCATACAGGTTTTGTAGTTCTTTATAAACCGACGAACCCGATACTTTTGCAATAGCAGCAATTTCGCAGATTAATAAGGTTGATGCAACAGCATCTTTATCGCGAACAGCATCGCCCACCATATAACCAAAGCTTTCTTCGCCACCTCCGATAAATTTCTGTTCAGGGAAATCTTTAATGAATTTTGCTATCCATTTAAAACCGGTCAAGCCCACTTTGCAATCAACTTCATACGCTTCGGCAAGAGCCAAAATCATAGGTGTAGATACAATGGTTGATCCTATAAAATGCTTTTTACCTTCTAACTTTCCCGCGCGTTTCCATTGTTCTAACAAAAAGGCAGTCATAACTACCATAGCCTGATTTCCGTTTAACAAAATCATTTTTCCTTCGTTGTCGCGAACAGCAATTCCCAATCGGTCAGAATCAGGATCCGTTCCAATTACAATATCGGCATTCGTTTCATTTGCCAAATCAATTGCCATTTGTAACGCTTCAGGTTCTTCAGGATTTGGCGATTTCACTGTAGGGAAATCTCCGTTTGGTTCGGCTTGTTCTGTTACGATATTCACATCGGTATAACCTGCTTTTGCCAAAACATTCGGAATAGCTTTGATTGATGTTCCGTGTAAGGATGTATAAACGATTTTAAGCTGTTCTTTAGCTGCCTGCGGAATATTAAAACTTGCATTTTCAATAGCAGATTTTGCAAAGGCCTCATCGATTTCTGTACCGATATATTCAATTAATTCAGGATTTGAATCGAACAAAATATCCGAATAATCCAAATTGTCAATTACCTGAATAATCTCTTTGTCTTGCGGTGGAACCAATTGTCCGCCGTCTTGCCAATACACCTTGTAACCGTTGTATTCAGGCGGATTGTGAGATGCCGTTAAAACGATTCCTGCATGACAATTTAAATAGCGAACCGCAAAAGATAACTCTGGCGTTGGACGTAAATCTTCAAACAAAAAAACCTTGATTCCGTTGGCAGAAAAAACATCGGCAACCACTTTTGCTAAAGACTGACTATTGTGTCTACAATCATAAGCAATGGCCACTTTGATTTCTTCGTTTGGAAATGATTTTTTTAAGTATTGAGATAATCCCTGTGTATTTTTACCCAAGGTATATTTATTGATTCGGTTGGTGCCAACGCCCATAATACCACGCATTCCGCCTGTTCCGAATTCTAAATTTTTATAAAAGGCATCTTCTAGTTCTTTAGGAGAAGACGTGATTAATTCTTTGACTAAATTTTGAGTTTCAACATCAAAAGGATCCTGAATCCATTTATTGCTGTGTTCTAATATATTTTTTGGAATGTCCATTTCTTTATTTTTTTCAGACCTCACAGGTTTTTAAAACCTGTGAGGTATATGTTTTATATTAAATTATAAGTTGCTTTTAGTTGATATTTTATATCGCGGTTCGTTGTTTTTTGTCCGAAGGATAATTTCGCCCAAGAAACCTGCCAAAAATAATTGCGTACCCAATATCATTGCGGTCAACGATATGTAAAACCACGGGTTGTTTGCTACCAAAACAGCAGGTTCGTGCATGGAAAGTTTATAAAGTTTGTAAACGCCGATAAACGCCGCACTACAAAAACCTACAATAAACATGATAACGCCCAAGGCACCGAATAAATGCATAGGACGTTTGCCGAATTTTGATAAAAACCAAATGGTGATTAAATCTAAAAAGCCGTTTACAAACCGACTCATTCCAAATTTTGAAACGCCGTATTTACGTGCCTGATGTTGTACTACTTTTTCGCCGATTTTATTAAAACCTGCATTTTTTGCCAACACAGGAATGTAACGGTGCATTTCGCCATAAACATCAATGTTTTTTACCACTTTATTGCTGTAAGCCTTTAAACCGCAGTTAAAATCGTTTAATTGAACGCCCGATGTTTTGCGTGCTGCCCAATTGAATAATTTTGAGGGAAGGTTTTTTGATACGATGGAATCATAACGCTTCTTTTTCCAACCCGAAACTAAATCGTAATTTTGATTGACGATCATGTTATATAAATCGGGAATTTCATCGGGACTGTCTTGCAAATCGGCATCCATTGTAATAACCACATCGCCATTGGCAATGGCAAAACCAGCATGCAATGCCTGCGATTTTCCAAAATTTTTCTGAAAACGAATTCCTTTTACATTGGTATCGCTTTTAGAAAGATCATCAATAATATCCCAAGATTCATCGGTACTTCCGTCATCAATAAAAACAACTTCGTACGAATAGTTGAGCTGCTGCATTACTTTTGTAATCCAACGGTATAATTCGGGCAGCGATTCTGCTTCGTTCAACAAAGGAATTAAAATCGTAAGGTTCATTATTGGTTTCTTGGTGTTGAAAGTTCTGATTTGTTTTTAAAGGTTAATGCAATTAACAAACCTGCAATTGATGAACCTAAAAGTGTTTGGGCGTAACTAAAAAAGAGTGTTTTAGCAGAAAAATTATTATCGGCGTTTTCATTAACAATGTTAATTTTATCATTAATTTCAGCTTCAGATAAATTCAAATCTTTCCCAATTTTCTTTGTCATTTCAATCATTAGTTCATTGTTTACTATCTTTGCCTCTGGGTTTACAAAGTTGAATAAAATGTACTGTATAATGTAGTTTGCCAAGAATCCTAAAACAATCATAATAAAAAAGGCGGTAAAACCTTCTTTAAAAGTAATAAGGTTTCCTAACCTTCTTTTGGTGATCCAAACGCAGCAAATACCTAAAATTAAAACAACAATCATATTTACAATGGTTAGGTACGATTGTACAAATAATGTGTAATCTGCAAAAAAAACAATTATGTTTACAAGGGCATAATACGCCATTAAAATATAGCCGAATGTTAAACCTGTTGTTTTACTAGTAGTATTCATGGTTTTATTAATTTTATAAATCTTACAAATATACAAAAATAGGCGGTAGAAAATTTTGTTGTTTCATGATAAAAAAAGTATAAAGTTATGTTTGCAGATTAAAAATATGTTATTAAATTTGCATTCTGAAAAATAAACAATTACATAAAAAGCTGTTGTTTTGTTTATACCTTTTTGAAAGATAAAAGCATCAGAATAAAAAGCAGCCAATAATTTAAAAACCGATTTACAATGAAACAAGGTATTCACCCAGAAAATTACAGATTAGTAGCGTTTAAAGATATGTCTAACGATGACGTATTCATCACAAAATCAACAGTTGATACAAAAGAAACAATTGAAGTTGATGGTGTAGAGTACCCAGTTTATAAAATGGAGATTTCGCGTACATCGCACCCATTTTACACAGGTAAATCTAAATTAATTGATACAGCTGGTCGTATCGATAAATTCAAAACTAAATACGCTAAATTCAAAAAATAATTTTTGGATTCATCAAAATATTAAAGCCTTACTTTTTAGTAGGGCTTTTTGCTTATATTTACTTTTATGTAAACAAAAACTTTGTAACTTTAAACCTTTAAAAAAGCATAAAAATGAACTATATATTATATGACGGATCTGTGCGTAACAACCTGTTGCCGTTTACATTTACCCGACCTGTTGCCGATATTCGTATTGGAATTTTAACCATTCGCGAAAAATGGGAAAAGTATTTGGGGACTACAACAACTACGGTGACCGAAGAATATTTGTCTGATAAATTCCCAATGGTTGAAATGGCAGAAAACGTAATGATTAACGCATCGTTTTGTCCGAATGAGGTTTTGGTTGAAATGATTAGTTTTTTACAGCCCAACCAGGCAATTGTAAAAAATGATGAAATGATTGCTTTTTTTACCACAGACGATCAGGAGGAAATTAATTTTGATGATTATGAATTGATTCATATAGAGGAGGATTGTTTGCAGGTTGAACATACTTGGGATATTTTTCAAAAGAACGATCAGGCAATTCGCGATGATTTTGAACTGCTTACACAAGACCGTAAATCACAACCAATTCCTTCTACAGTAAACGTTTTAGGAGCCGAACATATTTTTATTGAAGAAGGTGCTGTTTTAAATTTTTGTACTTTAAACGCTACAACCGGACCGATTTATATTGGAAAAGATGCTGAAATTATGGAAGGATCTGTAATTCGCGGACCGTTTGCTTTGTGCGATCATGCACAGGTAAAATTGTCGACAAAAATTTATGGTGCAACAACTGTTGGTCCACATTCTCGTGTAGGTGGCGAAATTAACAATTCGGTTCTTTTTGCATATTCAAACAAAGGGCACGACGGTTTTTTAGGAAATGCCGTTTTGGGCGAATGGTGTAATATTGGTGCCGATAGTAACAATTCTAACCTTAAAAATAATTACGAATCGGTTAAGTTATGGAATTACGAAAGTGAACGTTTTGAAAATACCGGTTTGCAGTTTTGTGGTTTAATGATGGGCGATCACAGTAAATGCGGAATCAACACCATGTTTAATACAGGAACGGTGGTTGGTGTAGCAGCTAATATTTTTGGAGCTGGATTTCCAAGAAATTATATTCCAAATTTTACTTGGGGTGGGGCACAAGGCACACAGGCGTATTTGCCAAAGAAAGCTTTTGAAACCGCTAAAATTGTTATGAGTAGAAGAAGTATTGATTTTACCGATTTAGACGAAGATATTTTAACCCATATTTTTAACGAAACTAAAGAGTGGCAGAAATAAATGAATCGTTTCTATTTTTAGAAGCGATTTTTTAATTATAAGGTACCAATTCTGGCTTGCCATAATCGAACTGTTGCAGGTTAAAATTGGTGTTTCTCAGGTTGTTAGTTTTGAATATATTATGTCCGTTTCCAGGAATGTTCGGGTAAAAAGCCAGTGAAAGCTGAAAGTTGTTAAAAACCAAATAATCATTACTTATCACTACACCCAAACCTATTTTACTATACATATCTTTTGTAACAAAGGTGTTTTCATTATCGCCCATAAAACCCAACGATGCACTTAAAAACGGACTAAATCTAAAACCAAGCCATTCATACGGTGCGTAAGATTGCAACTGAAAATTAAGTAATACTTTTTTAGTTCCTCGTAGTTCGTAACTATCAAAACCATCAATACCATAGCTTCCGTTTAAGGTAATTTTATCCATAGCATAATCCCAACGTTTTAAACCTATAACTATTTCAGGGTTAAAAAAATGTCTGAAACCCCAACGTCCCATATGGTATAGTTTAGAAAAATACAAACCTTCTATTCTAAAAACACCTTCTTCAAAACGTTTGTTGTTAATAAAAGATCCCCATTGTACTTCGCCGCCAAAATAGCCACGTTTGGTGTATTTGCCCAAAGCAAACTGTGCACCTATATACGGACGGTTTATATTATTTTTCTGTTGAATTCCGCCTATAAGCATAAAAGTTTTACCTACTGCAATATCCTCAATCATATCATAATGAAAAATATAACGGTCTTGTACATAGTTAATTGATGCCAAACCAACCGTTGCCATATATAGTTTTTGATCAGTAAAATAATTGTGTGGATCGTATTCGCCAACAGGTTGTTCTATATAGTTTTTTGAATAATAGCGCAACGATGTAATTAAATTGGTTTGCACTTTATGTAAATTGTTGTAACGGTAATACAAAGGTTCTGAATGACCTAACCAGACATCTACATCATTCGATTTAAAACTTTGCAGTTTTTTTATGCCTTCTAAATTAGGGACCGAATCGCGCGTATAGATTTGATACATAGTGGCACCGCCTGCCCAACGTGTCATAGGTGTGTAAAACCTACGGTTGGCATATATTTGTTTTGTGTAATTTTCGGCTAAATCTAAATTATAGTAAACACCGGCATCAATAAAAGTTTGTCCAATGTTATTAATTTGGTATTGAGATCTGTAGGCATGTCTGCCTTCTTTAAAACGCACGCGGTATTGATTGTTAAAGTAATGCCCTAAACCTGCAAAGTTGCGATTGGTAAGACTTAACCTGCCGCTAGATGTGGATAGAGATCCAGTAGGATACCAGCTCCAAGCATCTAAAACTTTTATATGAATGTCTACCGAATCGGAATTTTCTGAAACAGTTGTAGGCTTAACCGAAACTCTACGAATATAGCGTTGGGTACGCAATAAACGTTCCGATTCTTTTAGTTTAATAGAATCTAAAGGTTGGTTGCGTTTAAAAAGTAACAAACTGCGAACGGTGAATTGTTTGGTTTTTAAATGAAGCCTGTTGCCTAATTTTTCTATTTGTTTTTTTGGAACCCGAGTAGTATCATAAATAGAAAAACCAAACGGATCGTAGGTGTCTATTTGTATGTTACGGATAATTTTACCCTGAAATTTTTCAAAATCATAGTCGATATCTGCTTGTTTTACAGCCTGTACTTTGGTATTTACGTTTGTTACCTTTTTTCGAAAAATTAATTTGTGCAGTTGTTTGGTGAATTTTCCTTTTTTAGAAAGTTCTTCCAGTTTTTGCATTTGCTGTTGTGTTGTAGTAATACTGTCTTTCGTTTGCGAAAACATATTACAACAACATAAACATAAAAACAAAATTAAAAACTGATGATATTTTTTCAAGGCTACATTTTAAAGCATTAAAATACTAAAAGTTTTTAAACGTGCAGATTTATTAGGTGTTAATTTCCAAATCTTTAATATAATCTTCGTATTCATAGAAAAACAATTCAAAATTGCTCATTTTTTCTGCAAAAAAATCATAAATTTCCTGCCAGGTATTTTTGTTGTTAACACTTACGCTTTTTTCTATGTCAACCCAAATTCTACTAATAAGTTTACCGCTTGGCAGGTAATAGTTTCGTTCAAAAACAGCATCGGGCAAAAATTCTTCTAATAAAATTGTTTTTAACGATTCTACTTTTTCAAAATAAATCTTGCGCTTTTCATCATCTTTAGGTTCAATTTCTAATGCTACCTGCGCTGTTTTATTATCAACAAAGAACTTAAAGGTAACGTCTTTAATTTTAGTATTATGCAATAGCCATTTTCTTGGATAGGCATCTGCAAAACCAATCCAAAAATCTTTTTTCATTTTAAGCGCTTCTTCTTTACTAAACATTACCTATCTTTATATGTATTTTATTAAAATTTATGAAGTTTGAACATTTTTTAGATAAGTTGGATTCTATTATAGCCCAACCGTTGTTTGCTTTGGATGCCCATTTAAAAATGGCACCGCTAGAGCGTGTTCAATACCTTCAAAATTACGATTTCTCATCTAAAAATCCTAAAGCCTCGGCGGTTTTAAGTTTGTTTTATCCAAAAAACGGTACAACCCATGTGCTGCTTATTGTGCGATCGTCTTATCCGGGCGTGCATTCTTCGCAAATTGCATTTCCAGGTGGGAAAATGGAAACATCTGATTTAAATTTACAGCACACCGCATTACGTGAAGCCAATGAAGAAGTAGGAATTGTTACTAACGATGTTGAAATTATAAAGCAATGGAGCGATTTGTACATTCCGCCAAGTAATTTTATGGTTTCGTCTTTTATGGGTATTGTTCAAGATACACCTCAATTTATATTGCAGGCAGAAGAGGTTAATTCAATTATTGAACTTCCTTTAATAGATTTATTAAATGATAGTTTGGTGAAAAATGTTCGCATGAGTACTTCGTATGCACAAAATATTTTGGTACCTGCTTTTGTTATAGAAGACCATATTGTTTGGGGCGCAACTGCCATGATTTTAAGTGAAATAAAAGAAACATTGAAAGGTGTTTTTTAAAAAATTACACATTGAAACAATAGAAAGTATAAGTAGCGCAACTAGGTGTTTATTTATTTTTTTGTCAGAAAAGTTTGAGTGCGATTATGGTAAAAACAAAAACTTTTAGTGTTTATAACGTATCTTTGTTACTTTAAAAGAATAGATGAACGTATTTAAAAAAGATCCTTTCGGACATATAATATTTTTAAAAAAATGGCTGATCCGTTTATTTGGGTTTATAACCCACAGACGCTATCGTGGCTTTAACGAATTGGTTATAGACGGGTCGGAAATCATAAAACAATTGCCTGATACAAACGTACTATTTATATCGAACCACCAAACTTATTTTGCCGATGTAGTAGCTATGTTTCACGTTTTTAATGCCAGTTTAAAAGGTAGACCCGATACCATAAAAAATGTAATGTATATTTGGAATCCAAAATTGAATTTATATTATGTAAGTGCAAAAGAAACTATGGAAGCGGGTATTTTGCCTCGAATTATGGGCTATACAGGTGCCATTACAGTTGAAAGAACTTGGCGACAAAAAGGTAAAGATGTATCAGAAACCGAAAAAAAAGCGGTAAATCCAAATGATACCGAAAATATTAAACGCGCTTTAGAAGATGGCTGGGTAATTACATTTCCGCAAGGAACTACCAAATCTTTTAAACCAGTGCGCAAAGGTACGGCACATATTATTAAACATCATAAACCCGTTGTTGTTCCTATTGTTATTGACGGATTTAGACGTTCGTTTGATAAAAAAGGGTTGTGGCTTAAAAAGAAAGGAATACTGCAAACTTTTACTATTAAAGAACCTTTACAGATTGATTACGATAACGAAACTATTGACGAAATTGTAGAAAAAATTGAGTATGCCATTGAGCAACATCCGTCGTTTTTAAAAGTGATTCCTACAGATGTAATTGAAAGCGATATAAAATTGAATAAAGACCGTCGTTTTCCGTTTGATTATTAATAGAATCAAGTTTTATTCTATTGATTTTTTTGTATGACCGTCTGTTCGAGGTTTTCGGCAAGCTCAAAATAAAATTATGTCGAGAAATTAAAAAGCATTCATCGGAATATTAAATCCTAACGAAAAAGTAAAGCCTTTAATAGGTTTTAAATCTTCTTTTACTTTTGTGTCAAAACCATATCCAAAACCAAATTCCACAATACTTGCTATGGATAATCCTACTTTAGGAGTAATAGTGTACGGAGTTAATTCGCCTTCTACAAAAGGAATAATTAAATTGTTAAACGTAGGATAAAATGTAAAACTTCCTTCGGGAATTACCAAAAACTGCTCTCTAAAATAAGCAAAATTCGCATTAGCTTCTAATTTTATTCCTACTGCATTTCCTGCCAACGGCTGTAAATAATAACCACCCACTTTTAGCATGTTTCCTGCCTGCGACTGATACGATAGGGTAGGACCCACTAAAAAGTCTTGTGCATTTGCAAACAAAGGGAATGCTAAAGTAATGATGTATAAGATTTTTTTCATTTGTAGATATTTAATTTTAGCCGTTTTGTTTGGATTTAAGACCTCACAGGTTTTTAAAACCTATGAGATCTTCTTTTAAAATATTAATTTTAAACCGCATTAATAATCGCCGTAAAATCGGCAACATTTAAAGCAGCACCACCAACTAATCCACCATCAACATCGGGTTGTGAAAATATGGTTTGTGCATTGTCTGGTTTTACGCTACCACCGTATAAAATGGTTACATTATCTGCCAAACTGCCGTATTGGTGTGCTATTTGTTCGCGAATAAATAAGTGCATTTCTTGTGCCTGTTCGGGCGTTGCAGTTTCTCCTGTGCCAATTGCCCATACTGGTTCGTAGGCAATAACAATGTGTTGCCAGGCTTCTTTTGGTAAATGAAATAAAGAATCTTTTAACTGATAAAAAACCACGTTTTGAAACTGTTTGTTTTGACGGTCTTTTAATTCTTCGCCTACACAAAAAATAATGCGCATTTTATGACGCAATGCAGTGTCTACCTTATTAGCCAACATGGCTGCAGTTTCTTTAAAATACTGTCTGCGTTCCGAATGTCCTAAAATAACAGTTTCTACGCCAATGCTTGTTAACATATCGGCAGAAATTTCACCGGTAAAAGCGCCACCTTCTGCCTGATGCATATTTTGTGCGGCTACGGTTATATTAGTGTCTTCAAGTATCTGATTTGCTAACATTAAATTGGTAAAGGCAGGTGCAACCATAACTTCAACTTCTTTACCGGTTGGCATATTGTTTACCAAATCGTTTAAAAAAGCAGTTGTTTCTTGTGCGTTTTTGTGCATTTTCCAGTTTCCGGCAATAATTTTATGTCTCATATTAAGGTTGTAATTTATCTAATGTTTTTAATAGTAAAGTATCATTTGCAACAATTGCTTTTTTAAGGGCAATGTTTCCTTGGGAATCTACAACTATGTATCTAGGAATCCAATCTAATTGAATAGATGTTCCAAATTCATCTTTCATTTTTTCGTTTAAATAATAATGATCGCCATTTAAGTCGTATTTTTTTATGGCTTCTTTCCACTTGTCCTTAGTTTTATCTAATGAAAGAAATACATAAGAAGTAGTAGGATATTTTTCTTGAAGTTTTTTCAGTTCGGGAAATCCTTTGATACAATCAGGGCACCATGATGCCCAAACATCTATTACAATGGGCGATCCTTTATGGTTATTTAAAATATTCTGAAACGAAATTTTGTTTCCCTGCATATCGTCAAATTCCTTATTTAGGGTAACAGAACTGAATTTAGTATCATCAACCGAAACGGTATCTGTTTTAATTTCCAACGTATCTTTAAGCGCATCTATTTCATGTGCAATTTTTTCGTCAACTTTTTTAGTATCGCAACTTACAGCAACGAATCCTAATGCTAAAATGGTACAAAAATTTTTTTTCATAATTATTTCAATTTAATTCGTGGGTCTAAATAAGCGTAGATTAAATCTACTAAAATAGTTATAATGACAAAGGTTGTGGCAATAACAATTACAGATCCCATGATTATAGGTAGATCTAAATTATTTAAGGCATCGACAATTTCTTTACCCAAACCGTTCCATCCAAAAATATATTCAACAAAAACCGCACCAGCCAACATAGAGGCAAACCAACCTGAAATTGCCGTAACTACAGGGTTCATGGCATTCTTTAAAGCGTGTTTGGTAATTATTTTATAGGTTGATAAACCTTTTGCCTTTGCCGTACGAATGTACTCTTGATTTAAAATTTCCAAAAGCGAGTTGCGCATTAACTGTATTACAACACCCAAAGGGCGAATGCCTAAAACTACTGCGGGAAGTATGGCGTTTTTCAATGCTAAATGCTTTCCTTCGCCAAAATCGTCTACTTCGTACAAACTGCCGGTCATGTTTAAACCTGTGTAATGGTGCAGTACGTAGCCAAAAATCCATGCGAATAAAATGGCACTGAAAAAAGATGGTACACTCATACCTAATGTGCTGATTAACGCAATTAATCGGTCAAAAAAACTGTTGGCATATAATGCTGATAAAACTCCCAATACCATACCAATTAGCAGTGCAATGACAATAGAAAGAACAGCTAAAACAACAGTACTTGGCAAAGTATGTAAAATAATGTCGGTTACTTTTTTGCCGTTTTTCTGAAAACTTTCGCGCAGATACGGTGTTTTTAAAACAATGTCGTACGAATTGGTTGAAATTAATTTAGAGCCACCATATTTTTCTTTATTGTAAAAAGTATAATGATCTTTTTCTTGTTTATGAAATGATATTGGTGATAAATCGTTTAAATAATACAGATATTGCTTTGATACGGGTTGATCAAAACCATACTTCTTTTTAATTAATGCCAATTGTTCCGAGTTTTCGTTTTGATCTAACATCATTCTGGCAGGATCGCCGGGTAAAATGTTGAACAATATAAACACAACTGTAATTACGCCAAAAAGCGTAAAAAACGAATAGCCTAATTTATTTAAGAAATACGACAGCACTATTTTTTAATTTCGGAATAGTTCTTTTTTAAAATGGTTTTTAGTTCAGAACCAACGAATTTTTTCTCGTTAATACCATCCCATTCTTTAATTTTGTTTCCATTCCAAAAATAGATAATTCCAGGAGTATCTTTACCACTTCCCAACAATTTCCAAAACGGAATTACTTCAATAATTTTATAAGGATATGTAGCACCAGCAAATTCAAAGAAATCAGGAATTTTCTCTGGTTCTTCGTTCATAAAAACAACTTGAACTTTAGGGAAATTTTTATCTTTTTTCTTCATTTCAGCTAATTCTTTTGCCACATCTCTACAATGTTCACAACCTGGTACAAACAACGCTAATATTTTTTTACCTTGATCGATATTCGAAAAATACTGTGCATAACCCGATTTTACTTTTGCAGGTTCATCAACAACTACTGGTTTAGCAGCTTCAGTAGGAACTTCTTCTGTAACCGTTGTTTCAGCCGGAGTTATAGCAATAGTTTCGGTTGTTTGTGTTTCGATCGTATCTGTGTTTTCTAAAGGTGTTTCAATTTCTTCCGTAGCAACTTCTGCTACTTTTGGCTGAATTGGCGCTAACATAAACAATGCTAAAATTGATGCGAAAGTTATGGTTGATAAAACCCAGAAATTATTTCCTTCTTTTACTGTTTTTGGAGTAACGTACAAGTAAACAATCAATAAAATAATAGCAACAACGTTCTTGATAATTGCTTCGATAGGTGTCATGGGCAACAAACTGCCAAAACATCCGCAGTTACCAGAATTTCCACCAGTTTGAATGGTATCAATACCTAAATGAACCGTAAAAACCACCAACATTAATAAGGTTGCTGGGATTACAATTCTGCGTAAAAAATTGTTTTGCAACAACAAAATCCCCAATGCGAGTTCAATTCCTATTAAAATTCGAGAGAAAAACACGGCAAAATCTTCCGTAAAACCCATTGGATATAACTGTTTTACTTCAAAAGTTGAAATAGCGAAATACGGACTAGGGTATAATTTTGCAACGGCAGAAATTAAGAATAAAAACGAAATTATTATTCTAATTGTCCACGGTAAATATTTTTTAAAGTTTTCCATTTTTATTTTTCAAATAGGGTTTGTAAATTATTATTGGGCAAAATCCATTAAAATTAAAGCAAAAACAGCGTAGTTAATCATGTCTTGATAATTAGCATCTAAACCTTCAGATACAATGGTTTTTCCTTCGTTGTCTTCAATCTGTTTAACACGTAGCAGTTTTTGTAAAATAATATCGGTGTGCGATGAAATGCGCATATCGCGCCAAGCCTCGCCATAATCATGATTTTTATTCATCATTAATTCCTTGGTAATGGCAATGTGTTTATCGTATAAATCAATAGCCTCTTGGTTCGATAAATCGGCATCTTTAGAAACACCTTTTTCCAACTGAATCAAAGCCATAATGCTGTAATTGATGATTCCAATGAATTCTGAACTTTCGTCTTCATCAATTTTTCGCACATCATTTTCCTGTAACGATCTAATTCTACATGCTTTAATATAAATTTGATCGGTTAACGACGGCAATCGTAAAATGCGCCAGGCACACCCATAATCTTGTAATTTTTTAATGTATAATTGTCGGCAAATGGCAATTATTTTATCATATTGTTCCGCTGTAGAAAGCATATTCAAGTATCTTTGTGTAAATTTTATCAAAAATAACAATCTGTTTTCAGAATAAAAATTAAAAGTAGGTAATTATTCCAACAAATAATGAAATCGATAAACTGTAAAGGCAAATTAATCACGTTTGAAATTCCAAAAGTAATGGGTATTTTAAACGTTACACCTAATTCTTTTTTCGATGGCGGATTACATCATTCGTTAGAAAAAATTGAACAACAAACCGAAAAAATGTTAAAAGAAGGAGCTGATATTATTGATATTGGTGCATATTCTACTCAACCAAATGCGCCTTTTGTTTCGGAAGAAGAAGAGTTGCAACGCATTACGCCTGTTGTGAAACATTTGGTAGATAAATTTCCTGATATTATTTTATCTGTTGATACTTTTCGTTCTGAAGTTGCCAAACAGACGTTAGATTTGGGTGCAGCGATAATTAACGATGTTTCGGCAGGCAATTTAGACGTTAAAATGATGCAGGTTGTAGGTAGTTTTAAAGCGCCCTATATTATGATGCACATGAAAGGAACGCCGCAAAATATGCAGCAGTTTACTAGTTATGACGATGTAATGCACGAAATGATTTATTATTTTTCTGATAAAATAGCACAGGCTCAACAGCACGGAATTGTTGATGTTATTGTTGATCCCGGTTTTGGATTTTCGAAAACCTTGGATCAGAATTACGAAGTATTAAATAAATTAGATTTGTTGCAGCATTTGAATGTTCCTGTATTATCGGCACTTTCAAGAAAATCGATGATTTATAAATTTTTCGAAACCACACCACAAGAAGCATTAAACGGAACAACAGTTTTAAACACTATTTCATTAATAAAAGGAGCTAACTTGTTGCGAGTGCATGATGTGAAAGAAGCCGTAGAATGTGTAAAACTATATAAGAAAACCTATAGTAACTAAAATTTGCTATAGATTCACAGATAAAACCCTTGTTTACTTAAAAGAATTAGGAAGATTTTCTAACAGAACGTCTAATTTTAAAATAACTGCAGATTTATGTATTTTACATAGATTTTTAATTCTAAAAATTCTTTAATCTGTGGTAAGTTTTTGGAAATAGAGTTTAAGATAATTAAGATTTAAATCCGTGCATCTGTGGTAAGAAAAATATTTATGATTATGAAAACTAAACTATTTATCTTGATTTTTGGAGCGATCTTATTTGTATCGTGCCAGCAAAAGGAAATGAAAATCAGTCGATCTGATTTTTCTGTTGTAACCGAAATGACCGATTTTAGTCCGGCTTATATTCTAAAAAATGAAGAAGGTAAAGTTGAAATTAAAAAAAACAGCTTAATAGGAAATACGCATTGGGTACTTTCTGTTGATAGAGATTTACCGTTAAATGAAGTTGCTCCGTTTTTACAACAACTAACCGAAAAAAAGCATAAAGTTGGTGGTATGTACGAAGATACTAAAGATATTTACATGGTTTACAGCGATACCGTTCACAAGCAAAATGCGTATGTAAAAGTGCCGTTTAAAAGTTTTGCTTTAGGCGAACAACCTATTTACGAATTATCGACTGCAGTTCAAAGTTTGCTGTTAAAATCGGTCGCTGATGCTAAAAAATCGTTTGATAAAACTCAAACTTATTTGGTAACGATTGATAAAAATATAAGCATTGAAACTTTTGTAAATATTCTAATTGAATTAGAAAAACAAAAGATTTCTGAAAGCTTGAATAGTGAAGTTTATGTGAATTAGGTTTTAATTGTCACATAGAGCGAAGTCGAGATGTCTAAAACTTATCAAACAATAGTTTTTTAAGATTTGGTTAAAACCTTTTGAATCATCATTAAATCATCATCGAACTAAAGTTCGACACAATTTAACTTTAAACCTTAAACTTCAAACCAAATAATTTACTGATGATGATACGGTTCATTTTTTAAAATAGTAAAACCACGATAAATTTGTTCAATAACAAACAAACGAACCATTTGGTGCGAAAACGTCATAGCCGAAAGCGAAATTTTTCCGTTTGCTTTTTTGTAAACTTCGTCAGAAAAACCATAAGGTCCGCCAATTACAAATACCAAAGTTTTAATGCCTGCGTTCATTTTCTTTTGCAGTTCGTCGGCAAAACCAACGCTCGAAAAAGTCTTTCCGTTTTCATCTAACAAAATTAAATGATCGGTTGCAGTAAGTTTACTTAAAATAAGTTCGCCTTCTTTTTGCTTTTGTTGTGCTTCCGAAAGGTTTTTAACGTTTTTAATATCGGCAATAACTTCTAAATCAAACTTAATATAAAAGCCCAAACGCTTGGTGTATTCGTCTATTAACGCTTGCAGATTTTTATTATCGGTTTTGCCAATTGCCAAAAGTTTGATGTTCATAGAAATTCTTTTTTGCAAAAATAGCTTAGTTTAGCCAATTGCCAAACCATTTGCTACAGCTTTTCCCGGAGTTAGTAAGGTAACTTCTTTATCGCTGCCCACAACGCCTAAAACCAAGCATTCGCTCATAAAATCGGCAATTTGTTTGGGTGGAAAATTAACCACAGCAACAATTTGTTTACCAATTAAATCATCAATACCATACAAAACGGTAATTTGTGCCGATGTTTTTCTGATGCCTATTTCTGATCCAAAATCAATCCACAACTTATAAGCCGGATTTTTAGCTTTTTCAAACGGTTGTGCATCAATTATTGTTCCTACACGCATCTCGATCTTTTCAAAATCGTTCCAAGAAATTTCTGTCTTCATTATTGTTCTTTGATATCAATGTTGTTATCCTTCAAAATTTTATAGAAAATATCGGTTTTATTTTCTTTTTCTAACTCGGTAAAAGTATGGTTTATAATACTTTCAGCATCAACTCGGTATGGAGAATTGGTTTCAATATACTTTAAATAAGCCTTACACATATAATCTAATCCTTTCGGAATATCGTTTTTGTAAAAAATATAAATTCTTCCAATACCATAATCAGCCTCTGCATTATTACGATAAACTTTAATAATGTTTTGGTAGGCTTCAATAGCTTTGTCGTAATCTTCCATAAGTTCATAAACCACAGGAATGTTTTGCAGGGGCATAAAACCATTAGGTTCTAACATTAACGAGTTGTTATAAGCGTCTAATGCTAAATCGTATTTTTCAAGCTTACGGTAACTTAAGCCTAAATTATCCCAAGCAAAAGAAAAAATAGGATCAGTTTCAACTGCATTTTTGTAGGCTTTTGCAGCTGCATTATAATCTTTCTTTTCCATAAAAGCACTACCTTTTCGATAGTATTCAATAGCTTTGGGATCATTTGAAAATGAATTTGGAAAGATATAATCATGAGAGTTTATTAATACCTGCATACTTTCACAATTTTGCATCAAATAGCGTTCAACGTCAAAATAAAACGGAGTACCATACATTTTTTCGTCGGTATTATAACTAATGTTAATCTCTTTTTTTGTAGGATCTTTTTCGATTTCTTTAGAAGCTGCTGTTAACTGATCTAATAAATTGTAAGGACGAATGCTGTCTTCTATACACTTTTTTATTTCGTTGTTTTTATCTTCAGAAGTTATTCCTGAAGAATCTATTTTATCAAGACAATTGCATATTTTGTCTGATGATTCTACAATTCTATTTTGATATTTTTTATCATTTTCTTGAGAAAATCCTGATAAACCAAAAATTGTAATACATAAAATTGTAAATGTTGATTTCATAAGTAAAATGGTTTTATTATTGTTTTCAAAAATACTAAAATTTCGTACTTTAGCCATTAAAGGTCAAAAAAAATGATATCACAAGAACAATTTAATAAAGAATTAGAATTAATCATACAAAATGCCATTCGTGAAGATGTTGGCGATGGCGATCACAGCTCGTTAGCTTGTATTCCTGCAGATGCTATGGGAAAGGCAAAGTTATTGGTAAAAGACGAAGGTATTTTGGCTGGAGTTGATTTTGCCAAAATGGTGTTTCATTATGTGGATACCGAAATGCAGGTTGAAGTTTTAATAAACGATGGAACTCCCGTGAAATATGGTGATATTGCTTTTTATGTTACAGGTAAATCACAATCGATTTTAAAAGCAGAACGTGTAGTTTTAAATGCCATGCAGCGTATGAGTGCTATTGCAACCAAAACCAGGTTTTTTGTAGATTTAGTTGCCGGAACCAAAGCAAAAGTGTTAGATACCCGTAAAACCACACCTGGAATTCGTGCTATTGAAAAATGGGGAGTGAAGATTGGCGGAGGTGAAAATCATAGATTTGCATTGTATGATATGATTATGCTGAAAGACAATCATATTGATTTTGCAGGCGGAATCAGTGAGGCTATTACTAAAACAAAAGAGTATCTGAAAGCGAACAATAAGGATTTGAAAATTATTGTAGAAGCTAGAAATTTAACAGAAATTGAAGAAATCCTTACAAACGATGGTGTATATCAAATTTTAATTGATAACTTTAATTATGATGATACCAAAACAGCCGTTGCAATGATTAATGGTAAGTGTTTGGCAGAATCATCGGGAAATATCAACGAAAAAACCATTCGTAATTATGCAGAATGTGGTGTAGATTTTATATCAAGTGGCGCATTAACGCATTCTGTTTACAACATGGATTTAAGTTTAAAAGCGGTTTTGTAAATTGGGCAAAAAATCAGTTAAAATAACAAAAATACCCGTAATTGGTAGCATCATTAAATTTTCTATGAAAACCAAATTTCCTGGTTTAGAAGGTTTATCGCTGTATCAGTTAGTGCGTATATACATTACGGGAATTGTAGAGGGCGCGTTAAATTACAAAGCAGGTTCTATAGCTTTTACTTTTTTTATGGCGTTGTTTCCGTTTGCGTTATTTTTACTGAATTTAATTCCGTACATTCCTATAGAGAATTTTCAAGAGAGTTTCTTACTTTTTGTAGAAGAAAACGTACCGCCAAATACCTACGATGCCATGGAGTTAATTTTAATTGATATTATGAACAACTCTTACCGAAGCTTGCTTTCAACAGGGGTAATCATGTCGGTTATTTTTATGGCAAATGGTGTAAATGCCATTATTAACGGTTTTCAGTCCTCGGCACATTTGTCAATTTCACGAAATTTTTTCAGACAGTATTTAATAGCAATCGTACTATCAGTATTGTTAAGTCTTATGCTGGTAATTTCTGTAGCGGTTTATTTATCAGTTGAGGTATTGATGCACTTTTCAGAATATCCTTATCTGGCAGATATCGGCAGAAATATTTTTGTGGTATTAATGATTTTACTTACAGTATCTATTCTTTATAAATTCGGCACAAAAGAAACCAAACATTTATCTTTTATTTCATACGGATCGGTTTTTACAACCATATTAATGTCTTTAACATCGGTAGCTTTCGGCTTTTATGTATCAAAATTTGCGAAATATAATGAGTTGTACGGATCAATTGGTACACTTTTGGTTATAATGATTTATATTTGGATTAACTGTATGATTTTATTGTTGGGTTTTGAATTAAATGCAGCAATATATACAGCAAAACGAAGAAATTTGTATATTAGTAACACTAAAACAAAAAATAACGTATGAAAAATGTAATTGCAACTATTGTATTCACTGCATTTGCAGCATTAAGCACACAGGCGCAAGCAGTAACAGGTAAATGGAAAACAATTGATGATGAAACCGGTAAAGCAAAATCTATTGTAGAAATCTCTGAAAAAAATGGAAAAATTTACGGTAAAGTAGTAGAAATTTTAACCGATAAAAAAGATGCTAAATGCGATAAATGCCCGGGTGCAGATAAAGGCAAACCAATTAAAGGTTTAACCATTATTAAAGGACTTTCTAAAGATGGCAAAGAATATTCGGGCGGAACAATAACCGATCCAGGATCTGGTAAAGAATATAAATGTGCCTTAAAATTAAACGGATCCGATAAATTAGATGTTCGCGGCTATGTTGGTATCCAAGCGTTAGGACGCACACAAACCTGGGTTCGCGTTAAGTAATTTTCTTAAAATTCATTACAAAATATACCTGCAAGGTTTTTATAACCTTGTAGGTTTTGTATTTTAATAGCTTTGGTTTTTAATATTTCAAATAAAAAAGCAACATAAAAACAACTTCTACAATAAAAAGAATAGTAAAAGCTTTTCATATCTTTGTTTTATGGAGTATTTTATAGATGTTGTTGTACCAATTGCCATAACAACTACGTTTACATACAGGGTTTCGCAGGCAGAATATCATTTTTTGCAACAGGGTATGCGGGTTGCCGTTCCGTTTGGCAAACGTTTGGTTTATACGGCACTTGTGCTTAACAAACACAGCCAGAAACCGCAGGTTTACGAACCTAAAGATATTCATACCATTATAGACGAAAAGCCTATTGCAACTAATACTCAAATGGAGTTTTGGCAGTGGATTGCGCAATATTATATGTGTTCGTTGGGCGAAGTGTATAAAGCGGCATTGCCAGGTGCTTTTTTGTTAGAAAGTGAAACAATATTGAGTTTTAACCGAGATTTGGTGGTTGATTTAAAATCGCTTACCGATGATGAGTTTTTGTTGTACGAAGCTTTTGAACAGCAGCCTATTCTTCGGTTTGATGAGGTTCAGAATATTTTGAACAAAAAAAAGGTTTTCGGTGTAATTGATGATTTGCTTAAAAAAGATATTGTCTACTTAAACCAACACATACACGAAAAATACAAGCCAAAACGGGTGAAATATGTTGCTTTACACGATAATTATAATGACGAAAAAAACTTAATAAACCTTTTAGACAACGAATTAAAAACAGAAAAACAACGTGCGCTTGTTTTAAAATATTTTCAGTTAAATAGCCAACAAACACCAATTGAATTAAAAGAATTGTTGAAAGAAGCCGAAGTTTCTACAGCTATATTCAATAATTTAGAAAAAAAAGCGATTTTTACGGTTTATACGTTAGCCGAAGACCGCATACAGTTTACCGATGCTTTTTTAAACGATATTCAGTTTACCGAAGCACAAACAACGGCCATTCAAACAATAGAAAATCAGTTTGAAAAATACGATGTAACCTTATTAAATGCCGTTACAGGCGCAGGAAAAACCGAAATTTATATTAAACTGCTACAGCAATGTATCGAAAAAAATCAGCAGGCGTTATTTTTGGTACCCGAAATTGGCTTAACTACACAATTGGTTCAACGTTTAACGGCTTATTTTGGTAACAAAGTAGCGGTTTATAATTCTAAATATTCCGAAAACGAAAGGGTAGAAGTGTACCAACACGTTTTAAACAACAACGAAAAAGCTCAAATTGTAATAGGGTCGCGTTCCTCTGTTTTTCTTCCGTTTAAAAATTTACAGTTAATTATTGTTGATGAAGAACACGAGGCAAGCTATAAACAGGTCGATCCCGCTCCTCGTTTCCATGCGCGCGATGCCGCTATTGTATTGGCAAAAATGTTTAATGCGAAAGTTTTACTAGGATCGGCAACACCAAGTCTGGAAAGTTATTACAATTCTTATCAGCAAAAATACGGTTATGTAGAATTAAATCAGCGTTTTACAAATGTGCAATTGCCCGAAATTGTTTTGGTAGATCTAAAAGAAGCACGAAAAAAGAAAGAAGTCAACGGAATTTTTAGTGTAAAGTTACTCGATGCTATTAGCGAGGCGTTTTATAACGGTGAACAGGTTTTGTTGTTTCAAAATCGTCGAGGTTTCTCGCCTGTTTTAGAATGTTTAACCTGCGGAAACGTACCACATTGTACTTCTTGCGATGTAAGTTTAACCTATTACAAACGTCAAAATTATTTAAAATGCCATTATTGCGGCTACACCATGGCAATGCCTACAAAATGTCACGCATGTCATAGTACCGAATTAACTACTAAAGGTTTAGGCACTGAACAAATTGAAGATGCTTTGCGATCGATTTTTCCAAACAAGCGAATTGCCAGAATGGATCAGGATACAACCCGAGGTAAATTCGCATTTGAACGATTAATTGATGGATTTAAAAATCGTGAAATCGATGTAATGGTAGGAACACAAATGTTAGCAAAAGGACTCGATTTTGATAACGTTACACTTGTAGGAATCATGAGTGCCGACAGTATGCTGACCTTTCCAGATTTTAGAGCGTATGAACGCGCCTATCAGTTAATGACGCAGGTTGCAGGGCGTGCCGGCAGAAAAAACAAGCAAGGTAAAGTATTAATACAAACCTACAATCCGTACCATAATACCATACAGCAAGTAACGCGTAACGATTATAAAGCAATGTTTAAAGAGCAAATGTACGAACGTTTAAACTTTAAATATCCGCCTTTTTACCGGTTGATACGTTTGCAGTTAAAGCATACCGATTATGGTAAAGTAAAAGAAGCATCGAACTGGTTGGCTGCCAACATGCGAAATAATATAAACGGAATTTTAGTTTTAGGTCCGCAAGAACCTTCTATAAACAGAATCCGTAATCAATATATACAGATTATTTTAGTAAAACTGCCCATTAACAAATCGGCGCAAGCCTTAAAAGCATCCATTCAAAAAAGCATTAGCAGTTTAGATACTATAGGTATGTATAAAGGTGTAAAAACAACAATAAGCGTAGATTTTTATTAGAAAACTTACAAATGCTTTACATTCGTTTAAATTCATACTTTCTAATTCAAAAAAAAGCTTTAAATTTCGCATCGGTCTTATCATATAAAAGAATAACAGCAAAGGATTTAAGATCAATAGAAATTAATCAGAAATAATTATGAAGATAGGAATAACATTTAGTGCTTTCGATTTATTGCACGCAGGTCATATTAAAATGTTAGAAGATGCAAAACGTCAGTGCGATTACCTTATTTGTGGATTACAAACCGACCCAACATTAGATCGTCCCGAAAAAAACCGCCCTGTTCAAAGTGTAGTAGAACGTTATATACAGTTAAAAGGTTGTGTGCATGTAGATGAAGTTGTGCCGTATGCCACCGAACAAGATTTAGAAGATATTCTGCGTTCTTTTAAAATTGATGTTCGTATTTTAGGTGAAGAATATAAAGATAAAAACTTTACAGGTAGAACGTATTGCGAAGAAAAAGGAATAGAACTTTACTATAACCAGCGCGATCACCGATTTTCAAGTTCTGGTTTACGAAAAACTGTAAAAGAAAAAGAAATCACAAAACTTACAGAATAAATTAAAGGCTAACACTAACAGTTAGCCTTTTTAAATGTATTTTCACAAATACCATTTCTTTGAATTTAAGTAACATATATAATTAAAACCGATAACTGTTGAACAAAAAACAGATAAGTAAATTATTTTGTAAAAAAAGTACTGTTGCAATAGTGTTCAATTTAAGTTAAAATAACAATTGTTAAAAAATTATTTTGTAACTTCCCCAATCCTTTATTAAAACCTAATATCAATTTTTGAGCTTTAAAATGAAAAAAATTTTAATAATAGAAGACGATGTATCTTTTTGCTTAATGATGAAAACATTTCTTACCAAAAAAGGGTTCGAAGTGTTCAGTGCATTTTCATTTAAAGAAGCTACAGTTGTTTTAAAAGATCAACAGTTGGATCTTGTTTTAACCGATGTTCGTTTACCCGATAGTGACGGTATCGAAATCTTAAAATACATTAAAGAGATAAATCCTGCCATTCAGGTAATATTAATGACTGGCTATACTGATATTAAAACAGCTGTAAACGTTATGAAAATAGGTGCTTTTGATTATGTGTCAAAACCTATTAATTCCGACGAGATTTTACATGCTGTTCATGCAGCGCTTTCAGAAAAAAAGAAGACTTCAACTATAGTAAATACTGTTGAAGAAAGTGAAGTTAAAGATACCCGACCTATAAAAAACGCCTATACAGGCAGTCATTTTATTAAAGGTAAAAGCACAAAATCTAAAGAATTATATGATTTTATTAATGTAGTGGCACCTACCAATATTTCGGTTCTTATTATTGGCGACAGCGGTACGGGTAAAGAAAATATAGCATACTCTATTCATAAATTAAGTAAACGTGAAAACATGCCTTACGTGGCGGTAGATTGCGGGGCTATACCTAAAGATTTGGCTGCTAGTGAGTTTTTTGGTCATGTGAAAGGATCTTTTACAGGGGCAACCACTGATAAAATAGGACATTTCGAGGCCGCTAACGGTGGAACCATTTTTTTAGATGAAGTAGGAAATTTAACGTATGATGTACAAGTACAGCTTTTGCGTGCCTTGCAAGAACGAAAAGTGAAGCCAGTAGGAAGCAGTAAGGAAATAGATGTAGATATTCGTATAATAGCTGCTACTAATGAAGATTTACAGAAAGCAGTACGCGAAGGAGAATTTCGTGAAGATTTATACCACAGGCTTAATGAATTTTCTATTCAGGCACCTCGTTTAAATGAACGTGGAAAGGATATTCTGGAATTTGCCGAATTTTTTATAGGACAGTCAAACGCAGAATTAGAACGCAATGTAGCCGGACTTTCAGATGAGGTTACAGAAGTGTTTTTAAATTACGAATGGCCAGGTAATTTGCGTGAAATGCGCAATATTATAAAACGTGCTGTGCTACTTACTAAATCAAACATGATAGAAAAAAGTGTATTGCCAGACGAAATGTTTCAGCAAAATGTATTAAAAGGTGTAGAAACTATTTCTAATTTTTCTAGTACATCGGAAACGACTCACTTTCAACGCGAAGATTTAAAACTGTATTCTTCTGCTAACGAAGAGCAATTAATTCGTGTTGCACTTGAAAAAGCAAAATACAATAAAACTAAAGCTGCCCATATTTTAGGTATCGACAGAAAAACCTTATACAATAAATTAAAACTTTACGATATTGAATTGTAGAAGTTGAAAAAATAAAACGGGCACTAGCCCGTTTTTTGCAAACTATAGTTAGCTCAATGGGGTGTAAAGTGGCATAATGTAGAACAAAATATTAAAATACAGAATTTATTTTGTTGTATTTGATTGATTTTTAAAAATTTGTGTTGTTAGGTGTTATTGGTCTAGTAATTGTCTATACCATAAGGTTAAAAAAAGAAAATGAATAAAGAATATAAAATTGCAATAATAGGTTTAGGATATGTTGGTTTGCCATTAGCAGTGCTTTTTGCTTCTAAACATTCTGTGGTAGGTTATGATATTAACCAAAAAAGAATTGATGAACTTAAACAGGTAACTGATACAACACTTGAAGTTTCAGAAGAAAGTTTAAAAACGGTTCTACATAACCAAAATACAATTCTTAGCAGTAAAACAGGGCTTTATTTTACAACAGATAAAAAAGATATAGAAAAAGCCAATTATTTTATCGTGACGGTTCCAACGCCTGTCGATAAAAACAATAGTCCAGATCTTACACCATTAAAAAAAGCATCAGAATTAGTAGGAAGCGTACTTAAAAAAGGAGATGTAGTTGTGTATGAATCTACCGTGTATCCTGGGGTAACAGAAGAAGAATGTGTGCCCGTTTTAGAACGTGTTTCTGGTTTAAAATTTAATGTTGATTTTTTCGCAGGATATTCGCCAGAACGTATAAATCCGGGAGATAAAGACCGTACTATAGAAAAAATTACGAAAGTTACATCAGGATCTACACCTGAAATAGCTGTAGATGTTGATAACCTTTATAAATCGGTTATTTTGGCAGGTACACACTTAGCATCATCAGTTAAGGTAGCCGAAGCAGCTAAAGTTATAGAAAATTCACAGCGCGACATAAATATTGCTTTTGTAAACGAATTGGCGAAAATTTTTGCCTTAATGGGAATTAATACCAACGAAGTACTTAATGCAGCAGGAACAAAATGGAACTTTATGCCTTTTAAACCAGGGTTGGTTGGTGGTCACTGTATTGGTGTGGATCCGTTTTATCTGGCTCAAAAAGCGCAACAGATTGGTTATTATTCAGAACTGATTCTGTCTGCCCGAAGACTTAACGATTCTATGGGATCATTTGTAGCTTCTGAAGTTGTAAAACTTATGATTAAGAATGATCTAAAAATAAAAAGCGCGCAAGTATTGATATTAGGTGTAACTTTCAAAGAAAATTGTCCTGATATGCGAAACTCAAAAGTGTGGGACGTGGTAGATGGATTATTAGATTACGGATGCAATGTTGTGGTGTACGACCCGTGGGTAGACTGGAACAAAAGACACATTCCAACAGGTGTAACAATTACACATACCCTTGAACCCAATACCTACAGTGCGGCTGTTTTAGCGGTAGCCCACCAGCAGTTTATGCAGTTAAACCTGCGCAATGTTTTAAAGCCATTAGGTGTTATTTACGATGTTAAAGGGGTGTTGGCAGAAAAAGTTGATGGTTCTTTATAAATAAGTAGCCTTTCTGTCGAAAAAAAACATAAAAACCATTTGCTAAAAACAATAAAGTATCATATATTTGCACCCAATTTTATAACAAATTAAATATAGTTATTATGAATCATTATGAAACTGTTTTCATTTTGAATCCCGTTTTATCTGAAACTCAGGTAAAGGAAACAGTACAGAAATTCGAAGAATTTCTTACATCAAGAGGAGCTGAAATGGTAGCTAAAGAGGATTGGGGCTTGAAAAAATTAGCTTACGAAATCCAACACAAGAAAAGTGGTTTTTATCACTTGTTTGAGTACAAAGTTGCTGGAGATGTAATCATCAACCTTGAAACAGAATTCAGACGTGACGAAAGAGTTATGCGTTTCTTAACTGTTGCTTTAGATAAACACGCTATATCTTGGGCTGAGAGAAGAAGAGAAAAATTAAAATCTAAAAAAGCTTAATTATTATGTCAACTATTGAGCAATCTGCAAAAGGAAAAAAAGACGGAGATATCAGATATCTAACGCCTTTAAACATAGAAACAAACAAAACTAAAAAGTATTGTCGTTTCAAAAAATCAGGAATCAAATACATCGATTATAAAGATGCTGATTTCTTATTGAAATTCGTTAACGAGCAAGGTAAAATTTTACCTCGTCGTTTAACAGGAACTTCTTTAAAATACCAAAGAAAAGTATCTGTAGCTGTAAAACGTGCACGCCATTTAGCGTTAATGCCTTACGTTGCGGATTTATTAAAATAATATTATTAAATTAAAGTTGTTGGTTTCTGTTCCGCAGAACCTAACTTCTCATTAAAAGGACAACAACATGGAAATTATCTTAAAACAAGATGTTAACAAATTAGGATTTAAAGACGATGTAGTAACTGTAAAACCAGGATACGGTCGTAACTTTTTAATTCCTCAAGGTATGGCTGTTTTAGCTACACCTTCTGCAAAAAAAGTTTTAGCAGAAAACTTAAGACAAAGAGCTCACAAAGAAGCTAAATTAATCGCTGACGCTAACACTATTGCTGATGCATTAAAAGCTTTAGAGATCAAGATTGCTGTTAAAGCTGGTGGTGAAAAATTATTCGGTTCGGTAACGAATGCTGATATTGCTGCTGCTTTAGAATCTAACGGTCAATCAATCGACAAAAAATTCATCACTTCAGGTACAATCAAACGTTTAGGTAAATATGCTGCAAACGTACGTTTACACCGTGATGTAATTGTTGAATTACCATACGAAGTTGTTGCTGCTGAGTAATTAGTTGCAAAATAGTATATTGAAAACCTTCTTTTTACAAGAAGGTTTTTTTTATTAAATTTATCGAATGAATTGTTCAGATTTAAACCAGAAACTTACAGGTAACTCAAACCAAATTTTTATAACAACTTACCAATCTCCATTGGGTTTGATGTTTTTGGGTGCTACTGAAAAAGGAATTTGTCTGGCTGAATTTTATGATCGAATTCATTTTGAAAAAACACTTTTAAAATTAGCCGATCATTTAAAGGCGCAATTTATCGAAGAAGAAACCTTACATTTAGTTCAATTAAAAGAAGAATTTACCTTATATTTCGATAAAAAACTTCAAAAATTTACAGTTCCCTTGATAATTACAGGAACCGATTTTCAACAGAAAGTATTTCAATCGCTACTTAAAATTCCGTACGGAAGTACATCAACTTATAAAAATCAGGCAGTTGTTTTGGGCGATGTAAAAGCTATTCGTGCCGTAGCAACCGCCAATGGTTTAAATAAAATTGCCGTGGTAATTCCGTGTCATAGAATTATTGGAAGTAATGGTTCAATGATTGGTTATGCCGGTGGAATTCACAGAAAACAAGCGTTATTGCAGTTAGAAGGTGTTTTGCATCACAATCAATTAAGTTTATTGTAGTTTATGAGTGAGCTTGATGTAAAGAAATTCAATCGTATTTTAAGTATTTATGTGCAGTTGCAATCACGAAATTGGATTACGGCTAAACAATTTGCAGATCGCTATCAGGTAAGTATTCGAACGATTTATCGCGATATAAAAGCATTGGAAAATGCCGGCGTGCCTATTTATAACGAGCAGGGTAAAGGGTATGCTTTGGTTGAAGGATATAAAATTCCGCCTACGATTTTTACGAAAGACGAAGCATATAGTTTTGTAATTGCCGAAAAGTTGATGGAAAACTTTGCCGATAAAAAAATGAGTTTCAATTTTTCGTCTGCTTTGCACAAAATGAAAGCCGTTTTGCGATCGAGCGAAAAAGAAAATGTAGCTTTAATTGAAGATCAATTTTTAATATTCGATACCACATCAAGTAAGACCACTAATGAAATGCTTTCGGTTTTGTTGGAAAGCATCGTTTCAAAAAAACAGATAGAAATTTTATACCAAAAACCTGGAGAGAATAAAGCCGATACAAGACTTTTAGAACCAATCGGAATTTTTTACGAACATGATTATTGGTATTTTATGGCTTTTTGCTATTTGCGAAATGATTACCGACAGTTTAGAATTGATCGGGTTAAGCAGATTGTAAACACAAATAATCTTTTTAATCAAGAACACAAACCATTAGATTATTTTTTGAATGAAAAAAAACAGATGGAAGTTCAAAAAATAACGGTTAAAATTTTAGCTCCTAAAAAATCGGCACATTATTTTAATTGGGATCGAAATTCGTATGGTTTTATATCAGAAAAAACAATCAACGATAAAGTAGAGCTTACTTTTGAAACCACTACGAATTTACAATATTTTGCTCGCTGGTTTTTAATGTACAGTGTAGAGGCTGATATTGTTGAACCGCCTGAATTGAAACAATTAGTTGTCGATTTGTTGAAAAAGGCTATTGAAAAATCATAAAAAAGTTGTCTTAAAAAACCAAATAAGTGTATGGTATGTTATTCCAAAGGAGGAGGAATCTTCAGTAATCAATAACTAAAGATTCATCACTCCATTTTATTTTGTTCAAATTGACACTTTTAAGACAACTTTTTTTAGTAACGTTCCCAAAAAAACGGCGGTTCTATATTCAAACTTCTTAAATAAACATAACCTTGTCCGCGATGATGAATTTCATTGTCAATAAAATACAAAATATTCTGAATTACCGGAAATTTATACTCGCCAAATAAATTAAATTCTTCCTTAAAACGATTTTCGGAAATCTGCATAAATAGTTCATTGATTTTCGGTGTAGCATCGTCCCAAGCAGCTAATAATTCGGCTTTTGTGGTAAGTGGCAAATTGTGGTTGTAGGTTTCAGTTGAACTGTTTACAATTCCTTCTAATCCTGGAACCGCAATAGACAATAATTCTTTAACCAAATCGGCAAATGTTCGCATACCGCCAATGCTGTATTCAAAAAGTTCTTTTTCTGGAAATGCATCAATCACTCTACGTGTTAAAGTTCTGTGACCTTGCCAATGAGTCAATAATTCTTCGTTTGTTAAAATGTTTGCTTTCATACTAATTGATTTAAATATTATTTTCAGTTCAAAATTAGAAAGCATGTTTGACAACTGTGTGTCATACTAAAAATTAATTTTAAATTTTATTAATCTATTTTGATGCAACTTTACCATTGGTTGTTAAAACATTTTAAATAATTCTTTTTACTAAACGGATAGCTTTATCTTTGCAAAAAATTTCATTAATGAAATATATTTTATTTATCATTGTATATGCTTTGTTGTGGTGTGTGTCTATACTGCCGTTTCGAGTATTGTATTTACTTTCGGATTTTTTTTATTTTCTGGTATATAAAGTAATTAAGTACCGCGTTAAAACGGTTCGGTATAATTTAGAATTGACATTTCCACAATTATCATCTGCCGAAAGAAAAGAAATTGAAAAGAAATTCTATGCGCATTTATGTGATATGTTTCTTGAAATGATAAAAACCATTACCATTTCACCAAAAGAACTCGAAAAACGCTTTGCTTTTTCAAATTTAGAATTGATTAAAGAATACGAAAAAAAGCAAAAAAGTATTATTTTAATGTTGCCACATTACGGTAATTGGGAATGGATTATAAGCTTAGGTAAATTTTTAGATTTTAAAGGTTTCGGAATTTACAAACCGTTGAAAAATAAATATTTCGATAAGCTTGTTAGGGATATTCGTTCGCGTTTTAATGCCGAATTAATTTCTACGCACGATACAACTGGCGTGATACGTGAAAATCAGTCAAAAGGATTTTACGGTACTTATTTGTTTTTAAGCGATCAAACTCCGGTATTAAGACCAAATCTTCATTGGGAATCATTTATGGGAGTTGAAGTGCCTGTACACATGGGTGCCGAAGGTTTGGCACGCAAGTTAAATATGAATATTTTGTATTTAAAGGTTGATAAAGTGAAACGTGGATATTACAAAGCTACCTTTTCTGAAATTACCGATGATATTAGAAATGAACCTAAATACAAACCCACCCGAACGTTTTTAGATAGGGTAGAGGCGCAAATTAAAGCAGCACCCGAATATTATTTCTGGACGCATAAACGCTGGAAATACAAAGACCAAAAAGACCAATATGAAACTAAATAAAAAGAGTCGGAATTTAACTAAAACTCCGACTCTTTCATTATTACTGTTTTTTAGAAAATTTCATTTTAAGCTGATCTCCAGAAAAAAGATGCAGTTTATTATCAATAATTTTATAGTTGGTAATGCTTGGCAGTTCTTTTAAAAATTCGGTTTCCATATTTTCGTGCACACACATCGTTCTGGTTGATGCAATGTTTGCAAACCGTATGGTTTCATTCTGAATAAAAATTGCTCCTTTAATACCGTTACAACTCGCATTGCCTGACATATAAGTTTCTTCACTTTCAAACTGAATAAAAGGTGTTTTTAAGTATTTGTTGGCTGGTATTTCGTTTCCGTTAAAAGAGTTTAGTTCCCAAGTAGCCTGAAGTTTTTTTGGTACGATAAAATTACCGCATCCGTTTAGCTCTAATATTTCGCCAGTTGCATCGGTAAGTTCTACTTTTGTTTTATACGAAAAATCATTGTCAGACATTCCATCTGAACAATCTTGCTGACTAATGGTAACTTGTATTTTGTAAGTAGCATTTTCAGATCGAATCAATTGAACGTTGGCATCCTGTGCTTTATCAATTCTTTCAATAGGAAAAGCTAGTCGGTTGCCGTCGATATCTTGGTAAACTACAAAATTATCGTCCATTTCAATATTCCAAAAAGGTTCGGTTCCTAATCCTTTAAAATTCGGATCAAATGTTTGTTCGTTGAATTTTGTTACAGAAGACTCAGTATCACCGGTTTTTTGCTTGCTTTTACACGAAATCATAATTCCTAATAAAGTAACAAAGAGTATTAAATGAATTTTTTTCATGATATTTTTTTATTAAAGATACAAAATATAATAAAAAGCCCTTTAGTGTTTCATAACTAAAGGGCTTAAATTCTTTTATAAATAGTTGTTATGTTAGCATTCCACCATCAACATTTATAACCTGACCAGTAATATAAGTGGCTAAATCAGACGATAAGAATACACAAGCATTTGCGATATCATCTGGAGTTCCGCCGCGTTTTAAAGGAATAGCGTCTGTCCAACCTTTTACGGTTTCTTCACCTAATTTTGCGGTCATTTCAGTTTCAATAAATCCAGGTGCTACCACATTACAACGAATGTTTCTTGAACCTAATTCTAAAGCTACCGATTTAGAAAAACCAATAATTCCGGCTTTTGATGCAGCGTAATTCGCCTGACCTGCATTTCCTTTTACACCAACAACAGAACTCATGTTAATAATTACGCCATTTCTGTTTTTAAGCATGGTTTTTTGTACGGCTTTGGTCATGTTAAAAACCGATTTTAAGTTCACATCCATCACATTATCAAAGTCGTCTTCGCTCATTCTCATTAACAAATTGTCTTTGGTAATGCCGGCATTGTTAATTAAAACATCAACGGTTCCAAAAATTTCCAAAACATTGTCAACTAACTGTTGTGCTTCGTTAAAATCGGCTGCGTTTGATTTGTACGATTTTGCCTTTACACCTAATGTAATTAATTCTTTTTCTAAAGAAACAGCAGCTTCTTCAGATGAACTGTATGTAAATGCTACGTTTGCACCTTGTTTTGCGAAAGTTAAAGCAATACCTCTACCAATTCCACGAGTTGCTCCAGTTATTATTGCGGTTTTTCCTTCTAATAATTTCATGTACTAGTTTTTAACACTTTTAGGCAAATATAAAATAAAAAATTATAATTCGGTAGGATCTTTAAACTCGTATTTTTTATGATTTCGCCACGAAGCACCAATTCCTGCCTGAATTTTGTGCGGAGTATTCTCTAAACTGGTTCCGCCAAAAGCATCAATTTGTAAATTTTGATGTAGTTTAAAGGTTAATCCGCCTTTTAAAGAAGCTTCGCTCATAATGGGAACGGCAACATTTTTATATTTGCGGTCAATTATTCCCTGATGTTCCCCAAAAATACTCCAACGGTCGCTTAACCCTAACGATGCAGTTACAATGTAACTTATGTTTCTAAATTCTTCTTCGGTAACATTTTCGCCAATGAAATTGTAGGTAATACTAAAGCGTTTACTTAAATGCTGCTGCGCAATAAGCATTGTTTTTAAGCCAATTTCAGGTAATTCGGGGTAATAAATATTGTGTTTAAAATTAAACTGCCCGCCTGCGTACAATGCAATTGCCGGAATTAATCGCCCCCATTTAAAACGCTGGTTTGCTTTCCAACTGTAAACGTTACGTTTTTCAACATAATATTTATAATGATCGTAAATTAAGTATTTCGCACCAAAATTTAACTGACGGAAACCACTGTTTGTTACATCAATATTATAATCGGTTTGGTTGTAATTGCTAAAATGTAAATCGGCAACAAACTCTAATTGTTCCCACATTTCACCAAAGCGCAATTGCAATTGAAAGTTATTAAAGGAGTTAACTTTTTCGGTATGAAATTCATCGTTTTGGTAGGTATAACCACCTTCAATCTGAAAAATGCCTTTACTAACGCTGTACGCACCCATAGAAGAACTTGGTCGGTTCGTGTTTATTTCTTTTGTGTATTGTGCCTTTGCAGTGATCGATCCTAACAAAATAACTGCTATATAAATGTATTTTTTCATTTTGATTTTTTACTTATGATTAAGTGGTTATGTCCATATAAATTAACAAATTCCTGCACTGAAAAAAGCCGTTTTAAAGTATCTGTAAATTTTTTGTTGCGTGCCTTATGTAGGTCATTTAGGCTAAAGGTATTAAAAATAATACTGCCATTTAAATATAAAGCGTTATAAAGTAGTTGGATAAATTCGTTCGTAAATACAAAATCAGGAATGGTTATATCGGTAAAAAGATCAACAATAATAAGGTTGTAACGGTTTTTAGTGTATTTTAAAAAAATGTTAGCATCGGCGTTAATAATTTCTAATTTGCTGTTTGGAATAATATTAAATTCTTTCATAGCAATTTCAATAATTACCGGATCAATCTCTAGCGCAGTAATACTGGCTTTCGATTTAAATTTAGTGCGCAGCTGTTTAACCACATCGCCACCGCCTAAACCCAAAATTAAAATGGATGAATCTTCTGTGCAGAAATCGGTGTTTACAGATTGTAAGCCTTTGTACAAAACCTTTCCTAGATTTCCGTACGAATAGTTAGTGTTTTTAGTGTCAAGAATTTTTTTACCGTTTAGCCAGTTAATTTCCAAAACGCCATTGTAGGCAGATGGGTAGGTGCGTTCTGGAATTACGTTTAAATAACTAAAATATTTTTTTAAAATACTCATTTACGGATTGTACTTTTTAAAACTTCCATCATTGTAAAAAATAACGATACAGTCAATTTCTTTAGATTGGAAAGATAAAATGTTTTTTGGATTCTCCGTTACATTTTGACTGATATTTTTAGGTTCGATTTCTTCTGTTTGATTTTCAGATTGATCTACATTTTCGATTATGTTTACCGTTTCAACTTCTGAAATTTCATTTAAAACAGGAGTTTCAATTTGATTTTTTTCGATTGTTTTTGGATACGTTTCAGAAACTAAAAAAGGTTCTTTTTCGTAAATCAACCATTCTAAATTTAGGGTAGGAAAGGTGGTGTGTAACTTCATTATAAACTCTAAACTAGGTTTGTTTCGCTCCGAAATCAAATGCGAAATAGTTGCTTTCGGAACCAAAATTTTGTCTGCTAATTCGGTTGTACTTAAACCAAAATGTTGCATTATTTTTTGTAGTTGTTTGCTAAATTTCATACCTAAAAAGTTACTGTTTTATTAAAAAATAAGCTTTACAAATGTAAACAAAAGTGTTTTTACAAATGTAAACTAAAATATTTTACAATTGTAAATAGATTTAATTTTATTAAATATTAAGTTTAAATAAAAGTATTTAATTATTTGATTTTTAATATTTAAAATTACATTTTTTATATTTTGATTTGAATAAAAATTAACATTTGTTTACAAAAATAAACAGGTTTTTAAAAATGGTTTTATTAGAGATTGATAGTATATTTGGGAAAAATTAAAAAACATGCAATTTTTATATCAGCAGGAAATAAACGAGCGCTATTTAACCAACGCTACTTTAGAAAAATTACTAGAAAATTTAAATGAGAATATTTTTAAAATTTCGGTTGGGGGAAAAAGCGTATTGCAAAAAAATATTTATCGAGTAGATTTTGGAAAAGGTCCTTTTAAAATTTTGCTGTGGTCACAAATGCACGGAAATGAAACCACTACAACCAAAGCTGTTTTTAATTTTTTAGAAAGTATAAATGAAAGTGAAAATTCAGAGTGGCTTCAATTTTTTTCGTTTACTTTTTTACCTATTTTAAACCCAGATGGTGCCGAAGCTTTCACTCGAGTTAATGCAAATAATATCGATTTAAATCGAGATTCAGTTACTTTAACACAACCCGAATCACAACTGCTTCGGTCGGTTTTTAATCAGCTAAAGCCAGATTTGGCATTAAACATGCATGACCAGCGTAGTATATTTTCGGCAGGATCGGGTTCAAACCCTGCAACATTATCTTTTTTGGCACCAGCATTTAATGAATCGTGCGACATAAACGATACAAGAACATTTGCTATGCAATTAATTGCCTGTATGAATAACGAATTAAAGAATGTTGCTCCTGAAAATATCGGTCGGTTCGATGATTCTTTTAATATAAACTGTATCGGCGATCAATTTACACATTTAAATGTACCTACTATTTTGTTTGAAGCTGGTTTTGCAGCAAACGATTATCAGCGAAAAAAAGCGGTGAATTTGGTTGGTATTGGTTTAGAAACTATGTTTAACGGCATACTTTCTAAAGAATATCAAAAATACACAATCGACGATTATTTGAAGATTCCTGAAAATGAAAAGAACTTCGTGGATTTAATTATTACTAATTTTTCGACAGTTAATAGTGATTTTGCTGATAAAAAATCACTTCCAATTGTGTTTAATGAAAAAATTGTTAATAAAAAACTTGTTCTAAAACCTACTTTAGATTTTGTATCGGCACCTGATTATAAATTTGCGCATTTTGTTTTAAACCTTAATCAGCAAGCTATTAACAATGAAAAGGATATTGAAAAAGCGTTAGAAAATATAATGATTTCATAGTTTTTTGATAGTTACTTGTTAATGCTTTGCTAAAATCTAAAAAAAAATTATGCTTTGCTGTATTTTTTTTAATATTTCATTGTATTTTTGCATTCAATTCAAGGTCAAAAAAAATTAATTGATAAAAATTGTTATATGAGTAAGTTTCGACTAGATGAAATAGATCATCAAATTTTAGATATGTTGATCGACAATACACGAGTGCCTTTTACAGATATTGCAAAAAAGTTGTTAATATCAGCTGGTACTGTGCATGTGCGCGTTAAAAAAATGGAAGATGCAGGTATAATTCAAGGATCTTCTTTAACATTAGATTATGAAAAATTAGGTTATTCTTTTATTGCCTATGTTGGAATTTTCTTACACAATACCTCACAAACTAAATTTGTTTTAGAACGTATAAACGATATTCCTTTTGTAACTGTAGCACACGTAACAACTGGTAAATTTAATGTTTTTTGTAAAATTCGTGCAAAAAACACACGTCATGCAAAAGAAGTTATTTTCATGATTGATGATATCGAAGGTGTTTACAGAACAGAATCTATGATTTCGTTAGAAGAAAGCATTAACGATAAAAAACGATTAATGCATACTATTTTTAAAGATATGTAAGAAAAATATATTGTATTTTTGAACTGCTCATTCACAAAAATGAGCAGTTTTTTTATGGATTCACTTACCCAAATTGTTTTAGGAATCGGCGTTGCCCATATTTGTTTGAATAAAAAAATCAGCCGAAAGAAAACCATTGCTTTAGGAGCAATTGTTGGTACATTGCCCGATTTAGATAGTTACATTGCAAAGCTTTTTAATGATCCGTTAACCGAAATAGAAATTCACCGGGGCTTTTCACATTCTATTATTTTCTTTTTGTTACTAAGCATTCTCATTACCGTTTTAGTTAAGCGCTGGTTTAGAGAAATATCGGCAAAACAACTATACATCACAACGTTTCTTGTATTGCTTACACATTCATTATTAGATATTTTTACAACCTGGGGCACACAGCTTTTTTGGCCTATGCCACAAAAAATAGCGTTAAAATCAGTTTTTGTAGTCGATGTTTTTTATACGGTTCCGCTTTTAATGGGTGTTGTTTTAGGATTAAAGAACAAAAGAAAATTGTTTACCTATGCCGGATTATTTTTAAGTTCCGTTTACTTGATTTGGGGATTAGTAGCACAAAACATAATCAAAAACAAAGCGGTAGGCGATTTTGAAAACCAATATGCAGAAAAAGTTCAGAATATTACAGCGAAACCTACTTTTTCAAATAGTTTTTTATGGAATGTCATCATTGAAACCTCCAATGGATTTTATCTTTCCGATCGATCGATTTTAGAAGAACACAAAATGAATTTTGATTATTTTCCTCGAAACGAAGAATTAATTCAGGATTTTTCAGATAAGAATATCAACAGATTAAGAGAGATTTCCGAAAATCAGTACATTATAACAAAAAACGAAAACGGTTTGGTATTTAACGATTTGCGTTTCGGCTTGTTGAAAAATGATCCAAACGATCTTCAGTTTGCCTTTTCGTATCAGTTAATTCCAACAAAAAAAGGATACCGCATTAAAGAACTTCCAAAAGACAAACGCGATGGACTAATGCTCTTAAAAAATATTTGGGAAAGAATAACAAATCAGTAACTTTATAAATCTTTATAGTGTAAAAAAATGAAAATAATTATATCGCCGGCAAAATCGTTAGATTTTGAAAAAGCATTACCTGTAAGCACACATACCAAACCGGTTTTTATCAAACAAAGCAAAGAAATCAACAAGGTTTTAAAAACATTAAAACCAACAGATTTAAGCAGTTTAATGTCGATTTCTGATAATCTGGCAGAATTAAACTGGCAGCGAAACAAAGTTAGGAAATACAAGCTAACCGAGTTGAGTACTACAGTTCGCCAAGCTGTTTTTGCGTTTAATGGAGATGTTTACACCGGTTTAGATGCTTATTCGCTTACTGCGTCACAAATAGATTATCTGCAAAACCATTTACAGATTTTATCGGGCTTGTACGGTTTACTGAAACCCTTAGATGCCATAGAAGCCTACCGTTTAGAAATGGGTATAAAATTGCCTGTTGCTAATAAAAAAGACCTTTATGATTTTTGGAAAGATACTGTTACAACCGCTTTAAACAAAGGTTTTAAAAAGGGAGATGTATTGGTAAATTTAGCGAGTAATGAGTATTTTAATGTGGTTGATAAAAAAGCATTAAAAGCAAAAATTATTACGCCCGAATTTAAAGATTACAAAGATGGAAAGCTTAAAATGATTAGTTTTTTCGCTAAAAAAGCCCGCGGATTAATGGTTCGATATATGGCAGAAAATAACATTACCAATGTAGAAGATATCAAACAGTTTAATGTGGACGGTTATGGTTTTGATGCTAATTTATCAACTGAAAATAAATGGGTTTTTACGAGGTAAGTTAAAGTGTAATTTATATGATAGATTTTTTTGCACAATTTATTCCTGAAGAACTTATGGAAAAATCAGGTTCTGTATTTTATTCGGGAAGAAATGCCTTTTCGGGTAATAAACCATTATATATTTTAGGACTTAATCCAGGCGGTTCCGAAATTCGGCAAAATAGGGAAACAATAAAGTGGCATACAGAAAGGGTTTTAAATAATGAAAATCTAAATTTTTCTGAATATAAAGATGGTATTTGGAGAGGAAAAAAAGGTGGCACATATGGCTTGCAACCAAGGGTTCTTCATTTACTAAAAATACTTAATCTTGATCCGTATGAGGTGCCTGCAAGTAATGTTTGTTTTGTTCGTTCGCCACGAGAAAGTGATATCGCAGATAATATTAAAGATTATATGGATTTATGTTGGTCTTTTCATCAAAATGTTATAGATAAGTTAGGAATAAAAACAATTGTTTGTTTAGGGAAAACAGCTGGAAGACACACAAGGTTAAAGCTAGGCGCAAATGATTTAATTGATGAGTTAGTAGAAAGCAACAATAGAAAATGGAAAAGTCAAGTTTATAAAAATGATAAGAACAAAATTGTAATTGTTGCAACACATCCTAGTATAGCTGATTGGACGAATGAAAAAACGGATATCTCTGAATTGGTAAAGAAATATATAATTTAACTTATAATTGAAAACTCCTTTTTTAATCCAAAACATTTTGATTTATAGATAAGTTTTAGGAATTTTGGTTTTTTAATAAAAAAATATGCCTACAACTTATTATATCAGCAACAATACGTTAAGTTTAGAAGAGCTAAACACGATTATAGAAGAAAATTACACCTTGGCTTTATCAGAAGAAGCCATTGCAAACATTAATAAATGCCGTGAATATTTAGATAACAAAATGCAAACCGAAACCAATCCTATTTACGGAATAAACACTGGTTTTGGATCGTTATACAGCGTTAAAATTTCAACAGAAGATCTAACAACGTTACAAGAAAACTTAATGAAATCGCATGCTTGTGGTACAGGCGATGAAGTGCCGCACAGCATTGTGAAAATTATGTTGTTGTTAAAAATCAAATCATTGTGCTATGGTAATTCGGGCGTACAATTGGTTACGGTTGAGCGTTTAATCGATTTTTACAATAACAATATTCTACCGGTTGTTTATACGCAAGGATCGTTAGGTGCATCGGGCGATTTGTCTCCGTTAGCGCATTTGTGTTTGCCTTTAATTGGCGAAGGCGAAGTTTTTATGAACGGAAATCGCATTACTGCAAAACAAATGTTAGCCGAAAAAGGTTGGGAAACCATCACGCTAAAATCTAAAGAAGGTTTGGCGTTGTTAAACGGTACGCAGTTTATGAGTTCGTACGGAGCTTATATTTTGCTGAAAACCGCTAAATTGTCTAAACTGGCAGACGTTATCGGAGCAGTTTCTTTAGAAGGTTTCGATGGTAGAATCGATCCTTTTAACAACTTAATCCATATTGTTCGTCCGCACAAAGGTCAGGTAAATACAGCTGTTTATATTTCCGAAATTTTAGAAGGATCAGAATTGATCAAACAACCTAAAAAACACGTGCAAGATCCATATTCGTTCCGTTGTATACCGCAGGTTCACGGTGCTTCAAAAGATGCTATTGAATATGTAGAAAAAGTTTTTAAAACTGAAATTAATTCGGTAACCGATAATCCGAATATTTTTGTCGATGAAGATTTAATTGTTTCGGGCGGAAATTTCCACGGTCAGCCATTAGCATTGGCGTTAGATTTCTTGGGAATTGCCTTGGCAGAATTAGGAAGTATTTCAGAACGCAGAACCTATCAGTTAATTTCGGGCTTGCGTAATTTACCTCCGTTTTTAGTTAACAATCCGGGGTTAAATTCAGGCTTCATGATCCCACAATATACTGCAGCAAGCATCGTTAGTCAGAATAAACAATTGGCAACGCCAGCAAGTATCGACAGTATTGTATCAAGCAACGGACAAGAAGATCATGTGAGTATGGGTGCCAATGCAGCTACAAAAACACTGAAAATAGTCGAAAATTTAGAGCGAATTCTGGCAATAGAACTGTTTAATGCAGCACAAGCTATAGAATTCCGCCGACCAGGAAAATCGAGCAATTTCATTGAAAACTTTGTAAGTGATTACCGAAAAGTTGTTCCAACAGTAGAAGAAGACCGAATTTTACATTACGATATTCAAAACAGTATTCAGTTTTTAAGTGATTATAAATTCAGCTAATTAAACAAAATGCACTTTTAGTTATATAAAAGTGCATTTTTCTTTTATGAAAATCGTTATCTTTGCGTGATATTTCAACAGCAAATTAGTTTTGACATCAGCAAATAAATTAAAAATTTTAAACGATCCTATTTATGGTTTCATAACCATACCTGCAACATTGTTGTACGATTTAATTCAGCATCCGTATTTTCAACGTTTGCGTAGAATTAAACAAATGGGCTTGTCTTCTTTAGTTTATCCTGGTGCCGAACATACCCGTTTTCATCACGCGTTGGGGTGTATGCACATGATGCAGAAAGCCGTTCAGGTATTGCGTTTTAAGAATGTAGAAATATCAAAAGAAGAAGAAGAGGCGCTTTACATTGCCATTTTATTGCACGATATTGGTCACGGACCTTTTTCGCACGCAATGGAACACAGCATTGTAGAAAACATTCAGCACGAAGAAATTTCATTGCTTTTTATGGAAGCTTTAAATGAAGAATTTGAAGGCAAACTTTCGTTGGCGATTGAGATTTTTAAAGGAAATTATCCGCGTAAATTTTTAATTCAGCTAATATCTTCACAAATGGATATGGACAGAATGGACTATTTAAAACGCGATAGTTTTTACAGCGGTGTTGCCGAAGGAAACATTAATTCCGAACGATTGATCCAAATGATTAATGTTCATAACGATGTTTTGGTTGTTGAAGAAAAAGGAATATATTCGGTAGAAAAATTTTTGGTAGCACGCCGTTTAATGTACTGGCAGTGCTATTTGCATAAAACAAGTGTTGGTGCCGAATTGTTATTGTCTAAAATACTAAAGCGCGCCAAGCAGTTAACCTTGCAAGGTGTAGATTTGCCGGCAAGCAATGCATTGAAATTTTTCTTGGAAAATTCGGTTTTAAAAGTCGATTTCAATAAAGAAGTTTTAAACAATTTTGCCTTGTTAGACGATGCCGATATTTACACCGCATTAAAAAACTGGCAGTTTCATACCGATAAGGTGTTATCGTATTTAAGTAGTGCTATTGTAAACAGAAAATTGTTTCATGTACAATTGGTTTCTAAAGATGATTTACCTTCAAAATTAAGTTATTACAAAAGTTTATGTAAAGAGAAACTTGAAGTAGATGACGAATTAGATTATTTTGTTTTTGGTGATAAATTAAAAAATCAGGCATACGATTTAAAGGCAGATCCAATTCGTATTTTTACCAAACACAAAGAAATTATCGATGTGTTAGAAGCATCAGATCAATATAATTTAAAGGCTTTGTCAGAGCCTGTTTATAAATACTTTATATGCTATCCAAAAAGCATTCATAAAGTTGATTAAAAATTAATATTTTTGTATTCAATGAAGATTACAGCAGAACAGATTGCCGAGGTTTTAAATGGAACTATTGTAGGTGATTCTACGGTAGAGGTTTTTAAGTTAGCCAAAATCGAAGAAGGCGACAAGGGCTCTATTACCTTTTTGTCTAATTCAAAATACAACCATTTTTTATATACAACCAACGCATCCATTGTAATTGTTAATAAAGATTTTCAACCGTTGCACGATGTAAAGGCAACAATGATTCAGGTTGATGATTCGTATCAGGCATTTACTAAAATATTAGAATATGCCAACCAGATTAAATTAATGAAGTCGGGGATCGAACAGCCATCGGTTATTTCAGAAGGTGCCGAATATGGAACCGATTTGTATTTGGGTAGTTTCTGCTACATAGGCAAAAACACAAAAATAGGAAACAATGTAAAAATTTATCCTAATTCATTCGTGGGCGATAATGTAACAATTGGCGATAATACCATTCTTTTTGCAGGTGCTAGAATTTATTCTGAAACCGTAATTGGTAAAAATTGCGTAATTCATTCAGGTACAATCGTAGGATCAGACGGATTCGGTTTTGCACCAAATTCAGACGGTAGTTATTCTAAAATTCCGCAAATAGGAAACGTTGTTATTGAAGACGATGTAGAAATTGGTTCATGTACCACTATAGACCGTGCTACATTAGGATCAACCATTATACGAAAAGGAGTAAAATTAGATAATCAAATACAAATAGCACATAATGTAGAAGTGGGTGAACATACCGTAATTGCTTCACAAACAGGTGTTGCTGGTTCTGCCAAAATTGGTAAAAACTGTGTTATTGGTGGTCAGGTAGGTATTGTAGGGCATATTGTTATTGGCGATAATGTGCGTATTCAAGCTCAATCTGGTGTTGGCAAAAGTGTAAAAGATGGTGAAATTATTCAAGGTTCGCCGGCAATGACCTACAACGATTTTTCTAAATCGTATGTGTATTTTAAAAAGTTGCCAAAAATTGTTAAAGAAATCGATCAGTTAAAAAAATCAAATAACGAAATATAAGTTAAAATAGTTATGGTTAAACAGAAAACCATTGCCCAAGAAGTAACAATTAACGGTGTTGGGTTGCATACGGGGCAGCAAGTAGTTATGACTTTAAAACCTGCACCTGTAAATAATGGATTTACTTTTGTGCGTGTAGATTTACCAGGAAGTCCTGTTATTGAAGCAGATGCAAATTATGTTGTTTCTACCGAACGTGGAACAAATTTAGAACATAAAGGCGTACAGTTACATACTACAGAGCATGTTTTAGCAGCTTTTGTTGGGTGTGATTTAGACAATGTTATTATTGAGTTAAATGCTTCAGAACCACCGATTATGGATGGTTCATCTAAATTTTTTGTTCAGGCGGTAGAAGAAGCCGGTATTGTAGAACAAGATGCAGAACGTAACGAATATATTGTTAAAGAAGTTATTTCGTATCTTGATGAAAGAACGGGAAGCGAGATTATTGTGATGCCAGCCGATGAATATCAAATTACCACTATGGTAGATTTTGGTACAAAAGTTTTAGGCACACAAAACGCTACGCTAAAAAACATGAGCGATTTTAAAGCAGATATTTCAGAAGCTAGAACATTTAGTTTTTTACACGAAATTGAAACTTTATTGGCACATGGTTTAATTAAAGGTGGCGATTTAAACAATGCTATTGTATATGTTGATAAAGAAATATCAGACGAAACCTTACAGCGTTTAAAGGTTGCTTTTGGTAAAGATGATATTGCTGTGAAACCAAACGGTGTTTTAAATAATTTAACTTTGCACTATCCTAACGAAGCAGCTCGACATAAATTGTTAGATGTAGTAGGTGATTTGGCATTAATTGGTACACGTATTCGCGGAAAGGTTATAGCAAACAAACCAGGACATTTTGTAAACACGCAGTTTGCAAAAAAAATGTCGAAAATTATTAAAGCAGAACGCAGAAATCAAGTGCCTGTTTTCGATTTGAATAAAGAGCCTTTAATGGACATCACTAAAATTATGGCAATGTTGCCACATAGGTTTCCTATGCTTTTGGTTGATCGTATTATAGAATTGTCTGATTCTCATGTGGTAGGTATGAAAAACGTTACCATGAACGAAGAGTTTTTTCAAGGACATTTCCCTGGGGCACCTGTAATGCCTGGCGTTTTAATTATAGAAGCAATGGCACAAACAGGCGGAATTTTGGCTTTAAGCACGGTTCCCGATCCAGAAAATTACCTAACGTATTTTATGAAAATAGATAACGTACGTTTTAAACAACAAGTGTTGCCAGGTGATACATTAATCTTTAAATTAGATTTAATAAGTCCAATTCGCAGAGGAATATGTCACATGCAGGCTGTTGCCTATGCAAACGGTAAAATTGTTACCGAAGCAGAATTAATGGCACAAATAGTAAAAGCAAAATAGTTAATTAATATTTAGTTAGAATGAATCAACCATTAGCATACGTTCATCCAGGAGCAAAAATTGCTAAAAACGTGGTAATAGAACCTTTTACAACTATTCACAATAATGTAGAAATAGGCGAAGGCACTTGGATAGGGTCAAACGTTACCATTATGGAAGGAGCACGAATCGGAAAAAATTGTCGTATTTTTCCCGGCGCAGTTATTTCTGCCGAACCACAAGATTTAAAATTCGATGGCGAAGAAACTACTGTAGAAATTGGCGATAATACAACCATTAGAGAATGTGTTACCATTAACAGAGGTACAAAAGACAGATACCGTACAGCTATTGGTAAAAATTGTTTAATACAGGCATACAGCCACATTGCACACGATTGTATTGTGGGCGATAACTGTATCTTCTCAAACTCAAGCACATTGGCAGGTCACGTAACAGTTGGCGACTATGTGGTTTTGGCAGGTATGGTAGCAGTACATCAGTTTTGCACCATCGGGTCGCATTCGTTTGTAACGGGTGGTACGCTTGTTCGTAAAGATGTTCCTCCGTACATTAAAGCAGCGCGCGAACCAATTTCTTATGTAGGAATTAATTCGGTTGGTTTAAGAAGAAGAGGAATCGATTCAGAAAAAATCAAAGAAATACAAAATATTTACCGCGTATTGTATCAAAAAAATTACAATAATTCACAAGCAATAGAAATTTTAGAAACCGAAATGGAAGCAACTCCAGAACGTGACGAAATTATTCAGTTTGTACGTAATTCAACCCGCGGTATCATGAAAGGTTATACCGGAATTTATTAATAAATAAAAATAAAAGCATATTTATGGCAAGTACATCAGACATTAGAAACGGTTTATGTATTAAATTTAATAACGATATTTATAAAATTGTAGAGTTCCTGCACGTAAAACCTGGTAAAGGACCAGCGTTTGTAAGAACAAAATTAAAAAGTGTAACTTCTGGTAAAACATTAGACAATACTTTTTCTGCAGGTCATAAAATCGATGTAGTTCGTGTAGAAACACATACTTTTCAGTATTTGTACAATGAAGGAAACGATTATCATTTTATGAATAACGAAACATTTGAACAAATTACGTTAGAGAAAAACATTTTAGATGCTCCTGAATTATTAAAAGAAGGAACAAACGTAATGGTTCAGATTAATGCAGAAACAGAATCTCCGTTATCTGTAGATATGCCAGCATCTATCGTTTTAGAAGTAACGTATACAGAACCAGGTGTAAAAGGTAATACAGCAACAAACGCTACAAAACCAGCAACGGTAGAAACAGGTGCACAAGTAAACGTACCTTTGTTTATTAATGAAGGAGATAAAATTAAAATCGATACTGCTTCTGGAAGTTACATAGAACGTATTAAAGAATAATTGTTAAATGAGATTTCCTAAAACATATCGTTTAGAAAATATAGCAGAAATAATTGGGTGTACCTTTGTAGGAACTCCCGATTTTCCTGTTTTAGGAATGAACGAAATTCATGTAGTACAACCGGGAGAAATTGTTTTTGTAGACCACCCGAAATATTACGATAAAGCATTAAATTCTAACGCAACAATTATTTTAATTAATAAAGATGTTGAATGCCCAGAAGGAAAAGCTTTGTTAATTTCAGATGATCCTTTTCGCGATTTCAATAAATTGTCGGTTTACTTCCGTCCTTTTCAGGCTTCATCAAATGCAATATCAGAAACAGCTCAAATAGGCGAAGGAACTATAATTCAACCGAATGTTTTTGTAGGTAATAATGTAAAAATCGGTAAAAACTGTATCATTCATGCAAATGTTGTTTTGAACGATCACACCGTAATTGGCGATAATGTAGTTATTCATGCAGGAACGGTTTTAGGTGCAGATGCTTTTTATTTTAAGAAAAGAACCAGTTTTTTTGATCCCTTGATTTCTTGTGGTTCTGTTGTTATAGAAAACGATGTTACATTAGGCGCTTCATGTACGATAGACCGCGGTGTAACTGGTGAAACTCGTATTAAAAAAGGAACAAAAATTGACAATCAGGTGCACGTTGGGCACGATACCGTAATTGGCGAAATGTGCCTTATTGCAGCACAGTGTGGTATTGCAGGTTGCGTAGTTATAGAAGATAACGTAACTTTATGGGGACAGGCAGGAACTACCAGCGGCATAACCATTGAAGCAGGTGCCGTGATTTCTGCAAAAGCAGGCGTTTCTAAAAGTTTAAAAGGTAACAAAGTGTATTTTGGTACTCCGGCAGAAGATGCTCGTGAATATTATAAACACGTTGCAAAAGTTAAAAATTTAGTAAAATAGGTATAATGGAAAGTGCATTAGAAATAGTCAAAAAATTTTACGAATCGGCGGGTATTTTAAACAAAACCTATTGTTTAGAGGTTTTTCATGAAGATATTCAGCTGGAATGGTACAGTTCTAAAGGACATTTGTTTTTAGAACATACCGATCTTTTGGCGCTTTCTAAAGATTTAAAGCACTCTTATTTTGATCTTCGCGCGCAAGTTCATGATATAATGAGTGACAATGATAAAGTAATGATCCGTTATACATACTATGTTAGAACATTTGAAAATCCTGAAGAAGAACTTATTCTTGCTACCTTTTTTACCGTTTGGGAAGTGAAAGACAGCAAGCTTTTTAAAGGCGTTCAAATGAGTCAACTATCAAATTAATAAAAAATTAAAGCAAAAAATTTTAATATTATTCATTAACCCTTATTTTTGTAAAATAATTCAAAAAACGATAATTATAAAATCATGAGTGTATTAGTAAACAAAGATTCTAAGATAATAGTTCAAGGATTTACAGGAAGCGAAGGAACATTCCACGCCTCTCAAATGATTGAATATGGTACAAACGTTGTAGGTGGTGTTACTCCTGGTAAAGGCGGAACTATGCATTTAGATCGTCCTGTATTTAATACGGTAAAAGATGCTGTTGAAAAAGCAGGTGCAGATACATCTATTATTTTCGTACCGCCTGCATTTGCTGCCGATGCGATTATGGAAGCTGCAGAAGCAGGTATTAAAGTAATTATCTGTATTACAGAAGGTATTCCTGTAGCAGAAATGGTTACTGCATACAACTATGTAAAAAACAAAGGAAATTGTCGTTTGGTTGGACCTAACTGTCCAGGTGTAATTACTCCAGGCGAAGCAAAAGTTGGTATTATGCCAGGTTTCGTTTTCAAAAAAGGAACAGTAGGTATCGTTTCTAAATCAGGTACTTTAACTTACGAAGCTGCAGACCAAGTTGTAAAACAAGGTTTAGGTATTACAACAGCTATTGGTATTGGTGGGGATCCAATTATTGGAACTACAACTAAAGAAGCAGTTGAATTATTAATGAACGATCCAGAAACAGAAGCAATCATTATGATTGGTGAAATTGGTGGACAATTAGAAGCAGACGCTGCACGTTGGATTAAAGAAAACGGAAACAAAAAACCGGTTATCGGATTCATCGCAGGTGAAACAGCTCCTAAAGGTCGTACAATGGGTCACGCAGGTGCAATTGTTGGTGGTGCTGACGATACAGCAGAAGCTAAAAAACGCATCATGGCAGAATGTGGTATCCACGTTGTTGATTCTCCGGCAGAAATTGGTAAAAAAGTAAAAGAAGTTTTAGGATAATTTCTTTTCTATATACAAACAAAAAAGCGATGATTTATAGTCATCGCTTTTTTGTTTTAAGTAAGTCTTTTTTAGCCGTTTTATCAGACCTCACAGGTTTTTAAAACCTGTGAGGTCTTTGAATAGAATATCATGTCATAGATTCATTTTTTAAATAATGAGCATCAATAAAATTTTCTTTACCTCCAAATAGTTCTAAAACTTCTTTTCGTTTAAGTTTTGTGGGTTTTTCAGAAATCAAAGCATTAAAAGAAGAGTGCGGATATCCTCGAAAATTTTCATAAAATCCGTGTTTTATCGGATTTAAATGGATGTATACTATATTCTGCATTAAATACTTTTCATCTGTAATTCTTTTTCTTTTATATCGTTCTTTAAAAAGACTTCCTTCTCGATTGTATTTTTTGTTTATCGATTTGGTATAAGCATTGAATAAATTCGAAAAGGGCAAATGTAATTTATTCTCTAAAACATCTGTTTCTTCCTTTATTCTCAATAAGATATGAAAATGATTTTTAAGAAGACAATAAGCATAAATATCAGAAATAGGTAGTAAATATTTAGAAATCAGATTTAAAAAGTAAGTATAATTATCTTCCTCAAGAAATAAATTTTCTTTGTTGTTTCCTCTATTATAGATATGATAAAAATAGCCTTTTTCTAAAAAATCTTGTTTCTCCATTTAGTTGTATTTTTTTAGCCTTAAGTTTTCAAGAGTTGTATTCTTTTTCAGACCTCACAGGTTTCAAAAACCTGTGAGGTATAGATATACTAAACAAGTAAAGAAACTTTTTACTGTGTTATTGCTTAAAATTGAGCGAGTTTATTATCGTTTTTTTTATTTTTTTTAATTGTATGATAAAGAATATTTGACCAATTAAAAATAAAATAATTGATATAGAGACTATTAAAGTTAGATAATTCATTAAAACTAAGGGATCATTAGTGTAATTTGAAAATAGATATCTTAATAAATAATTGAACCTAGCATATATTACTATAGGTATGCATAAAATAAAATGAAAAAAGAATAATTTAATATTTTTTCTGAATTTATTCGCCAATAAATAAATGTAATTATTAAAACATATAAAAAGACTAAAACTTCAAGATAACTTGTTGCTGGAATAGTTGTATGCCAACCTGGATTTTGAATTGTAAAAAATGACTCAAAAGGAGTAGCAAGTAATAATAAACCAATAAATAACAAAATAAAATAATTTTTTGGAAGCATATATCATTAAAATTTATCTCTTCACCGCCTTTGGAACCAACAAACTGTAATCACCGTTATTGCGGATAAAATCACGTACAATGCTTGAGCTGATAAACGAGGTATCAACAGCCGTTAACAAGAAAACGGTTTCAATGCCCGAAACCAATCTATTGGCGTGTGCAATGGCTTTTTCAAACTCAAAATCGGCTGGGTTGCGTAAACCACGCAGTAAAAAATCGGCTTTTTGTTCTTTGCAAAAATCAATGGTTAAACCTTGATAATTGGCAACGGTTATTTTAGGCTCGTGCGCAAAAGTATCTTTTATAAAACCCATTCGCTCTTCTAAAGAAAACATATATTTTTTATCAGCATTGCTTCCTATAGCAATAATAATTTCGTCGAACAAAGGCAACGCACGGGTTATAACATCTACATGTCCGTTTGTTATAGGATCAAACGAACCAGGAAAAACTGCTTTTTTCATTAAAAATGGCTACGGTTTAAGGCTAATTCAATAGCATTGTCAAACAATTGGTTTAAAGAAATACCCGCTTCACGCGCTTGTTGTGGCAAAATACTTTCGGTAGTTAAACCAGGTACGGTATTCATTTCTAATAAGAAAGGTTCGCCACTAACCAAAATAAATTCCGATCGTGAAAAACCATCCATTTTTAAAATAGTATAAATGCGTTTGGCAACATCTTCTACTTTTACCTTTTCATCTTCTGATATTCTTGCAGGTGTAATCTCGCTCGATTTTCCTTCGTATTTCGCTTCGTAATCAAAAAAGTCATTTTCGGTAACAATTTCGGTTATTGGCAGCACAATTGTATCATTTTGATATTTTATCACACCAACCGAAACTTCTGTTCCTTTTAAATAACTTTCAATAATAATTTCATCGTCTTCGGCATACGCTTTTTCAATAGCAGGTAACAATTGTTCGCTGTCTTTAACCATTGAAATTCCAAAACTAGAACCAGATTTGTTTGGTTTCACAAAACAAGGCAATCCAACACGCTGAATAATTTGCTCTTCGGCAATCACATCGCCTTTGTTTAAATAGTACGAAATGGCTGTTTTAATTCCGTAAGGTTTTAAAACCGAAAGCATATCACGCTTGTTAAACGTAAGTGCAGATTGATAGTAATTACAAGAAGTTTGCGGAATATTCAACAGTTTTAGGTATGCTTGTATCAATCCGTCTTCGCCCGGAGTACCGTGAATGGCATTAAAAACAACATCGAACTGTATTTTTTGGTTGCTAACCGTTACCGAAAAATCGTTTTTATCAATAACAAAACGGTTGTTTTGGTCATCAACATAAAACCAGCCTTCTGTTAAAATGTGTATTTTGTATAAATTATATTTAGTGTTATCTAAATGATTATAAACAACTTCGCCGCTTTTTAAGGATATTTTATATTCGCTAGAATATCCTCCCATAATAATTGCTACGTTTTTCATTTAATAATGTATTTTTATATTTTATTTTTGTAAGATGTATTTACCTTACTTTAAAACAAATTTATAAAAATACACGTAACATAATTGATAACTTTGCTAAAATAAATCACGCTATGGGTTTTACATCATTTATAAAGAGTAAGCAATTTATTTTCTCGTTAATTGGGGCAATAGTAATTGTAGGTTTGCTCATTTTTGGAAGCTTACAGTTTTTAAATATTTATACACGCCATGGAAACGAAATTACCGTTCCCGATTTAACAAAAATGAAGGTTGAAAAAGCAATGAATACCGTTGCCGATAATGGTTTTGAAATTATTATTATTGATACCATTGATTTCAATCCTAAATATCCGCCATTAACTATTTCGGAACAAGAACCTAAAGCAAATGATGCTGTTAAAGAAGGGCGTAAAATTTATGTAAAAATTAATGCCAAAGGATACTCATCAATACGCTTACCAAATTTAGATGGCAGAACGTTACGCCATTCTACGGCTATTTTAGAATCGTTAGGCTTAATAAAAGGGCAGATAAAGTACGAACCCGATTTTGCAAAAGATGTTGTTTTACGTATTGAACAAGATGGTAGAATTTTGCGTGCAGGAGATAAAGTACTTAAAAATTCAAAAATCGATTTAATTTTAGGTGATGGTATGTTAGGATACACGCCAGAACCTGATTCGTTGGGTGAAATGTATGAAGACATTGCTCCGGAAATCGATTCAATTTTTTAATAAATGATAGAAGATAACAATTTAATAGAAGACGAATTATACGAACATTATCGTTTTGAAGCAGGTAAAGGTCAGGCGCCATTGCGTGTTGACAAATTTTTGATGAATTTGGTTGAAAATGCAACCCGAAACAAAATTCAAAAAGCCGCAGAAAACGGAAACATTTTTATTAACGATATTCCGGTAAAATCAAATCAGAAGGTAAAGGCAAACGATGTGGTACGTGTTTTAATGGAACAACCGCCTTTTGAAAACATCATCGTTCCAGAAAATATTCCGTTGGATATTGTTTATGAAGACGATGATTTATTGGTGATTAACAAACCTGCAGGTTTGGTAGTGCATCCGGGACACGGAAATTACACAGGAACTTTGGTGAACGCGTTGGCGTATCATTTTGAAAATTTACCTTTAAACAGTTCAGAACGTCCTGGTTTGGTACATAGAATTGATAAAGATACCACTGGTTTACTTGTTATTGCCAAGACCGATTGGACCATGAGCGAACTACAAAAACAGTTTGCCGAAAAAACAACAGAGCGTGAATACGTTGCATTGGTTTGGGGAAATGTTTTAGACGATGAAGGAACAATAGAAAGTTATATTGGTCGCCATAAAGTAGATCGTATGCAAATGGCTTCGTTTCCCGATGATTCAACCGGAGCAAAATATGCAGTTACGCATTACAAAGTAATTGAACGTTTGGGATATATAACTTTGGTATCATGCAAATTAGAAACCGGAAGAACGCATCAAATTCGCGTACACATGAAATCTATCGGGCATACTTTGTTTAATGATGAGCGTTACGGTGGCGAGAAAATTTTAAAAGGAACCACTTTTACAAAGTATAAGCAGTTTGTAGAAAACACGTTTAAAGTATTGCCAAGACAAGCATTACATGCTAAAACGCTTGGTTTTATGCACCCGATTAAAAAAGAATTTATGCGTTTTAATACCGAAATACCGCAAGATATGGTACAGTGTATCGAACGTTGGCGAAATTATTCGAACAATCACGAAGTAGTTGAAGAAGAAGATTAGTTATGACCATCATTAAATTACGAGGAGTAAAAAATTTAGAAAGTGATAGCAGATTAAATCAGCTTTACAATCAGTTTGATATTCTTTTAAGCGAATTAAGAAATAGGGAATTACCAGATACTGTTGTTGAAACAATCAATAAAGAAGTTGATGAAATCAATTCCTCAAATTCTTTAACAACGACCGATTTAAGAAAAGTAATCAAAAAGAAGCAAACCACCATTTTAAGATTAATAGAAAAGGACTTAAAATTAGTCCCAAAAAATTATTATAGAACACTTTGGTTAGCTCTTGGAATGACAGTTTTTGGTATTCCACTAGGTGTTTTAGCCGGAACCTTGTTAGGAAACCCAGGTTTATTTGCAATAGGTTTGCCAATTGGTGTGGCTATTGGTGTTACCGTTGGAACAATAATGGATAAAAACGCAGTTAAAGAAAACAGACAATTAAACGTAGAAATTAAGTATTAATCGTTTTAAAACAATAGGTTTATGTTAGTATTTGTAGGCAGTAACTCATCAAAATCAATCAACGAACAGTTAACCAAAGCGGTTTTAAAAGAACTGAAAGTAACGCACACGTTTGTTGATCTTAAAACATTAGATATTCCTTTATTTAGTGAAGATTTAGAACGCGAAATTAAATCGCCAGCAGGCATTGTTTCTTTAAAAGGTCAGATCGATGCTTTTGAACACATCTTCATTACCACAAACGAACACAACGGCAATTTATCTGCATTTTTAAAAAATATTATAGATTGGTTGTCGCGTGCCGATAAAAGTTTTCTGCAAGGAAAGAAGATATTTGTCTTAAGTACATCAAACGGAAAACGTGGTGGTTTAGGTGCCAACGAAAGTTTACAGAAAATGATCGAACGTTTTGGTTGCGAAGTTTACGAAAGTTATGCTTTTGCATCTTTTTCAGAAAACTTCAATAAAGAAACACAACAAATTACAAATACAGATTTCTTACAGGAAATAAACGATAAATTAAACAGAATTTTAAAAAGTTAATGCAACGGTTTTCACAAACGTATCAGGTACAAAATATTCCCGATTTTAAAAAACAAATGCTTCAGTGGGCGCAGCAGTTTCGCGAAGTTGTTTTTTTAGAATCTAACAAATATAAAGCCAAATACAGCACACATGAGGCTGTTTTGGCTTTTGATGCTTTTACGTTGCTGCAAACCGATTACTTCAATGCTTTTGATCAATTAAATGAATATCAAAAAAACACCAATGACTGGTTGTTTGGTTATTTAAGTTACGATTTAAAAAACAATGTGGAACAATTGGAATCTAATAATTCTGATGGATTGAATTTTCCCGATCTTTTGTTTTTTCAGCCAAAGAAACTTATTTTTTTTGAAGAAGATTCTATTCGATTTGAATATTTAGGAATGTGTGATGATGAGATAGATGATGATTTTCAGCAAATTCTTTCAATCAAAATTGTAGAATCAGATCAACAAGAAAATATTGAAGTAAAAAGTAAGTTGACATTTAACGAATACGAGAAAGGATTTCAAAAAGTAATCAGTCATATTCAGCGTGGCGATATTTACGAAGCCAATTACTGTATGGAATTTTTTGCAGAAAATGTGCAGTTGAATTCTAATGATTTATTTTGGAAATTAAATGAAATTTCGCAACCACCTTTTGCATGTTTTGCCAAGTTCAACCAGCATTTTGTACTAAGTGCATCTCCGGAACGTTACATTAGAAAAGACGGTTTAAAAATAATTTCGCAACCTATTAAAGGTACAGCAAAACGTGGAATTACTACTGAAGAAGATCTGCTTTTAAAAGAAAATTTAGCATCAAATAAAAAAGAACAGTCCGAAAACGTGATGATTGTTGATTTGGTTCGCAACGATTTATCTATAACTGCAACAAAAGCATCTGTTCAAGTCGAAGAATTGTTTGGAATTTATACCTTCAAACAAGTGCATCAAATGATTTCCACGGTAGTTTCAGAAGTTTCTGCAGATCAAAACCCAGTCGAAATTATCAAATCAACCTTTCCAATGGGAAGCATGACGGGCGCACCAAAATTATCGGCAATGAAAATAATCGAAGAGGTCGAAAGAACAAAACGCGGTCTGTACAGCGGTGCTATTGGTTATTTTACGCCCAATAACGATTTCGATTTTAACGTGGTTATTCGCACAATTTTGTACAATCAGGAAAATAAATACGCATCGTTCAGTGTGGGCAGTGCTATTACCATCAACGCAAATGCTACCGATGAGTACAACGAATGTTTGTTGAAAGCACAGGCAATGCAAAAAGTTTTACAACAATGTTAGATATATTTAAACTGCATATAGAACAAAAATTTCCGGAATTATTAAACGGAAAAACATTATTGGCTGTAAGTGGTGGAGTAGACAGCATGGTGCTTTTGCATTTGTTTAAAATGTTGCAATTAAATTTTGCTGTGGCACATTGTAATTTTCAGTTGCGCGATAAAGAAAGTGATTTAGACGAACAATTGGTCGCTAATTTTTGCAAAAAAAATAACATTCCTTTTTTTATTGAACGATTTGATACCCTACAGGTTGTTGAAAACAGAAAAATTTCCATTCAAATTGCAGCACGAGAATTGCGCTATAACTGGTTTGAAGAATTATGCACAGAAAATAAATTAAATTTTATAGCAACAGCGCATCATTTAGACGATCAGGCAGAAACGTTTTTGATCAATTTTACACGTGGAACCGGAATTGATGGTTTGGTGGGAATTCCCGAAAAAAACAAAAATATAATTCGACCATTACTACATTTTTCTCGAGAGGAAATTCTTAATTATGCTACCGAAAATGGAGTAGCGTGGAGGGAAGATCAATCGAATGCTACCACAAAATACCTTCGAAATAAAATGCGGCATTTGGTACTTCCTATATTAAAAGAAGAAAACACGGCATTTTTAAAATCGTTTCAAAACACGCTTCAGCATTTAAAACAAACCCAGTCTTTGGCTAACGATGCTATTACATTCTTTAAGAAAGATTGCGTAAAGCTAAAGGAAAATTTGTTGGAAATTGATTTAGAAAAAGCAGAAAAATATCAAAACAAACACTATCTGCTGCAGGTTTTAAAAGATTTTGGTTTTAGTTCAATAGAAGAAATTAAAAAAATAGTAGAATCAGAATCTGGGAAAATTTTAAAAAACGATAACTACACCGTTTTAAAAGATCGAAACAAATTGATTGTTTTTAAAGACAAAACCAAAGAGCAAACAGTTTTTTCTATAGGCAATAAATCAGATATTTTACATCTTCCAATTTTAATAAATATATCAGAAACCGAAAATATTGAAAATAAGTCAGATAAAAATACTATTTTCGTAAATCCGAATCTTTTAAAATGGCCTTTGGTTTTACGTCGCAAACAAACAGGTGATTGTTTTCAGCCTTTTGGAATGAACGGAATGAAAAAGGTTTCCAAATTTTTTAAAGATGAAAAATTGTCAAAAATTCAAAAAGAACATACTTGGATTTTAGAAAATGGCGATGGAAAAATAATTTGGATTGTTGGCTTGCGCGCCGATGATCGATTTAAAATAACAAGTAACAATCAACTAAATTATAAAATAACATTAAACCAATGAGAAATTTACTCACAGCGCTGGTTTTATTTGTAGCCAGTTTGGGGTTTTCACAGGTGCAAGATCCTGTAAAATGGAAAACAAGTATCGAAAAAATTTCAGATACAGAATATCAACTTAAATTCGATGCTTCTATTGAAGACGAATGGCACATGTATTCGCAATTTACACCTGAAGGTGGTGCGCTTCCTTTAGAATTTATTTACAACAATGCCGAAGGGAATTACGAACCTCAGGGCAAGGCTAAAGAAAGTGAATATACTAAAAAATTTAATGATATTTTTGGTGTAGACGAGTATTATTTTGCCAAAGAAGCGCATTTTACCCACAACATAAAAATTACAAATCCTGAAGTTAAAACCGTTCAGGTAGAGCTTTCTTATCAGGCTTGTGTAGAAATGTGTATTCAACAAAATAAATTTTTTGTTTTTGATTTAGAAGCTGTTTCGTCAAAGGAAGTTCAAAATTTTGAAGATCTTGCTGTAGCAGCAGCTTCAAATGATACGCTAAATAAATCAAAACCAATTGCAGAAAATCCTACAACAGATAAATCAGAAAAAAAAGGATTGTGGTCAATCTTTATCATTGCATTTTTTTCGGGTTTCGCAGCTTTGTTAACTCCGTGCGTTTTTCCAATGATTCCAATGACAGTGAGTTTTTTTACCAAACAAAGTAAATCACGAGCTAAAGGAATTAAAAATGCCATTATTTATGGTTTGTCTATTATTATTATATATGTATTGTTAGGATTAATAGTAACCAAAATTTTTGGAGCAGATGCTTTAAATGCATTGTCTACAAACGTTTGGTTTAATGTTATTTTCTTTACATTGTTAGTAGTTTTTGCATCGTCTTTTTTAGGTGCTTTTGAAATTATGTTACCTAATTCATGGGCAAATAAAGTTGACAAACAAGCTGACCGCGGAGGTATGATCGGTATCTTTTTTATGGCATTGGCATTGGCAATTGTATCATTTTCTTGTACTGGACCAATTGTTGGAACCTTGTTGGTAGAAGCAGCGTCTAAAGGAGGAACTGCGCCTTTAATAGGTATGTTGGGTTTTTCATTAGCATTGGCATTACCGTTTATGTTGTTTGCAATGTTCCCGGGCTGGTTAAATTCTATGCCGCGTTCTGGTGGATGGATGAACACCGTAAAGGTTTCGTTAGGTTTTTTAGAATTAGCTTTAGCGTTTAAATTTTTATCGAATGCCGATTTGGTTTTACAAAAACATTGGATAGAACGTGAAGTGTTTTTAGCAATATGGATCGCTATTTTTGCTGCGTGGGCAATTTATTTGTTTGGAAAAATTCAGTTACCGCACGATTCTAAAATCGAAAAAATATCGGTAGGCAGATTATTTATGGCGTTATTGGTATCAACTTTTACTATTTACTTAATTCCAGGATTGTGGGGTGCTCCGTTAAAACTCATTTCTGGTTTTCCACCGCCAATGACGTATTCTGAAAGTCCGTATGGTGTAGGAAATTCAAAAGGAGGTTCTGCAACAGCATCAACAATTCCAGAAGGGGCAGAAGAAGGGCCTCACGGAATTGTAGCCTTTTTAGATTATGAAGAAGGGATGGCCTATGCCAAAGAGCACAATAAGCCGGTTTTATTAGATTTTACAGGAAAAGCTTGTGTAAACTGTCGCAAAATGGAAGAGCATGTTTGGTCTGAAACCAATGTGTTAAAACTTTTGAAAAACGAGGTTGTTTTAATATCTTTATACATTGATATTCCTAATAAATTACCAGAAGCCGAACAATACGTTTCTAAAACAACAGGTAAAAAAATAAAAACAGTAGGTAATAAGTGGAGCGATTTTCAAATTGAAAAATATCAGGCAAATGCACAACCTTATTATATTGTTTTAGATAACGAAGGCAATTCGTTAAACACACCGGTTGGTTACACACCAGAAGTGTCAGAATATGAAAATTGGTTAAAAGAAGGAATTACAAACTATTCAAAATAAATTAAAATGAAAAAGTTAGTATTAGCAGTTGCAATTGTTTTTGCAATGAATGTAAATGCACAAATTAAAACGCCACAGGCAAGTTTACAGGCCGATGTTGAACAAGCTGTGGGTTTAACAAAAGTAGAAGTAGAGTATTTTCGTCCGGCTAAAAAAGGACGTTTGGTTTTTGGCGATTTGGTACCTTATGGGAAAGTTTGGAGAACTGGAGCCAACCAAAATACAACCATACAAATTGATACCGATGTTGAAGTTGACGGACAAACTTTAAGTGCAGGTAAATATGCTTTGTACACTATTCCAAAAGCAGCATCATGGGATGTGATTTTTTATAAAACAACCGATAATTGGGGATTGCCAAAAACGTGGAATGATGCCGATGTGGTTTTAAAAACAACAGTAAATCCGCAAACTCTTGTAAAAGACGTAGAATATTTAACAATTGCCGTTAACCCATTAAACAACGAAGGTGCTACTTTAGACATTTCGTGGGAAAAAACTTTGGTAAGTGTACCGTTTAAAGTACCAACGCACAAAATAGCAATGACAAGTATAAATACAGGTTTAAATGAGGCATCTAAAGCTTCAGATTATTACGCCGCAGGTGTGTATCTTTTTACCTCTAAAGCCGATACAAAAAAAGCATTAGATTATGTAAATAGAGCAATTACAATGCAAAATGGCGAAGCACCTTTTTATATGTTGCGTCAAAAATCGTTAATTCAAGCGGCAAACGGCGATAAAAAAGGAGCCATTGAAACCGCTAAGCAATCATTATCGGCGGCAGAAAAAGCAGGAAACGATGATTATGTAAAAATGAATAGAAACTCTATTTTAGAATGGAGTAAATCATAAAGAAGAAAGAGAAGCAGAAATGCTTCTTTTTTTATGCCTACAAATGAATTATGTTTTTTTAGTTGGCAAAACCGCAGTATATTTGTTCTTTAAAAATTGTAACTATTTATGTTAACAGAATTAAATGCTATTTCTCCGATTGATGGAAGATATAGATCAAAAACAGCTCCATTAGCAGATTATTTTTCGGAAGAAGCCCTTATAAAATATCGCGTTTTAGTAGAAATTGAATATTTTATTGCTTTATGCGAAGTGCCGTTGCCACAAGTTGCAAACGTATCAAAAGATTTGTTTTCTGAATTGAGAAAAATTTATAACGATTTTTCTACAGAAGATGCACTTTGGATCAAAAACACCGAAAAAACAACCAATCACGATGTTAAAGCTGTTGAATATTTCATAAAACATAAATTTGATCAGTTAGGTTTACAAGAATTTAAAGAGTTTATCCATTTTGGTTTAACCTCTCAAGACATCAACAACACGGCAATACCTTTATCAACAAAGCACGCTTTTGAAAAAGTGTATATGCCAACATTTATCCAGTTGATAAATAAATTAAAAGAGTTAAGTGTAGAGTGGAAAGACATTCCAATGTTAGCACGCACGCACGGGCAACCAGCATCGCCAACACGTTTGGGAAAAGAAATTTTGGTTTTTGTTGTTCGTTTAGAAGAGCAGTTACGTTTGTTAAACAACATTCCGTTTGCTGCTAAATTTGGTGGCGCAACAGGAAATTTCAATGCGCATAAAGTAGCTTATCCACAAAACGATTGGCAGGCATTTGGAGAAAACTTTGTAGAAGGCGTTTTAAGTTTAAAACATTCATTTCCGACAACACAAATTGAACATTACGATCATTTTGCTGCTTTTTGCGATGCTTTAAAACGCATTAACAATATTATTATTGATTTAGATCGTGATATTTGGACGTATGTTTCAATGGAATATTTCAAGCAGAAAATAAAAGCAGGCGAAGTGGGTTCTTCTGCCATGCCACATAAAGTAAACCCGATCGATTTTGAAAATTCTGAAGGAAATTTAGGTTTAGCCAATGCTATTTTTGAACATTTGGCAGCAAAATTACCTATTTCTCGCTTACAACGCGATTTAACCGATAGTACTGTTTTAAGAAATATAGGCGTGCCGTTTGGTCATACCATTATTGCGTTTGAAGCTACTTTAAAAGGATTGAATAAATTATTGCTGAACGAAACCAAATTTGCAGCCGATTTAGAAAATAACTGGGCTGTGGTTGCAGAAGCAATTCAAACCATTTTACGTCGCGAAGCATATCCAAATCCGTACGAAGCGTTGAAAGATTTAACACGTACCAACGATGTAATCAATCAAAAATCAATTCATGCGTTTATTGATACCTTAAATGTTAATGAGGAGGTTAAAAACGAATTGAAACAAATAACTCCAAGTAATTATTTAGGAGTTTCAATTTAAAGAATATGAAAAAAATTAGTATTGTTTTATTTTTAGCATTGGCATTTGTTGGTTGTAACGATGACGACAATCAGGTCGATGTTTTGGTAGGTAAATGGTATCCGCAAGAAGTGATTATTAATGGCGAAAGCAAACCGTATGAAGGAAATCCTCAATGTGGAAGAGATTATTTGCAACTAAACGAGTTTAATACTTTTGAAATTGTTGATTATTTAGAAAGTGATGTTGAAGGAAAAACAACACCGCCACCACCTTGTGAGTCGCAAAAGTTTTATGGCTCGTACACTGTTATTAATAATGTATTGAAATTGAATGGATCGAACTTTTTTCAAGGGGGAACAATCATTGAAAAATCGGCAGATCAGCTAAAACTAAAAGGTATGATTGATATTGATGGAGATGGAAAAGAAGATGAAGTAATAGAAGTTTTCTCGAAAAAATAAATAATAATATAAAAAATCGAACGTAATGTTCGATTTTTTATTCTTCTGAAAAATCTTCGTTTTTTGGAATTAGATTGATAAGTTCTACAACATTTTCGGGTAAGGCAGTTAGTTTTCTTGTTTGCAGATCAAACCAAGCACCATCAACATTTACTGTTGCACTTTTAGTTCCGTCGGCTTTGTAAACAAAATGGGTTATAGAAAAACGATTGTTAGCAGTTGTATGTTTGGTCATTTCAACAGCGATTGAAATTTCTTCATCCATTTTAATTTCTCTGTGAAAAATTGTTTCTTCTCTAAAAAGAATAGGAGCAATACCATATTTGGCACATTCGTTTACCGATAAACCAATTTTGCTCATTAAATTGCTGCGTGCCTGTGTACATAAATCACTATAAGAAGAATGGCGTAAATGTCGGTTGGCATCAATCATGCTCCATAAAACCTGACCTTTAAAGAAAATGTTTTTCATAATTCTATTAATTTTAAACAAAATTACAAAAAAAATCACGGAAGATAATCTTTGGCACGATTAATGAATAAAGACTAGTATAAAAGATATTTTAAACATTAAACACATAGTATTATGAAAAAGATAGCATTACTTTTAACAGCATTTATAGGTTTAACAGCATTACAAAGCTGTACTATTGAAGAATATCACGATGGTAGCGATGCGTATTCACAAGTTTTTGAATTACCAAATGAAACATTAAGTACACAAGAAGATACTTATACTTATTCTGCAACTTGGAATTTTACTACACCAATTTACGATAACGACAATGTGTTGGTGTACAGATGGCAAGGTAATTCTTGGACATTAATTCCGGTTTCTTATAATTTAGGAGGTAGCGATTTAGTGAAATATGATTACGATTTTACTCGTTACGATGTTAAAGTTTACTTTTCGGCAAATTTCCCAGTGAACGATTTAACAAATGCAGAATATAATGAATTTGTGTATCGCCAAACATTCAGAGTAGTTGTAGTGCCTGGCGGATATTACGGTAAAACTAATTACAGTGATTACAATGCTACAATAAAAGCATTAGGATTAGAAAACACCCCTGTAAAAACACTACAGATAAAAAAATAAACATAAAAATTTAATATGCACCCCTAAAAAAAATAGGGGTGTTTTTATTTTGTAATAATTTTTTATTTATTTTTGTGCCATAAAACAACACAAACAAAGAATTATGGCATCTTTTCGTTTCGAAGCTTTAAAAGCAGCAAGTAACCGTCCGGCAGTTTCAGTTGCCGATTTAGGTAAAAAATCAGAAATTTTTGGCAGCAATGTCTTTAATGATAAAGCAATGCGCAAACACTTAACATCAGAAGCGTACAAAGCAGTACGTTCAGCAATTGATCATGGAGTAAAAATAGATCGTAAAATTGCAGATTACGTTGCTCTTGGTATGAAAGAATGGGCAATGAGTAAAGGCGTAACACACTACACACACTGGTTTCAGCCATTAACTGGTACAACTGCCGAAAAACATGATGCATTCTTTGAAACATCTTTTGACGGTTCTGATCCTGTTGAAAAATTTGGTGGCTCTGCTTTAGCACAACAAGAACCAGATGCTTCTTCTTTTCCAAACGGCGGAATCCGTAATACTTTTGAAGCACGTGGTTACAGTGCTTGGGATCCAACATCGCCAGCATTTATTTTTGGAACAACTTTATGTATTCCTACAGTTTTTGTATCGTACACAGGTGAAGCGTTAGATAATAAAGCACCTTTATTGCGTGCATTGTCTGTAATTGACGAAGCTGCTACAGAAGTTGCGAAATTCTTTGATAAAAATGTAAAAAAAGTAACTCCTACTTTAGGATGGGAGCAAGAATATTTCTTAATTGATGATGCTTTGGCTGCATCGCGCCCTGATATTTTACAAACAGGTAGAACTTTATTAGGACATGTTTCTGCAAAAGGTCAACAATTAGAAGATCATTATTTTGGATCGATCCCTACAAGAGTTTTAAATTACATGCGCGATTTAGAAAATGAGTGTATGTTGTTAGGAATTCCTGTAAAAACACGCCATAACGAAGTTGCTCCAAATCAATTTGAACTAGCACCTATTTTCGAAGAAACAAATTTAGCTGTAGATCACAACTCTTTATTAATGGATGTAATGCAAAAGGTTGCAGAACGTCATCATTTTAAAGTTTTGTTTCACGAAAAACCATTTAAAGGTGTTAACGGATCAGGAAAACACAACAACTGGTCACTGGCAACAGATACTGGCATAAATCTATTAGCACCAGGTAAAACACCAAACAGCAACTTACAGTTTTTAACTTTCTTTATCAATACCATTAAAGCAGTAGCAACGTATGAAGAATTGTTAAGAGCATCTATTGCATCGGCATCAAACGATCACCGTCTAGGAGCAAACGAAGCGCCACCTGCAATTATATCAATCTTTATTGGTCAGCAATTAACTAAAGTATTAGAAGAATTAGAAGGAGTTTCTAACGGAAAATTATCGCCAGAAGAAAAAACCGATTTAAAATTAAATGTAGTTGGTAAAATTCCAGACGTTTTATTAGATAATACCGATCGTAACCGTACATCGCCATTTGCTTTTACTGGAAATAAATTTGAATTCCGTGCAGTGGGTTCAACAGCGAACTGTGCTACTTCAATGACAACACTAAACTCTATTGTTGCAAAACAGTTGATCGATTTTAAAAACGAAGTGGAAGCGTTGGTTGAAAAAGACGGTTTAAAGAAAGACGAAGCTATTTTTAATGTATTGCGCGAATATATTAAAGAAACCAAACACATTTTGTTTGAAGGCGACGGATATAGTAAAGAATGGGAAGAAGAAGCGGTTCAACGTGGATTATCGAACCATAAAACTACACCGGCTGCTTTAAAAGCGAAAGTTTCTAAAAAAGCATTCGATTTGTTTAGTGAATTAAACGTGATGAATCACACAGAAGTAGAATCGCGTTACGAAATAGAGTTGGAAGAATACAGCAAAAAAGTGCAGATTGAAGGGCGCGTTTTGGGTGATATTGTTCGTAACCATATTATTCCTACAGCGTTTAAATATCAAAACTTATTAATTGAAAATATTAAAGGTTTAAAAGAGATTTTCGGGGCAGAATACGAACAATATGCTACAGAGCAAATTTTAATTTTAAAGAAAATTTCAATGCATGTGAATGAATTAAATTCAAAAATTCACGCAATGCAAGACGCTCGTAAAGCTGCTAACAGTTTAACATCTGCCGAAGAAATGGCGCATGCGTACTGTGATAATGTAAAACCTTATTTTGATGAAATTCGTTACCACGCAGATAAATTAGAGTTAATGGTTGATAATGAATTATGGACATTGACTAAATACCGCGAATTATTGTTTACAAGATAATTTTATCGTTACTTTGAGTAGTGTAACGTAGTGAAGCTTTTTGTAAATTTCACATTGATCGAAGTTGAGATGTAAAGACAGGATTCGCGAAGTTTTCAAACTTATAAGTTCTCAACAAGCTCAAACTGACGAAAATCTGATAGTTTCTGTTGATACTAATTACCAAGAATTATCATTATATATAGAGAAAAACCTCCGAATTAATAATTTAATCGGAGGTTTTCTTATTTATTGGATTTATTTTATTGATTTATCTGTTAAAGTTAAATACAAAGGTATTTCCGCTACCGTTGTAAGCTCTGCGTTCCCATAACCCAAACTGATCGCGGGTTAAAATAGTACCCAAATCTCTGCGTAATCTACGTTCGTAATCGCGCGGACCATAATTGTTGGCAACCATAAAATTTAACGATACCTGTAATCTAGAACGTTGTGCTTGCGATAAACGTAAAAAATCGTAACGTCTCATTTCGCGATCTACATGGTAATGATAATCTCTGCGGTCGTCGTACCTAACAACTTTTCTTTGGTTATGGCGGTAACGGTCGTCATAGTCTCTGTGATTTTTATGAGAATAGTGTTTGTTATGCGATTTATTTTTATGGTGTCCTTTTGCATGTCCTCTTCCGTGTCCTGGCTGTGCACTTGCTATTGTTGTAACGGCTAAAAGTGCTAATGTGAATAATGTTTTCATAACAAGTTTTGTTTAAAGAAATGAATAATTGTTTTGTTAGTAAGCATTTTTCAAACAGTATGCCAAAAAATGTTAAGAAATAAAAAAGGTTCTATTTTAACAACAGAACCTTTAATTATTTAATTTTATAGCAGATTAACTTTGTTTTTTTACAAACTTTGTAAGAATTACAATCTGTTGACCATCAATTTTTCCTTCTATTTGTTCGGTGTTATCATGAACCAAACGGATATTTCTTACAGCGGTACCAATTTTTGCATTTAAAGTAGATCCTTTCACATCTAAATCTTTAATTAATGTTACGGTATCGCCACCTACTAAAATGTTTCCGTTACAGTCTTTATGTAAATCAATGCTGCCATCACCTTCGTGATCTCCGGTTTGTTTAGCCCAGTCTAATGTATCATCATCTAAATACATCATATCTAATAAATCGGCAGCCCAACTTTCGTTTCTAAAGCGGTTTAGCATGCGCCAGCTAACTACTTGTACTGGTAAATTTTCGTTCCACATAGATGTAGACAAACATTGCCAATGATTTGCGTTTAGTTCTTCTCTTTTTTCGATTTGACTTAAACAGGTTTCACAAGCCAAGATTTCACGATCTGATAAATTGCTTGCTGTTGGTGGAACATCGTAAATTGATAAATTCTCTGTTGCTGCACATAATTCGCACTGATTGCCGCTGCGTGCCATTAATTTGTCTATTGTTTTCATGGAGTATATGTTATAATTTTTGGCAAATATATTAATTCTCTTTATTATTTGATAAAAACCCGATTAAATCAATCAATCTTGAAGAATATCCTATTTCATTATCGTACCAGCCTACAACTTTTACCATTCGTTCTAAAACGGTGGTTAATTGAGCATCGAACAAACAAGAATGCGTGTTTCCTAAAACATCAACAGAAACAATAGGATCTTCTGTGTATTCAATAATTCCCTGCAACTGATTTTTAGCTGCTTTTTTAAACGCTTCGTTAATTTCTTCAACCGAAACATCGCGGTTAACATAACAGGTAATATCGGTTAAAGAACCATCGGGAACAGGAACGCGAATACCTCCGCCACCGATCTTTCCTTCAAATTCAGGAAAAATTTTAGTCAATGCTTTCGCTGCGCCTGTCGTTGTTGGAATGATCGATTGTGCTGCACCTCGAGCTCTGCGTAAATCTTTATGGGGTTGATCGTGCAAACTTTGGTCGGTAGTGTAGGAGTGAACGGTTGTAATAAAAGCTTTGTCTAATCCACATAGTTCATTGATGACCTTAACCATTGGCGCTGCGTTGTTGGTAGTGCAACTTGCGTTGGATACAATTGATTCGGATCCATCTAAAATATGTTCGTTTACACCCAAAACAACAGTTTTAATTTCGTTATCGTCGGGCGGAACCGAAAGAATTACACGTTTTGCACCGTTTGTTATATGATGCTGCAATAAATCAGCTGTTTTGTGTTTTCCGGTAGCTTCAATTACAAAATCAAGATCGAAAGGTTTCCAATTTAGTTTTGTAATATCTTTTTCGTGTAGAAAAGTAATTTCGGTGTCATTTACAATTAAATGTTTTTCATCAAACGAAATGGTTTCCGATAATTTCCCATGCACACTGTCGTACTTTAGCAGATGAGCCATAGTTGCGGTATCGGCTAAATCGTTAATGGCAACAACTTCAATCTGCGGATGATGAATCAGTAAACGGAAAAGGTTTCGACCAATGCGTCCAAATCCGTTAATAGCGATTTTTATTTTCATTATGCGTTTAAAAAAGCAGGTCGCTCTTATAGAACGACCGTGTAATTTATTATAAAATATGTTTTTGTGCTTTGTAAGACGAGCGTACCAACGCACCACTTTCTACGTGGCGGAAGCCAAGGTCTAAACCTATTTCTTCGTATTTTTTAAATTGATCTGGCGTAATGAATTCTTTTACAGGCAAATGTTTTTTACTTGGCTGTAAGTACTGCCCAATAGTTAAAACATCTAAACCAACATTTCGTAAATCGTGCATGGTTTGTATAACCTCTTCTTCGGTTTCGCCCAAACCAAGCATAATACCCGATTTAGTTCTTTTAGCTCCGTTTGCTTTTAAGTAACGTAAAACTTCTAAACTACGATCGTATTTTGCCTGAATTCTAACTTCTCGAGTTAATCTGCGAACAGTTTCCATATTATGCGAAATCACTTCAGGAGCTACTTCTAAAATTCGATCAATATTTCTTTCGATCCCTTGAAAATCAGGGATTAATGTTTCCATGGTAGTTCCTGGACTCATTCTGCGAACCGCTTTAATAGTTTCAGCCCAAATAATTGAACCACCATCTTTTAAATCGTCGCGATCAACAGAAGTAAGAACCGCATGTTTAATATTCATTAACTTAATAGATCGAGCTACTTTTTCAGGTTCGTCCCAATCTACCGTTTCAGGTCTGCCAGTTTTTACACCACAAAATCCGCACGAACGGGTACAAATGTTTCCTAAAATCATAAAAGTAGCCGTACCTTCGCCCCAACACTCGCCCATATTTGGACAACTGCCTGAAGTGCAAATAGTATGAAGTTTGTATTTATCTACTAAACCTCTTAACTCTGTATATTTTTTGCCGGTTGGTAATTTTACACGTAACCATTTTGGTTTACCAGTAGCCGGTTTGTTTGTTTCTAAAACCGATTCCATATATTGTTCAATCTAATGAGCAAAGATAATTAAAAAGAGTGGTATAAAATTGCAAAATATTCAATTTGTACGATTGTTCTTGTTTCAAAATTGTAATTCATGTAATTTCGCTTTTCATCATTTCTAAAATCCTAATCATGAATTCCAAATCTACTTTATCAAGAATTTTATCAAACGAAAAAGCTCCGGGAATTTTATTGATTTTATGTACGATTTTTTCATTGATTGTTGCTAATTCTGCATTTGGCAATGAATACCATCATTTTTGGACAACCATGCTGCCTTTAGGAAATATCGAATTTTGGATTAACGACGGTTTAATGGCAATCTTTTTTCTATTTGTGGGATTAGAACTAAAAAAGGAAATTTATACAGGCGAATTATCAAATGTAAAAGCCGCATTGCTTCCTGTATTTGCTGCAATTGGTGGTGTTTTAGTACCAGCCGCTATCTATATGTATTTTAATCACGATACTACAACGGCGCACGGTTGGGGAATTCCAATGGCTACCGATATTGCTTTTGCTTTGGGAATTTTATCATTATTAGGAAGCCGAGTTCCTTTAGGATTAAAAGTTTTTTTAACCGCTTTGGCTGTGATCGATGATTTAATGGCAATTTTGGTGATCGGCTTTTTTTATACATCAAATTTTGATGGAATCAACCTATTAATTTCTCTAGGAATTTTAACTGTGCTATTTATTTTAGGAAAGCGTAATGTTAATTATTTGTGGCTTTATTTGATATTGGGTGCGTTTGCTTGGTATTTTATGCTGCAATCGGGTGTTCATGCAACAATAGCCGGAGTTTTATTGGCATTTACCATTCCATTTAGTAAAATAAAAACACAAGCATCGTTATCAACCAAATTAGAACACAGCTTGGCAAAACCAGTATCTTTCATTATATTACCATTGTTCGCTTTAGCGAATACCGCTGTTTTGATCGATGCAACCGCAATTAACGGATTGCTACACAACAATGCGTTAGGAATTTACTTTGGATTAATTTTAGGAAAACCTTTAGGAATTATGTTTTTTTCGTTCTTTGTAATTTCGTTAGGTTGGTGCAAACTGCCAAATGCTGTTAACTGGAAACAATTGTTTGCGGTTGCTTGTTTGGGCGGTATTGGTTTTACCATGTCGATTTTCATAACCAATCTGGCATTTTCAAATCAGGAAGATATTGTAATATCAAAACTCGCTATTTTAATATCCTCTACAATCGCCGCTTTGTTAGGATATATTTTGTTGCAGTTTACTTTAAAGAATAATAAGTTTGAAAAGTAGGTTTGGTAATTAATATTAATTGTTTGTATAATTGTGAAAAAATGTTAATTTTATGTAAATTTCAAATTAATAACCAATGAAAAAACTTTTACTTGTAGCTTTTTTAGCAAGTAGTCTTATGAGTCTGCAAAGTTGCGGAGGCGATGATAATATTGCACCCAATGGTGGTGTAAACAATGGTGGTGGAAATAACGGAGGCGGAGGTAATACCGCTACAGCTAATCTGCCAATTAAAATTACAACGGGAGATGATGATGTAATTGAATTTAAATACAACAACGATAATAGGTTTGCTCAAATAACAAAAAAAACAAAGGGATCTTTATATGAAAAAACGGATTTTGAGTATTCTGGTGATACACTAAAGTTTATCAAAAAACTTGGTGTTAATGAATCCTATACAGTTGATTTTAATTATTCTAAAGATACAGTTTTTTTAACAAGAAATACATCAAGCAATAAGTATATCGATAAGTATATAGTTGATAATCAAGGTGTGCTTATGGAAATTAAATCGTACTCTACCACGTTTAATAGAATATTTAATAATGATTCTAACGGTAATATTACTTTTTTTAATAATAATGGACATCAAGCCAACCTTAAATATGATAATAAAAACGGTGTATTTAAAAATGTTAAACTTCCATACTGGGCTAAAGCATACATAGCTGCTTACTATATACATCCCTCAATTAACTACAATTATTCAAACAATGTTGTTACTGTTGATTATGTATCCAATGCTTGGAATGATGAACATTTTAGTTATAGCTATAATAAAGATAATTTTCCTTTGAAAGTATATCATTCTTATTCTAGTTCTCCTGCATTTCAAATAGAATATACCAAATAATTTAAAGTATAGTAATTCAAAATACTATCTAAAACAATTCATTACTACAATAAATCCAAAAGCTAACAAACCGTTAGCTTTTTTTTATCACATCTTATTTTATCTTTGCACAACTTATTTTTATAAAATGATTACAGTAAACGATATTGCCGTAGAATTTGGCGGAACAACACTTTTCAGCGAAGTAACTTTCGCCATTAATGAAACCGATAAAATTGCCCTTATGGGTAAAAATGGTGCGGGAAAATCTACCTTACTTAAAATTGTAGCGGGTGCAAACAAGCCAACGCGAGGTAACATTTCGGCTCCAGGCGATGCGGTTATTGCTTATTTGCCACAGCATTTATTAACCGAAGATAATTGCACGGTTTTAGAAGAAACTTCAAAAGCGTTTTCATCGGTTTTAAATATGAAGAAAGAAATCGACGATATTAACGAGCAGTTAACCGTTCGTACCGATTACGAAAGCGATGAATATATGAAATTGATTGAACGAGTTTCAGAATTATCTGAAAAATATTATTCAATCGAAGAAGTAAATTATGAAGCCGAAGTAGAAAAAATCTTAAAAGGTCTTGGATTCGGAAGAGAAGATTTCAATCGCCCTACCAAAGAATTTTCTGGTGGATGGAGAATGCGTATCGAATTGGCAAAAATCTTATTAACAAAACCCGATTTAATTTTGTTAGATGAGCCAACCAATCACTTGGACATGGACAGTATTGAATGGTTAGAAGATTTCTTGATCAATCAGGCAAAAGCCGTAATGGTCATATCGCACGATAGAGCGTTTGTTGATAACATTACCAACAGAACCATCGAGGTTACTATGGGGAGAATTTACGATTACAAAGCAAAATATTCTCATTATTTAGAATTGCGAAAAGACAGAAGAATTCATCAGCAAAAAGCCTACGAAGAACAACAAAAATTCATTGCAGACAATCAGGCGTTTATCGATCGTTTCCGTGGAACGTTCTCTAAAACAGAACAGGTGCAGTCTCGCGTGCGCATGTTAGAAAAAATTGTTCCTATCGAAGTTGATGAAATCGACAACTCAGCTTTAAAGTTGAAGTTTCCACCTTCAGTTCGTTCAGGGCAATATCCGGTGATTGTGAAAGACCTTGAAAAATCTTATGATGATAAATTAATTTTTAAAGATGCCAATCTGGTAATCGAGCGCGGACAAAAAGTAGCTTTCGTTGGTAAAAATGGCGAAGGTAAATCAACCATGATTAAAGCCATAATGAAGGAAATCGAAATCAATGGCGGGTCGGTAGAAGTTGGTCACAATGCGCAAATTGGATATTTCGCACAAAACCAAGCAGCGTTGTTAGATGAAAACGCAACTATTTTTGAAACCATTGACAGAATTGCCGTTGGCGATGTTCGTACGCAAATAAAAAATATTTTAGGTGCGTTCATGTTTCATGGCGATGATATTCAAAAGAAGGTAAAAGTACTTTCGGGTGGCGAAAAAACGCGTTTAGCAATGATTAAATTGTTGTTAGAACCCGTTAACTTATTGATTTTAGATGAGCCTTCAAATCACTTGGATATGAAAACCAAAGACATTATTAAAGATGCCTTGCGCGATTTCGACGGAACATTAATCTTGGTTTCGCACGATCGTGATTTCTTAGACGGCTTAGCAGAAAAGGTTTTCGAATTTGGAAACAAACGAGTAAAAGAGCATTTTGAAGATATTAAAGGATTCCTCGCAAACAAAAAAATGGACTCTTTAAAAGAGATCGAAAAATAAAATAAAGCGTTTCAAATTTTTGAAGCGCTTTTTTAGTATTTCTTGCTTTTCCTTTGGGCGTTCCCCGCCTTTTAATGGGCGGGTCGGGCTTTCCGCTGCAAGCTTTTGT
>JBEBXO010000002.1:0-120722 GCA_040391585.1 Paenimyroides ummariense | reverse complement strand
TACTGGTACCCGCACTTGGACATAACGATAAATTTTTAGGTTGTAGAATACTTACATAATTGAAAAATTCTATACGTACAGGTTCTGCCTCCATTATACAGTTACTCACGTTTGGAATAAATCCTTTTACACTGTAATCACCTGTTTGTGTCACCACTAAATTAGGTCCCGTTTGTCCAGGTATTTTAATTCCATCTTTAAACCATTCAAAAGTAAATAAAAGTGGATCTAAACCTGACTCTAAAGTATAACTGTCGCCTACACATAAACCGTCACCGTTACCGATTAATTGAGGATCCCCTAAATTTAAATCACCAATATCAAAACTTCCTGCCTTAAAGAATACGGCACTGTGGTGATTTCCTGTTTCACAAAAATCAATAATAGCCAATTTAATGCGGTACTTGCGTCCAACAACAACATTTGCAGTCATAGAAGTCAATGCTTGAGTTTGACCAACTAGATTTACAGCAGCAGTTATTGGAGGTAACTGATTTGCCCCACCCCCATAAGCATTACCAAAATACTGAGCATTTACAGATGCACATCCCGCTCCTGTTTTGGCTGAATCTCTTAAAGTAGCAAGAGAAATAGGGTCATTAGTACCAGGCACTTTTGCTAAATTTTCTCCAATACCGGTAGTCATATCAATTAGCCAAGCACCAAACATAGCTGCATTTTCACAATTCAAATAACATCCAACATAACTATTCCCTCCAAACAAATATTCAAAAGTGACAGTATTTTGCATGGGAACAAATTCAAAGTCAATACTAGCTGACCTAATAGTTTTAGGTAGTGCAGCTCCCCAACCACCTGAATCATTAATCAAATCATTCAAATCTTGATCCCCTGTCCATCTAAACTGATTATTCAAAGGAAAAGAATTTTTAGTTATATCAATAGGACCTTCAAAATATTCTGATCTATCTGTAGTCAAAACAAGACCATCATCAAACGGAAAAGTAGACCCATTTTTCTGAAAATAACCTAAAGGATAAATAGCTTTAGAACCCGGACTTCCGTCGCAATACTGATATTTTACATTAGATACCAAATCACACTTAGCCCCTACCAAAACCTCTTTCACAAGCTGTTCCGCAGTGTAGGTATTATCAATATCAACATAATTGTACTGCTGACTATACCCCAAGAAACTGGTTACTAAAAACAGTATTAATAAATATTTGTTTCTCATAGTTAGTTAAATAAATTTTTATGAGTTAAATAAACGTGAAAAAAACACACTTTGATTTCAAAAGCGAAATTTACATAAAATTAAGAAACTATTAAGTTTTTTTTGTAAAAATTTTTAAACAACACAAACTTTAACACATAACTGTTTGCTAGCTTACTATATATTAAAGACAATATTCTTGTAAATTACCAATAAAAACAGTTTGTTTAAGTGGTTTTCATTATATTTGCACCTTACTATTTTTTAAATAAATACTATTAAAATTATGTGTAAATCAGATGCGTTACACGAAGATATGGGTGACAACCATATAGGAACAAGCGATTATACACCGTTAAAGGCAGATGCTTTTGCTATTTCTGACGATGAAAAAATCGAACTAATTAAAAAAGATGTCGAGAATATATTGAACACTTTAGGTATGAATCTTACAGACGATAGTTTAAAAGGCACTCCTAACCGTGTAGCAAAAATGTTTGTTAAGGAAATTTTCGGCGGATTAAATCCTGCTAAAAAACCTTCCTCATCAACTTTCGACAATAAATATAAGTATAACGAAATGTTGGTTGAAAAAAACATTGTGGTTTATTCAACCTGTGAGCATCACTTATTACCTATCGTTGGGCGTGCACATGTGGCATATATATCTAACGGAAAAGTAGTTGGTTTATCTAAAATGAACCGTATTGTAGATTATTACTCAAAACGTCCGCAGGTGCAAGAGCGTTTAACTATTCAGATTGTTGAAGAATTAAAACGTGTATTGGGTACCGAAGATGTTGCCTGTGTAGTAGATGCCAAACATTTATGTGTAAATTCTCGTGGTATTCGCGATATAGAAAGCTCTACTGTTACGGCAGAATTTAGCGGTGCTTTTAAAAACGAAAATACCCGCAGAGAATTTTTAGACTATATTAAATTAGATACACAGTTTTAGTAATCGTTGATTTGCTAATTCGCAATTGCGTAACAATATGAAATCAAACCTAAAAATATACAATTCCTTAACGGGAGAGAAAGAACTTTTTAAACCTTTACACGAAGATAAAGTGGGCATGTACGTTTGCGGACCAACAGTTTACAGCAACGTGCATTTGGGAAATGTTCGCACTTTTCTTTCGTTTGATTTTATCTTTAGAAGCCTTCAATACATGGGTTTCAAGGTGCGTTATGTGAGGAACATTACCGATGCCGGGCATTTAACCGATGATGGCGATGTAAATAACGATCGTTTTGTAAAACAATCTCGTTTAGAGAAGTTGGAACCAATGGAAATTGTTCAGAAATATACGGTTGATTTTCATAACGTATTAAAGTTGTTCAACCTGCTTCCTCCTACTATCGAACCAACCGCAACAGGTCACATTATTGAACAATTGGAACTTACCCAAAAGCTGATCGATAAAGGTTTTGCTTATGAAAGTAACGGATCGGTTTATTTTGATGTGTTGGAATACAACAAACGCGGTTTGAACTATGGTGAACTTTCGCGCAGAAATATCGAAGAACTTTTTGAAAACACCCGAGATTTAGACGGACAAAACGAAAAGAAGAATCCGCAGGATTTTGCATTGTGGAAAAAAGCTTCTCCACAACACATTATGCGTTGGTCGTCTCCTTGGGGCGATGGTTTTCCGGGCTGGCATTTAGAATGTACCGCAATGAGCACCAAATACTTAGGCGATCAGTTTGATATTCACGGTGGTGGAATGGATTTAAAATTCCCGCACCACGAATGTGAAATTGCGCAAGGAAAAGCTTGTAACGAAGTAGAACCTGTTCGTTATTGGATGCACGCAAATATGTTGACTATGAACGGGCAACGTATGAGCAAATCTACCGGAAACTACATTTTACCAATGCAGTTAATTACTGGTGAGAACGATTTCTTTGAAAAACCTTTTACACCGGGCGTATTGCGTTTCTGTTTTTTACAGGCACATTACCGCAGTGTTTTAGATATATCTAACGAAGCAATGTTGGCATCAGAAAAAGGTTTCGATCGATTGATGGATGCTATAAAATCACTTGCCGATTTAAATACTTCCTCAACCTCTACCTTTAATGTATCAGAATGGAAACAGAAATGTTTAGATGCTTTGTTAGATGATTTTAACAGTCCTATTTTAATTGCTACGATTTTTGAAGCGGTTAAATTCATTAATTCGGTTAAAGAAAACAAAGCAACCATTTCGGCAGGCGATTTAGATCTTTTAAAAGAGACATTGAACAATTTGGTTTTTGATGTGTTGGGATTATACGCAAGTGAAAACACTGGTAATAACACTAAATTAGAAGAAGTTGTAAACTTATTGATTGATATGCGTAATTTGGCGCGCGCCAATAAAGATTTTGCACAGTCCGATTTAATTCGAAATCAATTGGCAGCAATCGGTATCGACTTAAAAGACGGCAAAGAAGGCACAACTTTTACCTTATAATTTTTTACAAAAAAGAGCTACTTAAACGGTAGCTTTTTTTATCTTTGATACTTATGGAACAACTCAAAAAAATACTCATTTTCCCTTTTGTTGTACTAATACGTTTTTATCAGCTGGTAATTTCGCCCCTAACACCGCCATCGTGCAGGTTCACTCCTACATGTTCGCATTATACGTTAGAAGCGTTAAAAAAACACGGCTTGTTTAAAGGCAGTTGGTTAGGTATAAAACGCATTGCAAAATGTCATCCGTGGGGAAAATCGGGTTACGATCCTGTTCCTTAAAAACTAAAAATATTTTATATGATCTGGAATCCTTCCGAAGGAATTACCATTGCAGGTTTTACCTTACATTTTTATAGCTTAATGTTTGTAGTAGCATTTACATTGGGTTATTTTATTATGAAAAAAGTTTTTGATCGTGAAAACCGTTCACAGGACGAGTTAGACAAACTTTTTTTCTACACATTTATTGCAACCCTTTTAGGCGCACGTTTAGGCGATGTATTTTTTTACAGTTGGGATTATTATCAACACAACTTAAAAGAAATATTATTGCCATTTAAATTTGAACCTGAATTTGAATTCACTGGTTTTAGAGGATTAGCAAGTCACGGTGCTGCTATTGGAATTATTTTAGCGATGTTCTTTTACAGTAGAATAATAAAAAAACCGTTGCTGTGGATTTTAGACCGTGTGGTTTTACCAATAACTATTGGCGGTGTTTTTGTTCGATTTGGAAACTTTTTCAATTCCGAAATTTACGGTCATATTGTAGACAAATCGTTTCCTTTAGGTATTAAATTTATTCGTGAAGATGAATTTTGGCGCACAAACAACCTTTTAGGCATTACACAGGCTGCAAATAAAAACGAAGCTTACAAACTAATAGAAACCGATCCTAGATTTACCTCTATTTTAGAAGCCATTCCGTTTCGTCATCCAACGCAATTATACGAAGCTTTTGGATACGTGATTTTGTTTATCATTTTAATGTTTATGTACTGGAAAACCGATGCACGCAACTATTTAGGAAAAATCTTCGGAGTATTTTTAGTTTTCTTATGGTTGATACGTTTTGTGGTTGAATACGTTAAAGAAAGTCAGGGCGGATTTGAATCTTCATTAGGATTACTTTCTACCGGACAGTGGTTAAGTATTCCGTTTATAATTGCCGGAATTTACATTTGGGCAACTGCTAAAAACAGACCCGTTACAAATAGTTAACACAAAAACTCCTGAAAAATCAGGAGTTTCTTTTTTGAAATTCGTACCTTTATAGGAATCGTTAAAAAAATAAACTATGAGAAAAAGAATTTTAATTCCCGTAATTCTTTTAGGAACCATTGGCTTAACAAGTTGTGTTTCTAAAAAAAAGTATGAAGGCTTGCAGGCAAACTACACGCAACTTCAAAGTGATTATAAAGGATTAGGACAACGATTTCATCAATCAGAAGTAGATTTAAGCTCTTGCAATGCCCGTGTAAAAAGCTTGGAAGATATGTTGTCACAAGAACGTTCTGCTAACGACGCCCTAAAGAAAACGTTAGAATCTTTACAAGGATCTTTAGATAAAAGTATTACACAAGGTAATGTAAACATTTCTAAATTGGTCGATGAGATTAACGCAAGCAACAAATACATTCAGCATTTGGTAAACACCAAAAACAAAAGCGATTCTTTAAATATGGTATTAACCAACAACCTAACCCGTTCGTTAAGTCGTGAAGAATTGCGCGATGTAGATGTACAGGTTTTAAAAGGTGTTGTTTACATTTCATTAGCCGATAATATGTTGTACAAATCAGGCAGTTATGAAATATCCGACCGTGCTGGCGAAACCTTAAATAAGGTTGCCAAAATTATTAACGATTATAAAGATTACGATGTATTGATTGAAGGTAACACCGACAACGTGCCAATTAAACGCGAAAACATTCGTAACAATTGGGATTTAAGTTCTTTAAGAGCTTCATCAGTTGTACAGGCATTGCAAAATCAGTACGGTGTAAACCCAAAACGACTTACAGCTGGTGGTCGTGGAGAGTTTAACCCAATTGCCGATAATAACACCGAAGCCGGTAAAACCAAAAACCGTAGAACGCAGATTATCATTACACCAAAATTAGATGAGTTTATGGATTTGATCGATCAAGCTCCAGAAAAATAAATAAAAAAGTCAAGTTTAAAAGCTTGACTTTTCTGTTTTTATTAACATTAGGTTTAATTTAATTTTTGCACATTCGCCTAATGAAAATAAAACGAAAAAAATTAATGACAACAATCTTTATATTTATTGGGCTTATAATTGTAGGCACGCTTATTTTTCTGCAACATCCGTTGTTCGGAAAAGAACCTTCGGGCGATCGGTTAGAACGAATTAAAAAATCTAAACATTACAAAAACGGTCAGTTTCAAAATTTATCAAACACACCGGCTCTTTCAGAAGACACGAATTATTATACTGTTATGAAAGAACTGCTGTTTTCTAAAATTGAACACACCAAACCAACCGACAGTATTCCTTGCGTGAAAACGAATTTATTAGAAAAAACCATTGAAGACGATTTTATGGTTTGGTTTGGGCATTCGTCTTACTACATGAAAATTGATGGACAATCGTTTTTAATTGATCCTGTTTTAAGCAAAAATGCATCGCCTTTATATGGAACAAATACCGCTTTTATGGGTGCCGATCTGTTTACTTGCGAAGCGCTTCCTGAAATTGATGTATTAGTTTTAACACACGATCATTACGATCATTTAGATTATTCGTCGTTTAAAAATATTAAAGATAAAGTAAGTAAAATCATTTGTCCGTTGGGTGTGGGCGAACATTTGGAATATTGGGGATTTCCGAAAGAAAACATTACCGAATTAGATTGGTATGAAGATACATCTGTAACCGATTCTATCAAGATTACCGCAACACCAGCTCGACATTTTTCGGGCAGAAGCTTTAAACGAAATACCACTTTATGGGCATCGTACGTGTTACAGACAAAAAATCTGAAATTGTATTTAGGTGGCGACAGTGGTTATGATACACATTTTAAAGAGATCGGTACAAAATATGGTCCGTTTGATTTAGCCATTTTAGAAAACGGACAGTACGATAAAAAATGGAAATACATTCACATGATGCCCGAAGAAGTTGTGCAGGCAAGTAACGATTTACAGGCAAAAAGATTTTTTCCGGTGCACAGTTCTAAATTTAAACTGGCAAATCATCCGTGGAAAGAACCTTTAGAACGTGTAAGTATGGCGAGTACAAAACAAACCACATCGCAATTAATTACACCCAAAATTGGCGAAGTAATTTATTTAAACCAGCAAAATCAGGTTTTTGAAAAGTGGTGGGAAAAGGTTAATTAAGATCATAAAAAAGTCGCTTTAAAAGCGACTTTTATTTTTTATATATGAGAAGCTGAATCCAGTTCAGCTTGACAAAAAGTTTTACTTATTCATACTGTTGAACAAGTTCCATTATTTTCTTATCTTTTTCTAACAAAATCAAGCGCGTGCCTTCTAATTTGTAATGTGTCACTTTTTCTAAAGCATTGGTAAAAACTTTTTCGTTTACACCGTCGCAGAACATTTTGGTAGATGTAATATGATTGAATTTCATTGTATTTTGATACATCAATAATTGTCCGTTAATGGCATTACAAGCACTATTTCCAGAAAAAACCGGCTGATTAATATCGATCTTAATAAATGGTTTTTTATACGGATACAAATCGGCAGCTTTAATTTTTCCTACGTAAATTTTATCTAAATACCAGTTTCCGTTTAAGGTTACCTTATGAAACTTCATTTCGCCCGAATCTGATTTTAAAATCAATACATTATTTTTTAAATCGTATGTTTTTACCTGCGTAAGGTAATTTTTAAAATCATCGCTTTTCACTTTATTACAAGCCATCATAGTTGAAATGAACTGACTAGGAAAGCTAATTTCCTGATCTTTCTTTAAAGCCGCTTTTCCGTTAATTCTATTACAGCCATCATATCCGTAAACCGATAAATTTTCGGCACTATCAAAAGTTAAAGTAGGCAAACCTTCTTTAAAATCTTTTGATAAATCTTTACTAAAACTTGCCGATGCCAATTCCCAAGTTCCGTTTAATAATGTTTGATCTTCTTTAATTTCTTTCTTCGCTGCACACGAAACTACAAGGGTTGCAACAGCAAAAAGTAAAAATATCTTTTTCATATAAAGTTTTAATTTCAATAAAAATAAAAAAAGCTTCACAAAAGGCGAAGCTTTTAACTATTCGTTATGCAAAAAAGCCTGTCTTTCTAATAAAAGCTCTTCGCTTTCCACATGGTTATCGTCAGGTACACAACAATCAACCGGACAAACGGCTGCACATTGCGGCTCTTCATGAAAACCTTTACATTCGGTACATTTACCCGGAACAATGTAATAAATATCGTCAGAAATTGGTGTTTGTGCATCTTCTGCGTCTATTTCTGTTCCATCAGGCAAAACAATTTTTCCGCTTAATTTTGTACCATCTTTCCAACGCCAATCGTCGGCACCTTCATAAATTGCAGTATTTGGGCATTCTGGTTCGCATGCGCCGCAATTTATACATTCATCGGTTATTATAATTGCCATAGCAAGGATTTTATATAATTAATGTAACTTTGTACAAAAGTACTGCATAAACAATTTACAAACAAATCTATATGATTTTAGAAGATAAAAAAGACGCATTTGTACAGTTAGGTGCGTTTTTAAAACAGTTTACCCAACAACCTTACCAACAAAACCCGAACGTATTGTTTAACGATGTGTTTTTTGAACCTTTTGTTTTGCTGATCGATCAATTGCACGAAAGCAACAGCTGGTTTAAACGTGAACAGTTAGAGTTTGCTTTTAAATCGTGGAGCGATGCACTTACAAACGAACATTTAACCAAATGGCTTTCTGCATACGATTTAAAAGACGAAAAATTAAAAACGATAGGTTTAATATTAGCCGGAAACATACCAATGGTTGGTTTTCACGATATTTTATCGGTATTACTATCGGGAAATAAAGCGTTGATTAAGCTGTCATCTAACGACAAATCGTTGATTCCGCTACTTATGAAATACATTAGCGCAGTTGAACCGCAATTTAAAGATAGATACGAAATTACAAAAGATAAATTAGAAAATTTTGATGCCGTAATTGCTACAGGAAGCGATAATACAGCACGCTATTTTGATTATTATTTTGGGAAATATCCGAATATCATCAGAAAAAACCGAAATTCTGTTGCTGTATTAAACGGCAGTGAAACTAAAGAAGATTTAGTTGCTTTAGGCGAAGATATTTTTAGATATTTTGGTTTGGGATGTAGAAATGTATCGAAACTTTTTGTGCCGAAAGATTATAATTTCGATTTGTTTTTTGAAGCAATGTTTGCTTACAAAGATTTAATCAATGACGATAAATACGTCAATAATTACGATTACAACAAAGCTGTTTTTTTAATGAGCAACTTTAATTTGTTAGACAACGGTTTTTTAACCATAAAAGAAGACACTTCGTACACCTCGCCTATTTCCTCTGTTTTTTACGAGTTTTATGACGATCTCGATCAAATTAAAGAACGATTAAATACCGATGAAAATAAAATTCAGTGTGTAGTTTCAAACCAGCTAACACAAAACAGCATTCCGTTTGGATCAACACAAACACCTGCTTTATGGAATTACGCAGATAATGTTGACACAATGAATTTTTTAATATCTTTATAACATTAATTAAAATTTTTTAGAAAAAAATGATGGATCAAATTCAGCAGATTATTAATCAGCTTACAGAAAAAGAAGTAGTGGGAAACAACAACATTTCTAACAATTTGGCAGGTAGTGTGGCTAAAGAAACAGGCAGTTCTTTAATAGAAGGCTTACAAAATGCAGTTTCGGGCGGTAACATGAGCGAATTAATGAACATGTTTGGTGGAACAGATGCAAACTCGCTAACAAGCAACCCAATTGTAAAAAGCATTATTGAATCGTTAACATCTAAATTAGGTGCAAACGTTGGTTTAGATGCAGGTACATCGGGCAGTTTTGCTGGCAGCATTATCCCTCAAATTTTAAATATGATTATGGGTAAAGCTAAAAGTGGAGATTTTAACATTGGTGATATTTTAGGATCGTTAACCAGCGGAAGCGCAACTTCTATGTTAGATCAAAACGGCGACGGTAAATTAGGTATCGACGATGCTATTAGCGCTGTAACAAAAGGTGGTTTAGGCGATCTTTTAGGCGGATTTTTTAAGAAGTAATATTCTTTAAGACGAAAGAGAATAGATGAAAGACGAAAGATTTATGTCTTTATGTTTTATCTAAAATTTTTATAATGTAAAGCTCAACGTAATGTTGGGCTTTTATTAATTATTAAACTCAGACAAAGTTCAAAATTTGTCAGAGTTATTTAGTGTTATCGTACACGCTTATACCAAGTAGCATCTGCAAATAATATAAATTCAATACCGTTTGTTTTGCTGTATAATATTTTTTCAATGTTCCAAGCGCCATATTTATTAGTATTTTCTAAAACCAACACGTTTTGAAATTCCATACCATAAATATCTATATTTTGTAAACTATGATCTAAATTTATGTCTTTTTGATTCGATATTATTAGATAATTTTGTGAAACTCCATCATCAAGCATAAGTCGTAAGTATGGATAATGATGTAATGAAATTATACCATTATAATTTCCTATATTTACTTCTTGGCTACCATGTTCTGTAGTACTATAGCTGCAACCACTCATACTTTCATCTTGTTCAAAATAAAATCGGGGATTCAAAAAATCTGCTATTATTTCTACACCATTTTGATCAACATATTTAATGTCGTTCATATAATTTATTAAATAAGCTTTGTCACTACCATCAATTAAATACCTATCACTTTCATCATGATTGCATTGACAACTGAAAATAGAAAACATTGTAATAAAATAAAGAATCTTTTTCATAAAATCCACTTAAGAGAGTATTAAATATACATTTTTTTTTGAAATTTTTCTATTTATCTCGACATTTTCTCTCCATCACCTTTTTTAAGTTTTGTAAACGTTAAGCTGGATAATGCCGTTAAAACCGCCAATGTTATTAGGGTATAATGAAAAGCAGTAACCAAATCGCCTTGAAAAAAGTTCATGGTATCTTTATAAAATGATAAAATTAAAGCAGCAATAGATATTCCGAAACTAATAGACAACTGCTGCATAATTGCCAGTAAACTGTTGCCTCCACTTGCCTGATCGTCGTTTAAATCGGCTAGCGAAATGGTATTCATCGCCGTCATTTGTATCGATGTAAAGGCTCCGTAAGCAATCATGAGCAAAATATAATACATAAGTGGTGTATCTTTCTGCATAAAACTAAAAACAAAGATAATTACCGCCAAAAACAAGGTGTTGCTTATTAAAATGTTTCGATAACCGAAATGCTTCACCAAACGAACAATCCAAGGTTTTATGGCAATGGTTGTTAGTGCTGATGGCAACAACATCATTCCTGCTTTTGACGCCGAAAAACCAAAGCCAACCTGCATCATTAACGGCAATAGAAAAGGCAATCCGCTTATTCCGAAACGGGTTATTAAACTTCCGGTTAAACCAATGCGCAAAGTTCGTATCTTGAAAAGATTTAAGTCGATAATTGGTTTTGATGTTTTTTTGAAATGCTTGTAATACAGCACAAACAATAAAGCCGATGCTGCAACCAGCCCTAAAACCAACGAATAATGATTGATACCTACGCTGCTTAGTTCTAATGCAAAGGTTATTAACACCAATGCTGTACTAAAATAAATCAATCCTAAAATATCAAACTTACCAACCGTATTTTTAAAGTTAGGCATAATTTTAAGTGCTAAAACAATTCCTAAAATACCCACAGGCAGGTTTACTAAAAAGATCCAATGCCAAGAAAAATTATCCGACAAAAAACCACCTAAACTTGGACCCACAACCAAACCTAATAATCCCGGAATGGTGATATAGTTCATAATTTTTAAAAGTTGGCTGCGCGGATACTGATACAGAATAGCCAAACGAGCAATAGGAACCATCATAGAACCGCCAATTGCCTGAAGAATACGTGAAAGGTTCAAGGTAAGCAAATCGACCGAAATGGCACAAAAGAAAGATCCTAACGTAAACAAAAATACGGCAAACATAAACATTTTTTTGGTACCGAATTTATCTGACAACCAGCCCGAAAGTGGTATAAACAACGCCAATGTTAAGGTATAACTTACAATTACCGACTGCATTTCTAGCGGCGAATAATTCATATCGGCAGCGATGCTTGGTAAAGAGGTATTAAGTATGGTACCGTCTAACGACTGCATAAACATAGCTACGGCTGCAACCAATGGCAGGTATTTTTCAAAAGGCGATGAATTTTCTTTTATCATCTTTACAGATTTATGCTATAACACAGCGGTTTTAATTTAAAAATAAATCAGAACGGAATGCTTACCGTTCTGATTTACAAAATATAACTACAAAATTAAAAAATATAATCTTAATAACTTATGCTACTTTACACTTTCTACCAATCGTATAAATTCTGCCTTGTAACCGTCTTTATCGTTTTGTTTGCCTTGTTGTGCAAGATTAACAATATGACTGCTCTCTTTATTGGTAATTAGTTTAGAATCGCGCAGTTTTAATCCGAACCACGCTACCGATGAAGCAAATTTAAAATCGGCAGATGCATTGTGTAAATCTGTTGATGTATTTTCAATGGTTTGAACCATTTCTATACTTTTATCTTCTTTAGGATTTTTGTATCGAAACTTTACCGTTGCTAATTCGTTCTTATAGTTTTCTGCAGCTTTATTTTCGGTATATTTCAATTCGGCAGGTTGTTGGTAAAAATCGCTTTTAACACCTGTTGGAATTACCTCGTAAAGAGCCGTAACCGTATGTCCGCTGCCTAATTCGCCAGCATCAATAGCATCGTTTGCAAAATCTTCGTTTCGTAACTTGCGCATTTCATAACCAATCAATCGGTAAGCCTGAACATGCGCCGGATTAAATTCGATCTGAATTTTAACATCTTTAGCAATGGCATACATACTGCCTTTAAATTCCTTACCTAAAAATCGGTTTGCTTCCTGAATATTATCAATATACGCATAATTTCCGTTGCCTTTTTTAGAAAGCGTAATCATTTTACTGTCTTTATAATTGCCCATTCCAAAACCAAGACACGTTAAAAACACACCACTTTTACGTTTTTCCTCAATCAGTTCCTGCATTTCTTTATCAGATGATTTACCGATATTAAAATCGCCATCGGTAGCCAAAATAATACGGTTGTTTCCGTTTTTAATAAAATGTTTTGCAGCCATTTCGTATGCCAGATCTAAACCTGCAGCACCCGAAGTTCCTCCACCAGCACGCATATTATCAATGGCGTTTATGATTTTGTTTTTTTCAGATGCTTTGGTAGGTTCTAACAAAACACCTGCACCGTTTGCGTAATATACAATGGAAACCCGGTCGTCGGGGCGCAATTCATTCAACAAAACCTTCATAGATTCCTTTAACAGCGGTAGTTTGTTTACATAATCCATAGATCCGGAAACATCTACTAGAAAAACGAAATTAGATTTTGGCAAATTACCTGTAGGAATTTCCTTTCCTTGCAAGCCTATTTTCAAGAGTTTGTGATTTTGGTTCCAAGGCGCATCACTGTATTCGGTATTGATCGAAAACGGATGACTGTCTGTTGGTTTTGGATAATCATATTTAAAGAAATTAATCATTTCTTCGATTCGCACCGCATCTTTTGGAACTGTTTGCCCGTTGTTAATCATTCTACGGATATTAGTGTACGCTGCATTATCTACATCGATCGAAAAAGTAGAAACCGGATTTACACTGCTACTTTCAAACAAATTTTCCTGATACGATTCATACGATTCTGTATCAATAGAAATTGGTTGAATCACTTTTGGAATTTCTTTTGGAATTTCTCTTTGAGGTTCGGTTATTTTTTTTTCTTGGACTTTACTTTTTCTTTTAAAATTAGGTTTTAAATTAGATAAAAACCTGCCCACCTTTGTACGAGAACGAATATTCAATCCCGGAACTTGTCCTTGTAAGGTTTGAATAAACGAAGCGTTTGGTCGACCTTCTATTGTTTTTGATGTAACTGTACTCGCAAGCATTATTTCTTTTTTAGATCTATTCAATCGCTCCTTTCTTATTCTATCATATTCTTCATCAGAAATATCAGCATCTGCGATAAGATTACCTGATAAGCCTTTTCTATCTTCAGTTAAAGTAATAGTCACATACTCATTTTCTTTAGGAATATTCACCATAGGCGTGTAATATCCAGAATATTCTATTTTTAATTTATCATTAGAAGTCGCCTTAATAATATACCTTCCTTCAATATCAGATTCTGTCCAAGTAGTGGTCCCTGCAACCATTATTAATGCGCCTGAAATTGGATCGCCATCTTGAGTTTTGACTATACCTTCGACTTCTTTGAAAATAGTTTTACTTTCTATTTCATTTTTTCGAATTTTCTTTATTACTGTATTTGATTTCTTCCCATTAGATGTAGGTTTATTCTTGTCAGCAGTATCTTTTTTAACTTCTTCTTCAAAAGCGTAAATATCTTTTTGCGATGCTTTTTGTTCTTCCAGAATTTCTTTTCCCTTGTGTTCATCAATCACAATTCGCTGATCTTTTATAACAGGCAGATTTTCTTCATCGGGAGTGTTGTTTATGAACTGAATTCCAACCGAAACAAAAACCAACAACGCAGCTGCTACGCTGGCATATTTCCAGAAAGGAATTACTTTTTTGGTTTCTTTTTGATCTAATTTCTGTTCGATTTTTTCCCAAACCTTATCCATATTCGGGAATGCTTCGGGTTTATTTTCTTCCGACAGCTTGCGGAAGTATTTTTCTATATTTTTATCTTGATTTTCCATAGCTTTCAGGTGTTTGATTGTAATACAGTTCTATTAATTCCTTTAGTTTGGTACGGGCTACATTGAGTTGCGATTTGGATGTTCCTTCTGAAACATTCAACTGTTCGGCAATTTCTTTGTGCGAATAACCTTCTATGGCAAACAAACAAAAAATGTTTTTAGCACCTTGCGGCAGGTAATCAAGTAGTTTCAATACATCCTGTTCATTTAGCAATGCATCGTTTTCTTCGGCAGCAAAAGGCGCTACCGTCATATCGTCCATATAAATTTGTCGATCCGATTTTCTACGAATGGTCAGCAAACATTGGTTAATCACTATTTTTTTAGCCCAAACCTCAAAAGCGGCATTTTCCTTTAACTGATCCATCTTTGTAAAAATGGTATAAAAGGCATCTGCCAAGGCTTCCTCTATTTCAATATCCTGCTTTAAATATCTTTTGCACACGATATATAATCTGGGAGCCAACAGCTCGTACATCTGCCGTTGCGACATACGATCCATTTTTCTGCACTGGTTAATTAAGTTTTCATCCATATAAATGTATCTTTATTATAAAGAGTACCAAAACACCTGAAAGGTTGGGATAAGATATTGTTTTTTTCTGAAAGTTTTATTCTTTTTTAGAAATGGATGATTTTGAGAAGATTGTAAATTCTGATAGAAGTATGATTTAATCTGTTCCCGAAGAGTTATTGTTGCTGACAGGTATCAACAAATAATATTAAGTAGTTTTCTTAGCAACAAGTATTGTATGTATTTCAGATTCGGTTTCTGATCTTTTATAGGCTACTTTAAAAGTTTCTTTTTCTTGAAATTTAATTTTGATAAGTTGATCTTTTAAATCGTTAAGATTGTGATAATAAAAATAAACCCTGCCTGCGTTTCCCACTTTAAAACCCGAATCTTTTACATTACCTTCAACGAAACTTAAATAAATTACGCCTTTATCATTCAATAACTCATACGAATTTAAAATAAGATCCTGACATTCGGTTTGTGAAAGATAAGGCAGACAAAATCCTGCAATAATACCGTCATATTTACTATTAAGTGTGTTGATTTCACGCGTATCCATAACAGCAAAATTGGCAGTAGCATTATTCTTTTTCGCCAGTTCAATCATATTCGGAGCAATATCAATTCCCAAAATATCATAATCTGAATTCTTTTCTAAAAGGTATTTGGTAATATTTCCGGGACCGCAGCCAATTTCCAGCAATTTTGCATTTGGTTTTGTAATTGCGTAGCAGAAATAATCATAAGAATTATTGTACAAATCTAAATTCATAAACTTGTCTTGATATAGTTGGGCAATCTTATTCCATGTATCAAAAGTTTCTTTGTATTTATCCATTTGCACAGTTATTTATTATGTTTCCACTCATGCTGTAATAAAGAATAACAATCTGAATCTTCGTATTTATCGTTAACTATGTAATCTTCCCTGATGCCTTCTTTAACAAAACCGTGACGAAGCAGTAGTTTTACCGAAGGAATATTCCAATTGGCTACCAATGCTTCTATTCTATGAAGTTTTAGGGTTGAAAATCCAAAATCTAAAACAAGAGGTAAAGCTTCCGTCATAAGTCCTTTCTGTTTATCGGAATCATTTTTTAACGAATAAAACAATTCTGCCCGTGCATGTGTTTTGTTCCATGTATGAAAACCGCACTCGCCAATTGGCAGGTTTGTCTGCCTATCAATCAATAAAAAGAAAAACATCGACAACCGATGGGTTTCCATTCCTTGTTCGTGCATACTTTTATAATGTTCGTATCCTTGTTCATCGATCCCGAAAAAACTTATGATTTCATCTTTGGTTTTGGTATGAAACAGGTTATGTATAACGGCAGGCGTAATGCTTTTAAGAATCAGCCTGCCGGTAGTAATCTGTATATCGTTTAACATATCAATTGCTAAAACCTGTTATTTAGGTTGTTCGGTAGGAATTTTAGATATATTCATAAAAAAGATTTCCCAGGTATGACCATCAAAATCTTCCAATGTGCGTTGCTGCATAAAACCGTAATCTCTCATTTCGGTTGGTTCTGTACCGCCAGATTTTATGCCCGATTCCATTATTTTATTCATTTCTTCCACACTATCAACAGACAATGAAAAAAGACCTGCTACATTGGTTTTTGTATCGGCAATTGGCTTTGCTGTAAAAGAGGAGAATTTTTCGTGTGTAAGAAGCATCACAAAAATGTTTTCGCTCCAAACCATACATTTAGCGGTATCGTCTGAAAACTGCGGGTTGTTGGTAAAGCCCATTGCGGTATAAAAATTCATTGATTGTTGAAGATCTTTTACTGCCAGATTAATAAAAATTTGTCTGTTCATTTTTTTTCTAAATTTTTAAGTCGATTATTTTTTAAGTTTGCTTTCGTACAGATCAATCCATTGCTGAACTGTCATTTTCTGCATTAGTTCACCAATAAGTTCATGAGGAATTTGATCGAACTTTTTAAAACGGATACAACTTTTGCCCATATCTAGCTTTAATTTGCTGTGTTTTGGGTATTCGTTTACAAACCAATCTAACAAATCAGGATCGGAATAGATACCCATGTGGTAAAAATTTATAGAGTTTTTTTGCGATGCCAAACCAGCAAAAGGCAAAGGTTCTATTGGTTTACAATGATACCCCGACGGATAAATGGTGTGCGGCACCACATAACCCAATCCGCCATAACTAATAGCTGCTTCAAAACCTTTTGGCAGATTTTTTACAATAACTTCATGCAGCTTGTTGAAAGCTTCTAGTCTTTCCTGTGGCACATTTGCCAAAATTTGTTCTACCGTATTGCCCGATGCTTTCATAATTTTTAGGAATTATTTTCTTAATATTTTATCTATGGCTTTTCCTTTTGCTAATTCATCAACCAGTTTATCAAGATAACGTGCTTTTTTTGTAAGCTGGTTTTCTATTTCTTCTATCCGGTAACCACAAATGACTCCTTTAATTAATTCGGCATTTGGATTTAATGTAGCACGATTAAAAAAAGTTTCAAAAGTAATTTTTTCATCTATAAGCTGCATTAGCATTTCTTCGTTAAAACCAGTTAACCATTCAATCACTTCATGAAGCTCTTCTTTTGTTCTACCCTTGCTTTCTACCTTGGTTACATAGTGTGGATACACCGATGCAAAGATCATTTTTGCAATTCGTTCGTTATGTTTGTCGGTTTCTTTCATTTCTAATGATTAATTGTCTATAACAAATATATACCGATTTTGGAAATTATTGAAAGATGTAATTACGATTTTATTTGGATTAAACTTATATATTCTAATTAATACAGTATACATATTAAGCACAACATATCTACAGTTATTCTTTGTAACAATACAAGTTATATAAGTTTATAATTTATTAAATTAGCTAATAAATTATAAACAATTTAAAAAATAAAGCTATGCAAAGAATAATTCCTAATTTATGGTTTGATGGCACTGCAAAAGAAGCTGCCGATTATTACACTACAATATTTAAAGATGGAAAGATTATTAGAACAACGTATTATCCTAAAACCGAAGCAGAAGGTTTGGCAGATTTTCAGAAAGATTTTGCTGGAAAAGTTCTTACAGTTGAATTTGAAATTATGGGTATGCGTTTTATTGGTATTAATGCCGGACCAATGTTTAAATTTAACGAATCTGTTTCGTTTATGATTCCTTGCAAGGATCAAAATGAAATTGATTATTATTGGAATGCTTTAACAACAAATGGTGGTGAAGAAAGTGTTTGCGGATGGTTAAAGGATAAATATGGTTTAAGTTGGCAGGTTTGTCCTGAAAATTGGGAAGAACTAAATAAAAAACCTGAAGCTTTTAAAAAAATGATGAATATGAAAAAAATAATAATTGCCGATTTTTAAATAGGTTTAATTAATGATTAAAATTCTAAGCAACCTTTAAGCAATTGTAAAGAGATTGTTTGTTTCACCATAATTTAAAAGATTTTAACACAAACCCAATTGACAATAAAGTCAACATAAAAACAGCTAATATTCGATTAGAAACTATTGATATATCATATCCATCTATCTCCTTACCTTTATTTTTCATTTTCCTTATCCATCGTTTATTTAAAAAATAAATACAAAATGCCAGTAGTAGGAATAATAATCCATACAAAAAATTGTCTAGTTCAAAATTATATGATTTCATATTTCATCAACTTATTTAATAAAGAAGAATAATATAACTATTTAAACAAAATAAAAAAACTCCCACAAATTGCGGGAGTTTTATATGTATTAATGATGTCCACCATCTTTTTCGCCATCTCTTAACGGCACAGTCTGCGGAACAAAATCTTCTTCGTAACCAGGCTTAGAATAATCATAAGGCCAACGGTGTACTTCTGGAATGGCACCTGGCCAGTTTCCGTGCATGTGTTCTACAGGTGTAGTCCACTCTAAAGTTGTAGCTCTCCATGGGTTTCTTGGTGCTTTCTTACCATAGAAAATACTATAGAAGAAGTTAAACAAGAATACCAATTGGAACGCTGCTCCTACTAATGCAAACATGGTAATTAAGATGTTTACATCTACCATATCGTCGAACATTGGGAAAGCTGAATTAGTATAATAACGACGTGGTAAACCAGCCATACCAATAAAGTGCATTGGGAAGAAAACACCATAAGCACAAACTACCGTTACCCAGAAGTGAATATAACCTAAGTTTTTATTCATCATACGTCCGTACATTTTAGGGAACCAGTGGTAAATACCAGCGAACATTCCGTAAAGAGCAGAAATACCCATTACCAAGTGGAAGTGTGCAATAACGAAATACGTATCGTGTACGTTGATATCTAACGTTGAATCTCCTAAAATAATACCCGTTACACCACCTGTAATGAACGTAGATACGAAACCAATACAGAATAACATAGAAGGGTTCATTTGTAAGTTACCTTTCCATAATGTAGTAATGTAGTTGAATGCTTTTACTGCCGATGGAATTGCAATTAATAATGTTGTAAAGGTAAATACAGATCCTAAGAACGGGTTCATACCTGATACGAACATGTGGTGACCCCAAACAATTGTAGATAAAAATGCAATTGCTAAGATAGATGTAATCATGGCACGGTAACCAAAGATAGGTTTACGAGCGTTAGCCGAAATTACTTCTGATGTAATACCCATTGCAGGTAAAATTACAATATATACTTCAGGGTGACCTAAGAACCAGAACAAGTGTTCAAACAATACTGGTGATCCACCTTGGTAATGTAACACTTCACCTGCCAAATAAATATCAGACAAGAAGAATGATGTACCAAAGCTTCTATCCATAATTAACAATAAAGCAGCCGATAATAATACTGGGAACGATACAATACCAATAATTGCAGTTACCCATAAAGCCCATATTGTTAACGGTAAACGTGTCATAGACATACCTTTTGTACGCATGTTTAAAACCGTTACCACATAGTTTAATGATCCCATTAACGATTGTGCAATGAACAATGCCATAGATATTAACCACAACGTCATACCTGTACCAGAACCTGGAATTGCTTCTGGAACTGCCGATAACGGAGGGTAAATTGTCCAACCTGCCGAAGCTGGTCCAGACTCTACAAACAATGAAGATAACATAATAACGCAAGCAATAAAGAAGATCCAGTATGATAACATATTCATGAATCCTGAAGCCATATCGCGCGCTCCAATTTGTAATGGAATTAATAAGTTAGAGAACGTACCTGATAAACCTGCAGTTAATACAAAGAATACCATAATTGTACCGTGAATGGTAACCAATGCCAAATAAATATCGTTACGCATTACTCCACCCGGAGCGAAATCGTCTCCTAATAACCAAGAGAATACTTTGAATGATTCTTCTGGCCAGGCAATTTGAATACGGAATAATAATGACATTGCTATACCAATGATTCCCATAATAATACCTGTTACAAGGAATTGTTTGGCAATCATTTTATGATCCTGACTAAAGATATACTTTGTTACAAAAGTTTCTTTATGGTGGTGATCATCGTGTGAATGATCGTGTGTTAATTCGTGTCCTACTACTGCTGACATACTAATAATTTTATATTGGTAAACAAATTATTTAATTACTTGAGCAACTACTGCAGTAGTATCTACTACAATTTGTGGTTCTTGAACAGGTGTTTCCACCGGCTGTGCTTCAACTTTTGGTGCTGCAGCAGCAGCTTTTTCTTCAGCTACTTGTTTTCCTAATTTAGGTTGTTGCGCTAACCATTGTTTAAACTCGTTTTCTGTTTCAACTACAACTTTAGCTTGCATGTTATAGTGTGAACGACCACATATTTTGTTACACAATAAAATATAATCAAATGTATATGGTTCTAAACCTGGTTCACCTTTTTCAACCAATTTTTGACTGTGTTTGTTACGTGCTTTATTAATTTTGTTTACACGGTCTACAATTTCTTCACGATCTCTCATGTCTTTTGTAGTAACAGTAGGTGTCATTGCAAATTGAGTAACCATACCTGGTACACAGTTCATTTGTGCGCGGAAATGTGGGAAATAAGCAGAGTGCAATACATCTTGAGAACGCATTTTTAAAACTACTTTTTTACCAACTGGTAAGTGTAATTCTTTAGCTAAAATATCGTCTTGTGCATTTGGATCGGCCATATCAACACCTACTGCATTTACACCTTCAATAAAACGAACGTTTGCTTTTCCTAAAACATTGTCGTCACCAGAATAACGAATATCCCAACCAAACTGTTTTGCATATACTTCAACATAAATCACTTCTTCTTCTTCATCGTAGTGCATAATATTGTTCCAAGCGTACAATCCGTATAAGATCAATCCTGCTAAAACAATTACCGGAATAATTGTCCAAACAAATTCTAACTTGTCATTATCTGCAAAGAAAGTTGCTTTTCTGTCTTTTCTACCACGGTATATAAATGCAAAATAGTGTAATAAGAACTGTGTTAAAAACTGTACTAAAAAGATCACAACTAAAGTAATCCACATTAATTGGTCTACATCTTTACCATGTTCTGATGCTGAATTGCTTAACAATGGCATATAACCCCATTTTACACAGCTGTAAATTGTGAAAATGTAGATGAAAGCCAAAAAGCCAAACATTAAATATCCGTTGATATTATTGTCTTTATCTGTAGCAACTTGCGACTTGTATTCTTCGCCAACAAACTGTTTGCTCTGTGTTAAGTCGAAAATTTTAGTTAATTGCCAAACTGCAATTCCTAATAAAGCTACAATAACTAATATTAATAAACTCGTCATTTGTTTATTACTTTAAATATTAATAATGAAAATGTTTACTTTCTTCTACCATTGGATTTTTCTTAACCAATAATGGTGCTTTAGCAATTGCAGAGAATCCTACAAAGATAAACAAACCGCCAAAGAATAATACTGATCCTATTTCGGCAGCACCAATAAACCAAGATGCACCAACTGTACCAGGCATAATCATATTAAAGAAATCTAAATAGTGACCTACAATAATACAGATACCTGCCATAACAATAATCCAAGATAATCGTTTAAAATCGGTATTGATTAATAACAATATTGGTAATAAAAAGTTTAATGCCAACATACCAAAGAAAGGTAAATTATATTCTTCTATTCTGAAAATAAAGTATGTTACCTCTTCAGGAATATTTGCATACCACATTAACATGAATTGAGAGAACCATAAGTATGTCCAGAAAATAGATAAACCAAACATGAATTTTGCTAAATCGTGTATGTGCGATGTATTTACAAAATCTAACAATCCTTTATTTTTAAGATATAAAGTTACCAAGGCGATAACGGTTACAGCTGTTACAAAGAACGATGCAAATACATACCAACCGAACAATGTAGAATACCAGTGTGTATCAATTGACATAATCCAGTCCCATGACATGATAGATTCTGTAATAATAAAGAATACTAAATAACCTGCTGCTAATTTAAAGTTCTTTTTGTAGTAAGTTAAATCACCAGTTTCATCTAATGATAATGAATTTTTGCGAGATAAAATTCTAAAAATATTCCAACCACCTAAGAAAATAATGGCGCGGATTAAAAAGAACGGTATGTTTAAGAAGCCTGCTTTACCTTGAATAATAGGATCGTTTGCTACTGTATCAGCATCCATCCAAATAAACAAATGGTTTAAATGTGCCGAACTAGCCAATAAGAACAAAAAGAACAATATAGAACCTGGTAATAAATAAGCCGATAAGCCTTCCATTACACGGAACAATACTGGTGACCATCCTGCAGATGCAGCATACTGTATTTGATTAAAGGTAAAAATACCTAAAGAAATTAGCATGAAAAAGATACACCCAACGTAAACAGCAGCCCAAGGCTTGTTTTGTAACTGATGTAAAACGTGCTCTAAATGTTTTGTGTGCTCTGCGTGCGCATCATGCGTATCAGCTTTAGCAGCATGTGCTGGTGCAACGTTATGAGCAGCTACTTCAGTAAAATCTGTTGTTGCGTGTGCATCATGACTTGCAGTACTTACCTCGTGTGCAGGTGCTGCATGTGTATCGTGAGCACCATGACCTCCATGATGTTGCTCGCTTAAAATTGCTTCAACCTCTTCAATTGTTTTAGGTGCTGTAAGAAAGCCATAAGCTATTCCAATGATACCTAAAGCCATTAAAATAAAAGAAAAGGTTTTTAATTTGCCTGAAAATGTGTACATATCTAAACTTTCAAATAAGTTTTACAATTATAATTCCGATTTCAATTTTAACACATAAGCAGCTACCATCCATCTTTCGGTTTGTGTTAACTGGTTTTTATGCGATCCCATTGCGTTTAATCCGTACGTTACAACGTGGTAAATACCACCTTCTGTTAACTCACGTTCAGCATAACTTGGTACTCCCAGGAATTTTTCTCTTTTTACTAAATTACCTTTTCCGTCTCCTGCATCACCGTGGCAAATTGCACAGTAAACCGTGTACAATGCTTTAGCCTTATCTAAATCGCCTGCAGTAATTGAATCTAAAGGAGATTTTGAATTTAGTCTTGCTGCAGCTAAACCTTCTGGTGTATTTGGATACTCTTCAGGTGTAAATCCGCGAGGTACTGATCCTTGTGCAGGAACCTGACCCTCTTTTCCGTTTTTAAATGCGCTTGATTCAGAATATGTTTCGTAAGCTACAGACTCGTACATATTAGGAAATAACTGGTAATTAGGTTTTTCCTTATTAAAACAAGATGTAGCTAAAGTTGAAACTGCTGCCAACGCAACTATTTTATATAAACTCTTCATTTCTACTACTAATGTTTATCGATTACTTTAACTTCTACCGCACCGGTGTTTCTAAAGAATTCTAATGCTTCTTCTTCGTTACCGTGTAAAGCAACTTCCATTAAAAAATGATCATCTGTTGTTCTTACATCTGGGTTTTCTGCTTTTTTAAACGGCCATAATCTACTTCTTAAAAAGAACGTAATAACCATTAAGTGGGCAGCAAAAAACACTGTTAATTCAAACATAATTGGCACGAATGACGGCATGTTTTGAATATAACTAAAGCTTGGTTTTCCACCAATATCTTGCGGCCAGTCTTGAATCATGATGTAATTCATCATATAGGTAGCGAAAGACAAACCACACAAACCATAGATAAATGAACATATTGCCAAACGGGTTGGTTTTAAACCCATTGCTTTATCTAAACCGTGTACAGGAAAAGGTGTATAAACCTCTTCGATATGATGATGTGCAGCTCTGGTTGTTTTAACTGCATCCATTAAAACATCATCATCATTGTATAATACGTGTAAAACTTTTGTACTCATAATTTATTAATGATTATGTGAATGGTGTCCGTTTTCTCTCTCTTTTTTGTAATTTTCACCAGAAGATTTTAAAATTGTTTTAACCTCTGCCTGTGCAATTACTGGGAATGTTCTAGAGTATAATAAGAATAATACAAAGAAGAACCCTATAGTACCAATATAAATACCTGCATCTACAAATGTTGGTTGGAACATTGTCCAAGACGATGGCAAGTAATCACGGTGTAATGATGTTACGATGATCACGAAACGCTCAAACCACATACCAATATTTACGATAATTGAAATAATGAACGACCCTAAGATTGATGTACGTATTTTTTTGAACCACATAACTTGCGGAGAAATTACGTTACAAGTCATCATTAACCAATATGACCACCAGTAAGGACCTGTTGCACGGTTTAAGAAAGCGTATTGTTCATACTCTACTCCCGAATACCAAGCTACCCATAACTCTGTGATATAAGCAATACCTACAACCGAACCTGTAATCATTACAATAATGTTCATTAATTCGATATGTTGAATGGTAATATAATCTTCTAAACTTACAACTTTACGCATAATAATCAAAAGCGTGTTTACCATAGCAAACCCAGAGAAGATTGCACCCGCAACGAAGTAAGGTGGTAAAATGGTTGTATGCCAACCTGGAATTACCGACGTAGCAAAGTCAAAAGATACAATGGTGTGTACCGAAAGTACCAATGGCGTTGCTAAACCTGCCAATACTAAAGATACTTCTTCAAAACGTTGCCAGTCTTTTGCACGACCAGACCATCCGAATGATAAAGTAGAATAAATTCTTTTTGAAAACGGCGTAACCGCTCTATCACGCAACATAGCGAAATCTGGCAATAAACCTGTCCACCAGAAAACCAATGATACAGATAAATAAGTAGAGATCGCAAATACGTCCCATAATAATGGTGAGTTAAAGTTAACCCATAATGATCCGAACTGGTTTGGCATAGGTAATACCCAATATGCTAACCATGGACGACCCATGTGAATAATTGGGAACAAACCTGCCTGAACTACAGAGAAAATAGTCATTGCCTCTGCAGAACGGTTAATAGCCATTCTCCATTTTTGGCGGAATAATAATAATACAGCCGAGATAAGTGTACCAGCGTGCCCGATACCTACCCACCAAACAAAGTTGGTAATATCCCAAGCCCAGCCTACAGTTTTATTTAATCCCCATGTACCAATACCTGTACCAATTGTATAAACCATACAACCAGCTCCCCAAAGGAATGCAATTAAAGCAATAGTGAAAACAGTCCACCATTGTTTATTCGCACGTGTTTCTACAGGTCTAGCAACATCTACCGTTATATCGTGATATGATTTATCACCAATAACTAAAGGTTTTCTAATGGGTGCTTCGTAATGTGACGACATAATCCTTTATTATAATGTTTCTAATTAATACTAACTTATACGTTTCTAACTTTAACATGGTAGAACACATTTGGTTTAGTACCGATATGCTCTAACAAATGATATCTTCTGTCATCTTCAAACAACATAGCTACTTCAGAAGTTTTATCATTAACATCACCAAAAACCATAGAACCAGAAGTACATGCTGCAGAACAAGCTACTTCGAACTCGTCACCACTAATTGCTCTTCCTTCTCTCTTCGCTTTTAAGATGCTTGCTTGTGTCATTTGGATACATAACGAACATTTTTCCATAACCCCACGAGAACGTACATTAACATCTGGGTTTAATACCATACGTCCTAAATCATCGTTCATGTGGTAATCAAATGCATCGTTTTGGCTGTATAAGAACCAGTTGAAACGACGTACTTTGTACGGACAGTTGTTTGCACAGTAACGAGTACCAACACAACGGTTATATGCCATGTGGTTTTGACCTTGACGACCGTGAGATGTTGCTGCTACCGGACAAACTGTTTCACAAGGTGCATGGTTACAGTGCTGACACATTACTGGTTGGAAAACTACCTGAGGGTTATCTGCAGGATGCTCTAATCCACCAAATGTTTCAATACTGTTCATTAATCCATGTGCACTGTTTTTAGTAGTTACATCATCTGCAAAAGTATCTTCAGATGAATAATATCTATCGATACGTAACCAGTGCATATCGCGTGATCTTCTTACTTCTGATTTTCCAACAACAGGAACGTTGTTTTCTGCGTGACATGCAATAACACATGCCCCACAACCAGTACAAGAATTCAAATCGATTGATAAGTTGAAATGATGCCCAACTGAACGATCAAAAGATTCCCAAATATCAACTGTTGAAGCTTCAACCGATTGGTGATCTAATGATACGTGTGGTTTAACATTCCATTCTTTAACATCTTTTGTATTAAAGATTTCTAAAGTGGTATCCTTAACAATATCACCACGGCCCATTAAAGTTCTTTGTAACTGAACACAAGCAAACTCATGATCGCCAGAACCTAATTCAACAGAAACGTTTTGTGTATTATTAAAGTCTTTGTATAATTTGTAAGCATTAACACCTACTTGCATTTCTTCTTTTAAGGCAGATTTACGTCCGTAACCAAACGCTAAACCTAATGTACCTTTTGCCTGACCTGGTTGAATGAATGCCGGAACATTTTCTAAAACAGCATCACCAACTTTTAAAGTAACGTAAGATCCGTTTAAACCACCGTTAGCTACATTATAATTTTTAATACCTAATGCTTCGGCATCGGCTTTAGAAACAGTAACGTAGTTATCCCAAGAAACACGTGTGATTGGATCTGGAAACTCTTGTAACCAAGGGTTGTTTGCCTGTTGCCCATCTCCCATTCCGGTTTTTGAGTACAATACCAATTCTAAACCAGCAGCTTTTTTAGATGCAGCTAATGCAGATGCAGCTGAACCAAAATCGGCAGACGCAGTTGCAGAACCTGTAACTTCTACAGCAGAGAAACCATCGTGAACCATTTGGTTCCAAGTTTTCCCATTAGTTAAACCAGCACCAGCTGTTTTTAAATAATCGTAGTATGATTCTGTTTTACCTAACCAAGTTAACAATCCTTCTTGGAATTGTTTTGTATTAAATAACGGACGAATTGTTGGTTGAGTAATAGAATAATGTCCTTTTTTCATTTGAACATCGCCCCAAGACTCTAAATAATGAGGTACTGCAGCAGCAATTGTTGTTAAAGAAGCTGTTTCATCTTCACGTAAAGTAAAAGAAGCAGAAAGTTTTACTTTTTTCAAACCTTCAGCAAAAGCTGCTCCGTTTGCTAAAGTGTAAACCGGGTTAACACCACTCATAATTAAAGTGCTTACTAAACCAGCTTGCATATCTTTAACTAATTGGGTTACTTCTTTATTGTTACCACCACGTACATATTTAGGTTGTGCAGGGTTAAAAGCTAACGAACCTAATACTTGGTTAATAGCAAAGACTAATAATTGCGCATTAACATCGTCTATACCAGAAACCAACACACCTGCAGAACCTGCTGCTTTTAATTGTTGTGCCGCTTTTGTAATTTCTGCATCGGCAGCTGTATTTGCAACCGATACTGCATTACCTGTAACAATATTGTATATTTTAACTAAAGCTAATTTTTGATCTGCAACAGTTAACGGAATACGTTTGTCTGCATTGGCACCAGATAAAGACATATTTGCTTCGATCTGTACATGTTTAGACATTTTTCCGTTTTTAGGAACGCGACCTTTAGCATATTCGCTATCGTATCCGCCACCTTGCCAGTCACCTAAGAAATCGGCACCTACAGAAACAATTACATCTGCTTTTCCAAAGTTGTAATCAGCTAATGCACGTTCACCGTAAGCTTGTTGATAAGCATCTAAAGCAGCATCAGATCCTACAGCATCATGTATAATGTGTTTTGCCGTTGGGTAAGCAGCTTTAAATTCTGCAATTAATTTATCGGTTGATGGCGATGCCATGGTGTTTGTTAATAAAACAATCTGACCTGTTGCACCTGTTAAACCTGCTTTTATTTTTTGATCAACATCTGACCAAGAAGCAGCTTTACCATCAATTTTTGGTTGCTTTAAGCGTAAACTGTCATATAAAGACAATACAGAAGCGTGTACACGTGCATTTGCACCTGTTAACGCATTTTCCATAAAGTTATTTTCTACTTTGATCGGACGACCTTCACGTGTTTTAATTAATACGTTTACAAAATCAAATCCGTCTGCAACAGTAGTTGCGTAAAAATCAGCAACACCAGGAATAATCTCCTCTGGTTGAAATACATAAGGAATCGACTTTTTAACCGGTCCTTCACAAGCTGCTAAAGAAGCTGCAGCTGTAGAAAACCCAACGTATTTCAAAAAGTCTCTACGAGATGTTGATGAAGACGACAACGCGTTTTTATCTCCAAGAAAATCCTCGGTTGGAATCTCTTCAACAAACTCATTGTTTCTTAGCGTCTCAACAATAGAACTGTTCTCGTTAAGTTCCTCAACACTTTTCCAGTATTTTTTGTTTGATGCCATTGTATATATATTAGCTTCTTAAATTATTATTAATAGTGACATTTACCACATTCTAAACCACCTAACTGTGCTGCTGTTAATTTCTCAACACCATACTTTTTAGATAATTCTTCGTGAATTTTAGCATAGTACTCGTTATCTTTAACGTTTACTTCTGTTTCACGGTGACAGTTCACACACCAACCCATTGTTAACGGAGAGTGTTGTTTCATGATCTCCATAGATTCAACCGGTCCGTGACAAGTTTGACATTCTAAACCTGCAACTGAAACGTGTTGAGAGTGGTTAAAGTACACAAAGTCAGGTAAATTGTGGATACGAACCCATTTAACCGGTTGTTCTTTACCTGTATATGATTGCGTTGCCGGATCCCAGCCTACTGCCTGATAGATCTTTTGAATTTCAGCTGTATAGAACTCTTTACTGTAATCTACATAAACAGAATCCGCGCTTCCTGTAAATTCAGTAATGTTCTTATGACAGTTCATACAAACATTCATAGAAGGAATACCTGAAGTTTTTGATGTTCTTGCCGAAGAGTGACAGTACTTACAATCGATACCGTTTTCACCTGCGTGAATCTTATGCGAGAAATGAATTGGCTGGATTGGCTGATAGTTTTGATCAACCCCCACCTGCATCATAAATCCAAAGGCAAAATACGCACCTGCCAACATTAATACCACAACAGAAGTTATTACCAAGAACTGGTTTTTAACAAAAGCTTTCCAAATTGGCAATGATTTTGTTTCCTGAACGGTTAGGTTGTTTTTATCGGCTACTTTGTTTAATACCTTTCTTACCATTACCAGCATAATTACCAGCATTGCAAGCACAACAACCAAACCGCCTAAAACAACAATTTCAGAAACGCCACCTGAAGCCGATGCCCCACCTGGACCTGTTGGTGAAACTGGAGTTGTTGGCTCTGGTTTTGGTTCTGATGTATAAGCGATAATGTTATCGATATCTTCATCAGATAAGTTAGGAAAAGAGTTCATTGGAACTTTATTCCACTCATTAAACAATTTTACTGCTGCTGCATCTCCAGATTTTATTAAACCCGAACTGTTTTTAATCCAGTTATGCAACCACTCAGTTGGATGGCGATCTACAACCCCCCTTAACGCGGGCCCGGTAGAATTAGCATCCAGCTTATGACAAGCCGCACAGTTTGCATTAAATAACTCTTTACCTTTTGCAACATCTTGAGCAAAAGATCCTGTAGAAAATGTTAACACAAATGTTAAACACAAGAAAAGAATCCTTGAAAACGAAGTATGGTTACCCACTTTTTTCATAGTTAAAAAAATGATTATCAACTAATTTTGGCACAGTTTTTCCATAGTTTATACGGAATATTCTCTACCTTTATTTATAAACTTTGACAAAAATACAACATAAGAAGCAGTAAATAAAGCTTAATAAAAACCAAAACTTAATTTATAACAATTCTAAATAAAATCTTAAATTTCATTTTGGAGATAATTTTTTAATTTTGTCTAAAAATTTACTCATTATGAATAATTTAAGAACTTATAAAGTTTTCATTATATTTATTTTAACATTTGTGTTGCAGCAGAATGCCAATGCACAAATTAATGTGATAGAAAATAACGACCAAAAAACAATTGATTTGCTTTTAGAGCGAAAAATGGGTCAGAACAATCAATTTTCTCTTTACACTAATTATTCGGTACAACTTAAGAATGGTTTGAAAGATGAAGTGGAAATTCTTTATAAAGATTTTACAACACAACATCCCGAAATTGACGCTACTATTATTTTTGCGAACCCAAAATTTAAATTAGTAGTTGGTAATTATAAAAATAAAATAGAAGCTGAACACTTGCTTAAGAAAGTTGCAGCAAAATATCCTGATGCATTTGTTGTAAAACTTAAAAAATAAAAAAAGCAGCACTTATGTGCTGCTTCGTTATTTTAATAGTATTGATTGGTTGTATTATTTCAAGGCTTGATTAATAATAACGATGTGGTATTTTTTAACCAGTTGTATTTTTTATCGATCATGTTACGCCACGATTTTACAGTTGTAAGAATAAGATCCTGCTGTTGGATTAAATTCAAATCGATTTCTGTATCAGACAATACTGAAATATGATGTGGCTTTGCTTGCTCTATCAATCTAATTTCTTCTTTAATAAAGGTATTGGTTTTTAAATGTCCTTTTATATCCATTATCACAATTTGCGAATTATTGTTCTGAATAAACTTTAATATAAAGGGAATTAATTTTTTATCGCTTTCATGAAAAAAAGGAACAAAGATCTTGTTAACCTCCTCTAGATTTTTGTCGATAAAAATCCCGACCGGAATTTTAGAATTAGTGATTACGTAACGCGTTTGGTCATCGAACGGAGAATAATCAAAGAATTTTTCTTTACCCGTTACTTTATCAACAATAATTTCGGGATTCACAATACGTGTTGTAAATCCTAACAATCTTCCAAGAATAGTTCCATCGTAAATAGACGAACCCAGTTCCATTAAAATTAAATCGTAATTGCCCTTGTGGGCAACATCAACAATTTCTGAATTTACATCGTAAGAAACTTTATAAAGATTAATTAATTTCTGGTTGATTTTATGCGCTTCTTCTTCTATTGGTGTAAATACTTTTTCTTCGTACTTTTTATCCATTAAATCAACATCACTACTGTTTACCAAATGTAGCGCAGTAACCACCGAATGTTCTTGCTGATTCTTGGTAAAGGTATTGGCAATTTTTAATAAATTTTTTCCGGTGGTAATTCGTTCAAAATAAAAAAGGATTTTAAACTTGGTTTCATTTAAAATTTCTTCGGCATTTGGGTTTTTATCCTTAAAAACCTTATTTAGGAAATCTAGAATTGGCCCAGTCATAAAAGTAGTTAACAATGCCATAATTACCATCATTGCGAAAACTTCGGGCGTTAAAACACCTAATTCGTAACCAATATTCAAGGCAACCAGTTCCATTAATCCGCGAGTGTTCATTAAAGCGCCAATGGTTAAACTGTCTTTCGAACTTTGACCTACGTATTTGGCTGCGGCAGCACTACCAATAAATTTTCCTGTTACGGCAACAAGAATAATAATTCCGGTCATTTTCCATAATTCAATATCGTTCAACAAACCAATTTCTGTTCGCAAACCTGTAAACACAAAAAACAACGGCAAGAATAAAATAACGGCTACGTCTTCTACCTTTTCTACAAATATGTGACGGAATTTATGATTATCTGGCATAATTGCTCCTGCCATAAACGCACCAAACAAAGCATGAATCCCAATAATTTCGGTAAGATATGATGATAAAATTAAAACTACTAAAAATATTGCAACAACAGGCTTACTTAATGTTTTGTTGTTTGAATTTAAATTACCTATGTGACGTAAAAAAGGACGAACCAATCTTAACATTACCAGCACATACAGTACCGACAACGCAATTACATATAAAGCACTTACAAACGAACCTGCTTTTACAATAGCAATTACAACTGCCAATATACACCAAGCTGTAATATCGTCTGCAGCTGCGGCTGTTAATACCACCGTTCCCAGTTTTGTTTTTTGTATTCCCCGCTCTTGAACAATACGTGCCAACACTGGAAACGCCGTAATACTCATAGCAATTCCCATAAAAAGGGCAAACGATAAAAAGTTGATTCCGTCTGGGGCGTATTGTGTGTAGGTATAATAAGCGAAAACCATTCCCAAAGCAAACGGAATAATGATACTTGCATGACTGATTACAACTGCTTCGTGTGCCTTTGTTTTAAGAACTTTCAGATCGAGCTCCATCCCGATCACAAACATAAAGAGAATCAATCCAACCTGACTTAAAAGTTGTAAATTACCTAATGATTCTACCGGAAATAATATAGCTGAAGCTTCCGGAAAATACATTCCAAATAAAGAAGGACCTAATACAATACCTGCAATGATTTCACCAATTACTGCGGGCTGACCTATTTTATTGAATAACCAACCAAAGAAACGAGCCGCAATTACTATGGCTATAATCTGCATAAGGAGTAATGCCAACGGATGATGCAGATTGTTCATAAAAGAACTTAAAAATTCCTGCCAATCGTTTTTGTCCGAAGCCACACTTACAACATCTACTTCAAGGTATTTTCCCTTGTTCACTGTAATATACATGATAAAAGAAAAAACAACCATTACAGCTATATAAAAAATAGAATTTTTGTACTTGCGCATTATGTGTTATTTAAATTTTACACAAAAATGTAAAACCTTGCGCAACTGTAAAACAGTTGTGTAAAATAACCTATGTTTAATGTAACAAACTAAAAAAAAACTGTAATAAAGATTTTACAGCAACATTAAAAATTCATTCCTGAAATTAATACCTATGGTAAAAGTTTTGGGTTTATTGTCGATTAAAATTTTAGAAACAATTTCATCGTGCGAATAATAGTTTACGCAGTTCATAGCAATAACTTCACGTTTATTTATACGAGAAAATTTTCCTGTTGGCAACATTTTTTTCAGTCTTTCAAACGAATTGTTTTTAATTAAAAGTGTGGTTTCATCTTTAAAATGAATGATTTTATCACGACTGTCAACATCAGAAACCGTTATGTAAAAAACATCGTTGGTATTAATAATGCTTTTGCCCTTATCGGAATTCAACGTAACAAAATCTGAAACTGGTTTGATATCTTTCGATAACTTTTCAATTTTGCGAAAAGCTTTTTCTAACCGATCTTTCTGAACTGGTTTTGTTATATAATCAACCGCATCTAAATCAAAAGCCTCTACAGCAAAATCGCGATAGGCTGTGGTAAAAACAATATGCTTATCTGATAATAAATTAGCAATCTGCAAACCGTTTATAGATGGCATCTCGATATCGGAAACACAAACATCAAAATCAAGTTGGTCTTTTTCCCGTATAAATTTTTCGGCATCATTGTACGCTTTCACAACTTCTACCCCACTAATCTGTTCACAAAGCAACTTTAAATATTGCAATGCCAGTAGTTCGTCATCTAATAATATACAGCGCAGCATTATTCTTCTAATTTAATTTTTAGCGATACAGAGTAAACATTATCATGTATCCCTTTATGTAATTTATAGCGATCTTTATAAAGATGCTTTAATCTTTTTTCTAAACTACTTACACCAATACCACTACTTTCTTTAGGTAAGGGTGTTTTTACTGATATTTTGTTGGATACCGACAGTGTAAAATACCCATTATTAAGTTCTACAACAATAGAAATAAAAGAATCGCTGTTTTGTGTATCGGCATGTTTAAAGGCGTTTTCAATTAGATCGATCGCTACCAACGGTGCTATTACTTTTCGTTCTAAAAACGTATCGCGCTCATCTATTAAAATCTTGGTTCGCAAATCAAAAAGCGGACTTAACTTTATTTTATTTATTTCGATTAAATTTTTAATAAAATCAATTTCATCTCGCGGTGACACCAGCTGTTTCGGGGTTTTATACAACACATAATCTAACACATTTGATAATTTTTCAATGGTATAGTACGATTGATACACATGTGATTGTATAGAATTAAGTACATTTTTAAAAAGATGCTGATTTAAGCGGGTATCGATATTTTCTAACTCAATATTTTCATATTTGCGCTCCATATAACCGGTTGATTTATGAAAATCATCAATCATTTGTTGATACTTACGCATTCTGAACCAGAAATATGCCACAGCAACAATCAGCAATAAAATAATATAATCTTTAAAACCCATTAGTTATTTACAACAATTGGTTTAGCAGGTGCTTTTGTGCTTGCATCCATTACCGGAACCAAGCCTTCTGAAGGCATATAGATAATTTGCGGTAAATCGCCTTTATCAGCCAATTTTTCTAACGTTCTAATAAACAAATACTGATTATAAGTTGTATTCAAAGTTCCGTTTTCTAACTTCATAGCTTCTGCCATTCCTCGTGCACGCTCCACTTCGGCTTGTGCGTTTAATTTTTCGGCTTCCAAGCGAGCCTTTGCTTCTTCTATTAAAATTTTACGGTTTTGTTCTGCCTTTGCCATTTCTGCCTTACCAGCCATTTCTTGTTGCCAAACATTATAAACCGGCAAACCAACCATTAACACCACAACCAAAATTGCAATGGCTGCAAATACAATTACTAATGATTTTGAATTTTTCATAATTAATCTAATGCTCCTTTTATTGTAAAGCCTAAAGATATAACATAATTTCTAAAATCGCTTGGTTTTGTAAAATCGCCTTTGCCAAAAGCAAACTGATAACCTGCATTGCCGGTAACATATAAATTGGTATTACTTTTGGTTTCTAGATTTGCTATTTTTACCGAAAAATCTATATTTGGTGTCAATGTAAAATAAGCATCACGATTTAACCGAACAGGCGTGCTTATAACAGTAGTAACACCCGTTTCTTCATCGTAATATTCTTCTTCTTTCATTCGGGTTTTATCGCGCAAAGTACTTATGGCAAGTCCTGGTGAAACACCCATTCCTACTTGAAACTTATCTTTATTAACCACGTCGTACTGCAAAGGAATGTTTATGCCTAAATAATGCATTAATGTTCTGTTTGTATCATATCCAAAACCATGTTTAAAACTATTGTTTGTGTACAAATAGTTGTTTCCTACAGAAAAACCGTCGGTAATATAATATCTTAAACCAACTTCGGCACCCAATCGGTTATCGCTAAAAAGCGGTAAAACAATAGCTTTAGCTGTAAAAGCTAAATCATTTTGTTGTGATTGAGCCAAAGTAATTTGCGCAAATAAAAAAGTAGCTAAAAGTAGTATGTTTCTCATAATGTTATATTTTCTTTTGCCAATACAAAAAGTAAGCCAAAATACATCAGAAAGCTTATCTGAAGGTACTTTACAACACATATACTTACATTTTTATTTTTAATTTTATATATTTACGTAAAAATTGTTATAAATATATGTTTAAAAAGAATACATTATTTGTTGTCGCTGTTTTATCGTTGCTGTATGCTTGTGAAAATCCGAAGGAAAAGGATTTAATGCAACGCGAAGCCGATTTGAATCGTAGAGAACAAATGTTTCAGGCAAAAGAAGCCGAATACCTTTCATTACTAAAAATGAGAGACAGCTTAAAAATCCAAGACAGTATAGTAAAAACAACAGTTTGGCCCAATGAAGTAACTGGTAATTGGAACAGCCGTATAGTTTGTATTGAAAGTAATTGTAGCGATTACGTTATTGGCGATGTTCGTACCGATCAATGGCAATTTACTAAAGATTCGTTGAATTTATTGGTAAATGTGTACAACAAAAGAGATACTATTAGGGTGTATAAAGGCAAATACAATACTAACCAAATAACGCTGCACTTCGCAACCGATACCACTGCTCAAAAATTTGTTGATATGAATGTTTCTTTAAACGAAATATCGACTAATAAAATGAATGGTTACCGAACAGTTAGCGTAAATGGCAAATGCTCAGCGAAATTTACGGTAGAGTTAACCAAAATTACAAACCAATAGAAAAGCCATGTTGTTACTTAGTTTAAATACCAGTTTACCGATTGAAGATCCGGTACTGAAATTCCTTATATTATTAATTATCATTTTGGCAGCACCGCTGTTGCTAAACAAAATTAAAGTACCTCATTTAATAGGTTTAATTATTGCAGGTGCAGTTATAGGTCCGCATGGTTTTAATGTGTTGGCGCGCGATAGCAATATAGTAGTTACAGGCACTACCGGTTTACTGTACATTATGTTTTTGGCTGGTTTAGAAATTGATATGGGCGATTTTAAAAAGAACAAATGGAAAAGTCTAGGCTTTGGTTTATACACTTTCTTGTTTCCATTTATCTTGGGATACGTCTGTGCGCATTTTCTTTTAAATTACAATGTATTAACTTCGTTATTATTTGCCAGTTTGTTTTCATCACATACGCTAATTGCTTACCCGTTATTGAGCAAATTCGGTATCACCAAAAACAGATCGGTCAACGTTACAGTAGGCGGAACCATGATTACCGATATTTTGGCTTTATTGGTTTTAGCTGCGGTAGTGGGCATGTCGCAGGGTGAAGTAGGACAAGAATTTTGGTTGAAATTAGGAGTGTCAGTCGTTGTTTTTGGATTGGTTGTTTTGCTTATTTTCCCAATCATTGGGCGTTGGTTCTTTAAAAAGGTCGACGATAAAATTTCGCAGTATATCTTTGTTTTAGTCATGATTTATTTGGCATCGCTCTTTGCTGAATTAGCAGGGGTTGAAGCTATTATTGGCGCCTTCCTTGCCGGATTAGCGTTAAACAGATTAATTCCGCACACCTCCTCGTTAATGAACCGAATCGAATTTGTAGGTAACGCTATATTCATTCCGTTTTTCTTGATTAGTGTAGGAATGATTATCGATTTTTCTGTCTTCTTTAAAAGTTGGGATACCATCATCGTGGCACTTGTAATGATCGCTTGTTCGATCGGTGGAAAATACTTGGCTGCTATGGCTACTCAAAAAACCTTTAAGTTTACAAAACCCGAAGGCGGAATTATTTTTGGACTTAGTTCTGCCTCTGCTGCTGCAACTTTAGCAACGGTAATGGTAGGATACAACGTGGTATTGTCTGAAAATGAATTGGGAGAACCAATCCGATTGTTAAATGAGCACGTGCTATACGGTAGTATTTTGCTGATTTTGGTTTCGTGTACTATTTCATCGTTTGTAACTATGGCAAATGCGAAGAAAATAGCCGAAGCTGAAAGTGAAGATACTGTTTCCGGCGACACGCACGAAGAAGAAAACATCTTACTGGCTTTGAATGATATGGAAATGGTAGAAAAAATGGTAAACCTTTCCATGCTAATCAAAAGTAAACAGAATACCGATGGCGTCTTTGGACTGAATATCATCAACGAAGAAAAAAATGAATCATCAGTTAAAAATGCCGAAAAACTTCTTGATGCTGCTGTAAATAACGCCGCCTCTATGGATGTAAAACTTACGCCTATAACACGTTACGACAGCGATTTAGTAAACGGTATCAAAAATGTAATTAAAGAGCAACGCATTACCGACCTCATCATTGGGGTTGATTCAGAAAAAGGGTTTACTCCCTCGCTTATCTACAACATTTTTAACGGTTACGTTCACAATACCCAAAGTAACCTGCTAATATACCACGCAGTACAGCCTATATCTACCATTAAAAGACATTTGGTATTTATTCCACGCAATGCCGAAACCCAAGCCGGTTTCTTTTATGCCTTGTTACGCGTTTGGAACATTGCCCGAAACAGTGGTGCTGTAATGGAGTTTTACGCTTTTGCATCAACAGTTAAAGTGTTGGAAAAAATTCTACAAAAAGCAAACATCGAAGCAACAATTGAAACAATAAATAGTTGGAAAGAAATTGAACGTGTTTCAAAAGATATTGAATACAACGAAGGTTTAATTATGTTGATGGATCGCAGAGAAGTTGGGCGTTCGCGTTTCACAAATATCTTACCGGATACATTGAACAAACAGTTTTCTGACATTAATTACCTGATTATTTATCCTTTTACAGAAAAAGATGAAGATGTATTGGAAAAAAGATCTATTAACAACTTTAGTGATTATACTGAAATTGGACAAATCATCGGAAAAATGTTTAAATAAGCCCTTAGAGCATTATTAAATAGCCACAGATTCACAGATTTCTTCACCTAAACATTATAATTGAATGTGTCGCACCCAATATAAATTTAAGTTTAAACTGATTTAAAATATATCTGTGTATCTCCTATGTTTGCAAAGTTATAAATTTGAATAAAATAAGATAAAAAAGGATGAGAGTTGACAGTGCATTAAATAACATAGTAATGTATATTCAGCCACAGATATAACCTCATTCTTGTTTTATCTTTTAGAGTCTGAACAGAATGTAAGGAATAATCAACCATAAGATTATATCCAGAATATCCAACCAGGAGACAAGACGAAGGGAGATTTTTTATCTTATAATTTTAGTTTTATTCACAAAAAAAGTTGGAAATGAAAGTTTTAAAGCAAGTATTAGGAGTCGATGTTTCCCAAAAAGAATTAGAAGTGAGTTTAGGCAGGCTAAACGAAGATTTAAGCATTGAGTTGTATTCTTATCGGGTTTTCAAGAACAAAGAAACAGGATTCGAGGCCTTGTATAAATGGCTTGTGAAGAATACTATTGTTGAATGTCCCGTCCGCATCGTGATGGAAGCAACCGGAGTTTATCATCAGAAGTTCGCTTGTTTTATAATAGAAAAAGGCTGTAATATAAGTATTGTTCTTCCCAACAAAATCAGTAATTATATGCGTACTTTGGACACGAAGACCATAACGGATAAGACTTGTAGTGAAGCTATTACAAGATTTGGATTAGAGAGAAAGTTGGAAGATTGGAACAAACCTGATGATATTTATCGGAGTTTACAACAATTAACCCGTGAACGAGACCAGATAGTAAATGAGCGAACTGTTTGTAAAAATCGCTTACACGCAGAAGAAAGCGAGGCTTTTCCCCATGAAGGAAGTATTAGAAGGATCAATGAACTGATAAAATTCCTCAACAAACAAGAGCAGGAAATCAAACAGGAAATAGCTGTAATATTAAAAGAAAACCCAATTATAAAAGAACAAGTAAAACGCATGTGTACCATTCCGGGAATGGGTGAACTAACAGCAACGATTATTTTAGCAGAAACCAATGGTTTTGAGCTCATACGAAGTAAGAAACAATTGACCAGCTACGCAGGAATGGATATAAAAGAAAAGCAATCGGGAACATCGGTAAAAGGAAAACCCAGACTATCCAAAAAAGGAAATAGACATATCCGGAAAGCCTTGCACTTACCATCGTTATCAGCAGTTAAATACAATCCGATACACAAGGATTTATATGCGAGATTAGTGGCAAAACACGGAATCAAAATGAAAGGATTAGTAGCAGTACAAAGGAAATTATTGGAATTATCTTTTATCCTTTGGAAAAACAAAATCAACTATAACCCTGAATATGAAAAAGAAAAGAGAGCTGTACAAAATGACAAGCCCTCTTTGAAACTAGCATAAAGCTGTTTTAAATCTCAAATATATAAAAAATACATATTTTATTTGGTGGTTAACACAGAATCTGTGGTAAAAAACACACAATTATCAATTAACTTGAAATAACAAAAAAGCCGACGCTTAATTTAAGTGTCGGCTTTTAGTTTTTAAAACCCTGCTAAATTGATAATTTTACCAGGAACTATGATTACTTTTTTAGGCGTTTTACCTTGTAATTGTGCTTGTGTACGTTCATCTGCCATAATGATTTCTTCAATTTGTTCGGCGGTTAAATCTAACGGCAACTCTATTTTAAAACGCATTTTTCCATTGAACGAAACTGGATATTCTTTAGAACTTTCTACTAAATGCTTTTCCTCAAATTTCGGGAAAGGCACTTTCGAAACCGAACCTTCATGACCCAACAAACTCCATAATTCTTCGGCAATGTGCGGTGCATAAGGCGATATAATCACAGCCAACGGTTCTAAAATAGATCGGTGATGACATTTTTGTTGAGTTAACTCATTCACACAAATCATAAATTGAGAAACCGAGGTGTTAAAAGAGAAATTCTCGATATCTTCAGTTACTTTTTTAATGGTTTTATGTAACGATTTGTACATTTCTTTTGTTGGTTCTTCATCGGTAACAATTACACCGTTGTCATCAGCATACAAACGCCATAATTTTTTAAGGAAACCAAAAACACCTGTAATACCTGCCGTATTCCAAGGTTTGGCTTGCTCTAACGGACCTAAAAACATTTCGTACAAACGCAACGTATCAGCTCCGTATTCATTCGCGATATCATCAGGATTAACGACGTTGAATTTAGATTTCGACATTTTTTCAACTTCGTGTCCAACAATGTATTTACCTGAATCTTCCAAAATAAATTCTGCATTAGCAAAATCAGGTCTCCAAGCTTTAAATCCGTCCACATCTAATTCTGAAGATGTATTAACTAAAGATACATCTGCGTGAATGGACTGCACCTTATGATCTCCAATTTTTCCTTTAGATACAAAGGTATTTGTTCCTTCAATTCGATACACGAAAGCCGAAGTCCCTAAAATCATTCCTTGATTGATTAATTTTTTGAAAGGCTCTTCTGCTGTAATATATCCACGATCTTTTAAGAATTTGTTCCAAAAACGCGAATACAACAAGTGCCCCGTTGCGTGTTCGCTACCTCCAATGTACAAATCTACATTTTCCCAATATTGAATCGCTTCTTGAGAGGCCATTTCGCTTTCATTATCCGCATCCATATAACGTAACCAATACCAAGAAGATCCTGCCCAACCCGGCATGGTGTTTAATTCTAAAGGAAAAATAGTTTGAGATCCCTCACTTTCGTTCGGGATGACAAGATCACTAGAAACTACTTTATTGTTCACCGTATCCCAAGCCCAAACTTTTGCATTTCCTAATGGCGGTTGACCGTCTTCGGTTGGTAAATATTTTTCTACTTCGGGTAAAACAATCGGCAAATGTTTAGGATCGATCATTTTAGGCAATCCGTTTACATAATACACCGGAAACGGTTCGCCCCAATAACGCTGACGAGAGAAAACAGCATCGCGCAAACGGTAGTTTACTTTCGCTTTTCCTGCGCCTATCGTTTCTAATTCAGTCAGAACTTTTTCAGTTGCTGCCTTATAATCCAATCCGTTTAAGAAATCAGAATTTTGCAATTCAAATCCTGTTTTTTCGGTATAAGCAGCTTCTGAAATATCTTTATCGAATATATTAATAATTTCAGGCATTCCGTTTTGTCCGGCAAAATGTTTGGCAAAGGCATAATCACGTTCATCACCACATGGTACTGCCATTACCGCACCGGTTCCATAACCTGCTAACACATAATCGCCAATCCAAATAGCGACTGGTTTTTTAGTAAACGGATGCTCTGCATAAGCGCCTGTAAAAACGCCTGAAATGTTTTTTACATCAGCCATACGCTCGCGTTCTGAACGTTTTGAAGTCGCTTCGATATAGGCTTCAACGGCTGCTTTTTGTTCTGGTGTGGTAATTTTAGAAACCAACTCATGCTCGGGAGCCAAAGTCATAAAGTTGACACCAAAAATAGTATCAGGACGGGTCGTGAAAACTTCAATATTGTCGAATGTCGAATGTCCAAAGTCTGTAACGTCTTGTTCTTCGACTTTTGACTTTTGACTTTTGACTTTAAACTTTACTGACGCACCAACCGATTTTCCAATCCAATTACGTTGTGCTTCTTTGATTGATTCTGTCCAATCAATAGTTTCTAAACCTTGTAACAAACGCTCGGCATAGGCAGAAATACGCATAGACCATTGGGTCATTTTTTTACGGATTACTGGATGACCTCCACGTTCTGAAACGCCGTTTACAATTTCGTCGTTCGCCAAAACCGTTCCTAAAGCCGGACACCAGTTTACTTCGGTTTCTGCCAAATAGGTTAATCGGTATTTTAACAAAATGTGTTCTTGTTCGTCGGCTGAGAAAGTATTCCACTGATCAGCAGAAAAAATATCGATATTTTCGTCAGAAACGGCATTTATATTCGCATTTCCTTCTTTAGAAAAAGTGTCAATTAATGTACAAATGCTTTCTGCTTTGTCGGTATTTTTATTGTACCACGAATTAAACAACTGAATAAAAATCCATTGGGTATGTTTATAATATTCAGGGTTCGATGTACGTACTTCTCTACTCCAATCGAACGAAAAACCTATCTTATCTAATTGTTCGCGGTAACGTCTAATATTGGTTTCTGTAGTAATTGCAGGGTGTTGCCCAGTTTGTATGGCGTATTGCTCGGCAGGTAAACCAAAAGAATCATATCCTTGCGGATGCAATACGTTAAATCCTTGATGACGTTTGTAACGCGCATAAATATCCGACGCAATATACCCTAGCGGATGCCCCACATGCAAACCGGCACCTGACGGATAAGGAAACATATCTAATACGTAATATTTAGGTTTTTCGGAGGTGTTTTCTGCTTTAAAGCTTTGGTTTTCTGCCCAATACTTTTGCCATTTGGCTTCAATTTCGTTTGGATTATATTTCATTGCGTTAGCTTTCATTTTTAACGTTTACAAAATTACTTTAATTTATTAACATTACTAATTTTTTATTATATTATACCTTTCACTAACTTATAAGTTATTAATTGATATAAAAAATGATTTAAAAAAGCATCATCAATTAAAAAATTACTTATTAATCGGATAAAAAGAATATATTTGCATAATTTTTTAGAAAAAATACGATACAACAAGAATATGAATTCTACATTTACACCTATTGAAAAAGAAAATATTGAAGGACTGCATTTTCCTGCAACTGATGTTTTAACAGACACTCACGAGATTTTTCAGCGCAAACAAGATTTAGAAAAGGCAATGGCTGTTGGTAATACCGATCATGTTAAAATTGAAATTTTCTTTGAAGACGATAAAGAACAATATGTTACCAATACTACCGTTTGGGCTGTTACTCCCGAACACATTGTGCTTAAAAAAGGTGTAACCATTCCTATTAACAGAATTTACCGCATTTTATAAAAACAACAATCCGATGAAAACCATCGGATTTTTTTATATCCCTTCTCATGCTATTTTTTGTATATTTATGTAATTTCCGTGAACTATATATTTAAATTGTTTACTATCTTTACCCACTAAAAAAATAAAATTATGGCTACAGCGTACGAAAAATATCAAAAGCGCAGATTAATATCATCTTACTTTTCGGTTATTTTAAGTATTTTTTTAGTGTTGTTTTTGTTGGGATCACTAGGAATGTTCGTTATTAATTATGAAAAAATTTCGAACAATTTTAAGGAAAATATTCCAATGTCTATCTACATTAAAGAAAATGTAACCGACGAACAATTGGCAACTTATAAAGCCGATTTAGAACAACAAAAATACATTAAAGATCTAACTTTTGTACATAAAGACTCTGCTGCCAACATGCACCAGAAAACCATTGGTGAAGATTTTGTGAAGTTTTTAGGATTTAATCCGTTACAGCATTCATTCGATCTACATTTTAAAGGTGCTTATGTTGAAAAAGATTCTATTAAAAACATAGAAATTGCCATAAAAGAAAATCCGGCGGTAGACGAGGTTGTGTATGATGCGCAATTGGTTGATTTGGTAAACAAAAACATTAAAACCATTAGTTTTTGGATTTTAATTATTAGCGGTGTATTTGCATTTATTTCGATATTATTAATAAACAGCTCACTGCGTTTATCAATCTATTCTAAACGTTTCATTATTAAAACCATGCAAATGGTAGGCGCAACAAAATCGTTCATTCGTAAACCATTTATCCTTACAAGTATAAAATTAGGAGTCATTGGTTCGGCTTTGGCAATCATAGGTATTTTGGCACTAACAGCTTATGCAGACAGCAAACTACCAACTTTAGGTTTAATGAGCGATATACAGTCAATTCTACTAGTGTGTGTAACAGTTCTTGTAATAGGAATTATCATTACCTACATTAGCACCTATTTTGCAACGCAACGCTTTTTAAATTTAAAATCAGACGATTTATACCTGTAACTTATGGAAAATAATACCGAAAAATCATTTTTGTTCAGCAAACAGAACTACGTACTTTTATTGGCAGGCGTGGCAGTAATTGCTTTAGGTTTTTTACTAATGGCTGGCGGAAACAGTGAAGATCCGAATGTTTTTAACGAAGCGGTTTTCAGTTTTAGAAGAATTCGTTTGGCACCAACCGTAATTTTTATTGGTTTTGGAATTTGTATTTACTCTATTTTCAAATCACCTAAAAAACAATCATAATACCCTTATTTTAAATGGATTTATTACAAGCCATCATCATTGCAATTGTTGAAGGACTGACAGAATATTTGCCAATTTCATCTACGGCACACATGGGATTCACCGCAGCCCTTTTGGGAATGGAAGAATCTGAATTTTTAAAAATGTTTCAGGTTTCGATACAATTTGGCGCCATTTTATCAATAGTGGTTTTGTATTGGAAAAAATTCTTCAATTTTAAAAATCTTAACTTCTATTACAAACTGGCTGTTGCAGTAATTCCTGCATTAGGTTTAGGGTATTTGTTAGACGATAAAATTGAAGCTGTTTTAGGAAATCAAATCGCTATTTCATCGGTTTTGGTGATTGGCGGAATCGTACTTTTGTTTGTAGACCGTTGGTTTAAAAACCCGAAAATTCACGATGAAAAAGATATTTCTTTTAAAACAGCAATTACCATAGGTTTTTGGCAGTGTTTGGCTATGATGCCAGGTACTTCGCGTTCGGCAGCATCGATTATTGGTGGAATGACGCAAGGTTTAAGTAGAAAAGCTGCCGCAGAATTCTCTTTTTTCTTAGCAGTACCAACCATGTTAGCAGTTACCGTTTACTCGGTTTTTGTTAAAACCTGGGGCAAAGGAACAGCGGTAGAAATGAAAGGCTACGAAATGATCTTACAAGATCAAGATCACATCAATCTATTTATTATTGGAAACGTAGTCGCTTTTATAACAGCTTTAATCGCCGTTAAAACGTTTATTGCCGTACTTACCAAATACGGATTTAAATTCTGGGGTTGGTATCGCATTGTTATTGGTGTTGGATTGTTAATTTATTTTTATACAAAATAATGCAAAAGTTAACAAAAGAAGATTTTCTTGAAGGTCAGATTTTACTGATTGACAAACCATTAACTTGGAGTTCGTTTCAGGCAGTAAATAAAATAAAATATGCGCTGCTAAAAAATTTAGATTTACCTAAAAAGTTCAAAATTGGTCATGCAGGTACATTAGATCCTTTGGCGTCTGGACTTTTAATTATCTGTACCGGAAAGTTTACCAAGAAAATTTCCGAGCTACAAGGTCAGATTAAAGAATACACCGGAACAATTACCGTAGGCGCTACTACTCCATCGTATGATTTGGAAACAGAAATCAACGAAACATTTCCTACCGAACACATTACTGAAGAGTTGATTTTTGATACAACAAAACAATTTTTGGGTGAAACAGATCAGTTCCCTCCTATTTTTTCAGCGTTGAAGAAAGACGGCAAACGCTTGTACGAACATGCGCGCGCTGGTGAAGAAGTAGAAATTCAATCGAGAAAAATTGAAATAACCGAGTTTGAAATTACTCGAATTAATTTACCTGAAGTTGATTTTAGAGTAGTTTGCAGCAAAGGAACCTATATTCGTTCATTAGCTTTTGATTTTGGAAAAGCTTTAAATTCAGGCGGACATTTAACTGCATTGCGAAGAACCAAAATAGGCGATTTTTCTGTTGCTGATGCCATAGAACCTTTAGCCTTTGAGAAAATATACAATTTAAATTTTAAAGAAGCTGAATAAGCTTCTTTTTTGCTTATGAAAAACATTCTATTCTTTTTACTCTTTACCCTATCAACTTTTGCTCAAAAAACGGAATTAAAAAACGGCGATTTACTTTTTATCAACTTAAATTGTGGCGCCATGTGCGATGCCATAAATGCCGTAACCGAAGGTTTTCAAGGTAACGATTTCAATCATGTGGGCATGGTGTATTCGCACAACAACAAAGATTTTTTTGTGTACGAAGCCATAAGCAAAGGAGTGGTAAAAACACCTTTAAACGATTTTTTAAAACGTACCGATATTGTTTACAAAGGATCTCTTAAAAAACCATATCAACATTTAATTCCGTTGGCAGCAACGTTCTGTGAAGAGCAATTAGGCACACCGTACGATGACGACTTTTTATACGATAACGGTAAATATTATTGTTCTGAATTGTTATACGATGCCTTTTTATTTGCCAATGACAACCAACCATTTTTTCAATTGTTCCCAATGACGTATAAAGAACCTGAGTCTGAAAATTTTTTTCCTGTTTGGGTAGAACACTTTGCAAAACAAGGCATAGAAATCCCCGAAGGAAAACCTGGTTGCAATCCAGGCGGAATGAGTCTTGATGAAAAAATAACTTTGAAGATTTATAATTAATATTAAAACTATAATATAAAATATCAAACGTTAAAACCACTTTTGTTTTATAAACAGCTTTTTTATCGATTGAAAAAACCGTAATTTTATAAGGAACAAGAAAAATTATAAAGCTATGAGTTTAGACAAATTTAAATCGTTACACAACCAAAATCAACCGTTGTTAATTGCCAATACCTGGGATACCATTAGCAGTAAAGCTGCCGAAAAAGCAGGCTTTCAGGTTATAGGAACATCAAGCCATGCCATTGCAAATATGTTAGGATACGAAGATGGAGAGGTTATTCCGTTTGAGGAGATGTTTTTTGTGGTAGAAAAAATTGCGAAATCTACTTCCCTATTGGTTTCAGCCGATTTTGAATCAGGATATTCTGATGATCCACAACAAGTTGCCAAAAATGTAGAAAAATTGGTTGATGCCAATATTTTAGGAATCAATCTGGAAGATGGTTTAACCAAAGGGAAAAACCGATCGTTAGGAGATATTTCTATTTTGACGGATAAAATCAAAGCAATAAAATCGCATCTTAAGTCAAAAGGAAAAGATATTTACATCAATGCCCGTATTGATACCTTCACAACCAAACATCCTGATGCATTAAACGAAACCTTAAAACGCATCAAAGCTTACGAAGCAGCAGGTGCCAACGGATTTTTTATTCCCTTAATAAATACCAATGAAGATATCAAAGCAGTTTTACAAACCACAAAACTGCCATTAAATGTTTTTATGAAAGAGGGTTTAAAATCTTACAATGAATTTGCAGCTTTGGGTGTACACAGAGTTAGTTACGGTAACGGAATTCACGCAAAAATAACCGAAGCTACCAATAAAGCCTTTACTGGCTTAATGAATACAAAATCTTTGTAAAACACCAACAAATACACAGATTTCATCAACTTATTGCTATTCAACAGGCAGATATATTTATTGTTAAAACTAATTTAATTACGATAAACAAACAGTAATAATCAGTAATTTTATACATCATATAATTTAAGGTGTAATTTAGTATGGGGTTTAATTATATAGAGATTGAACGTGTAACAAAGCTTACAAAAAAAGAGTTCATTGAGAATTACTATAAAAAGCAGAAACCAGTGGTTATAACTAATCAAATAGAAGACTGGCCTGCATTTACCAAATGGAATTTAGATTTTATTCGTGAAGTAGCCGGCGATAAAATTGTGCCACTTTATGACAGCAGAAAAACCGATTACACTAAAAAAGTAAACGAACCCGATTTTAAAATGACCATGGCAGAATACATTGATATTTTGGAAAAAGGACCAACCGATCTGCGTATTTTTCTGTACAATCTTATGAAAGATGCCCCACAAATGAAAGACGATATGCGCTGGCCCGATTTAGGACTGCGTTTATTAAAAAGTTTACCATTAGTGTTTTTTGGGGGTGAAGATGCCAAGGTTTTTATGCATTACGATATTGATTTCCCAAATATTTTCCATTTTCATTTTTCTGGGAAAAAGCAGTGTGTTTTGGTCGATCCAAAGGATACAAAGTACATGTACCGCCTACCCTATTCGTGGATTTGCCATGAAGAAATAGATTTTGATAATCCCGATTTTGACCGTTTCCCTGCTTTAAGAAAAGTTAATCCGTATATTACCAATTTACAACACGGCGAAATGCTGTATATGCCCGAAGGTTGGTGGCATTATATGAAATATTTAACTCCAGGTTTTTCGTTAAGCTTGCGATCGTTAGCAGGCAGACCCAAAAACTTGTTCAATGGTTTAAAAAATGTAGTGTTTAACAGATATTACGATAATTACATGCGCAAAAGCAAAGGACAACAATGGTTAGATTATAAAGATACAGAAGCTATTAGACGCACAAATGCTTTGTTGAAATAAACTTAATTTGTCAATAATTTTGTCATTCCTACGAAAGAGGAATCTCATTAGCAATTGAATGAGATTCTTCGTTACATTTCATTTCACTCTGAATGACAAGATAGAACTCAAAAAACGCAGCTTAATTAGCTGCGTTTTGTAGTAATTCTATTAATTCGTTCTGCATAGAAATTCCTTTATCGTTGTTGTACCAAATTTGAATTCCTTCTTTCACTATATCATTAAAACCACCGTTTTCATCTAAAAGTCGTTTCACTTCAACTTGTGCAGTTGCTGGGCGTGGTCCCCAAGTAAACAATTCTTTTTCTAAATCGGCAGAAACAGCAATTAATTTTGGGATTGATTTTCCGCCATTGGTTAAATACTGCTGCATCAACTCCTCATTATCATCACGTAAAACCAAACGCAAATCAATCATTGGGTTTATTTCGGCAAGTTTTTGCAATACCGGAACATTCTGCGCAGCATCACCACACCAGCTTTCGGTAAGTACAATCCAAACCTGTTTTTCAGAAATTTGTCTTGTTAGTTTTTCTAATTCCGGAAGTATTTGCTGTGTTTTATCTAAACGCTTCATACGTGCACGGTTCAATTTGGTAAAATCGCTCAACATTTCGTTTTGTTCGTGTCCGGTTGAACTGTTTTGTGCTATTTTTTCATCAATTAAATTTAAATATTCTGCATAAGACATTGAATTTTGCAGGGCATTCTGGTAAATGGTTTTCATAATTTGTACTTTTATACAAAAATAACGATTTTTAACGTTACTAAAAGGTTTATGAGTATTAAAACAACCGTTTTTGGCTTGGCTTTGTCGGGTGGCGGTCACAAAGGTATTGCCCACGCAGGAGTTCTGCAATTTTTGAACGAACAAGGTATTTTTCCTGAAATAATTTCGGGAACCAGCGCCGGATCAATTGTTGGCGGCCTGTATGCGAACGGCAAAAAACCTAAAGAAATATTAAGTTTTTTTAAATCGGTGAATTTATTTAGCTGGAGCCACCTTTCGTTTAGGAAAGCCGGTTTTTTAGATGCCGATCAGTTTGCACGCTATTTGGAAAAAGAATTTGGTAAAAAAACCATTCGTGAATTAGATATAGAACTATATATTTCGGCAACCGAAATTGAACGAGGCAAACTGAAAATATTTCATAAAAACACGCAAATTGTACAAGCAATATTAGCTTCTAGTGCTTTCCCGGGTGTATTTTCACCTGTAATCATTAACAATAAGGTGTATAGCGATGGCGGTATTTTAAACAATTATCCGGTAAACACCATTCAGGGTCGATGCGATTTTTTAATTGGCAGCAATGTGAATCCGTATTTAACACAACAGCCGTCAAAATTCAGTTCTATAAAATCGGTGGCATTGCGTGCATTTGAAATTATGATGATGCAGAACACTTTTCCACAGAATGAATTGTGCGACTGGCATATTCAACCCGAAGCTTTGGCGAATTACAGCACCTTTGAAACATCAAAAAAACGTATGGACGAGATTTTCGATATAGGTTACAACGAAGCAAAAGTGAACTTTGAAAAAATTAAAGATAAAATAACACCTTGAGTAGAAAATGCGTAAGTTATAAAGTTAAACGTATCCGCATAAAACAGTAAACTTTAATGCTTATAAATAATTCTCAACATACATTTTCAAACAATAGCAAAAATGGTATATTTGCAAATAAATTTTCCATCGGTATGAAATACAAAAGAATACTTCTAAAATTAAGTGGCGAGGCGTTAATGGGTGATAACCAATATGGTATCGATCCAAATCGTTTGGCCGAATACGCACAAGAAATAAAAAAAGTAGTTGATTTAGGTGTTGAAGTAGCCATTGTTATTGGTGGAGGAAACATTTTTAGAGGTGTTGCCGGCGCAAGCAAAGGTATGGATCGCGTTCAAGGCGATTATATGGGTATGTTAGCAACCGTAATTAACGGTATGGCATTACAAGGTGCTTTAGAAGACGCAGGTATGTTAACTCGTTTGCAAACTGCTTTAAAAATTGAAGCAATTGCAGAGCCTTATATTAAACGCAGAGCAACACGCCATTTAGAAAAAGGTAGAATTGTAATTTTTGGTGCAGGTACAGGAAACCCTTATTTTACAACCGATACTGCTGCCGTTTTACGTGGAATTGAAGTAAACGCTGATGTAATTTTAAAAGGAACACGCGTAGATGGCATTTACACAGCCGATCCTGAAAAAGATCCAACAGCAACAAAATACGAAAACATTACCTTTAACGATGTATTGGAAAAAGGATTAAACGTAATGGATACAACTGCCTTTACTTTAAGTCAGGAAAACAACTTCCCTATTGTTGTTTTTGATATGAATAAAGAAAGTAATTTATTAAAAGTGTGCCAAGGCGAAAATATTGGTACTACCGTAAACTAATCATAAAATAAAGCCATGACAGAAGAAATTAATTTTATCATCGATGAGGCAAAAGAATCAATGAACGGTTCTATTGAACATTTAAACAAAGCTTTGTTAAACATTCGTGCAGGTAAAGCAAACCCACAAATGTTAGGTGCTGTATTTGTAGATTACTACGGTTCGGCAACTGCTTTGTCACAGGTAGCAAACATCAATGTTCCCGATCCGCGTACCTTAACGGTTACTCCTTGGGAAAAAAATATGTTACAGCCTATTGAAAAAGCAATTATGATAGCCAATTTAGGATTAAACCCTATGAACAATGGCGACATGATTATTATTAACATTCCTGCGTTAACAGAAGAACGAAGAAAAGACTTATCTAAACAGGCAAAAACAGAAGCCGAAGATGCTAAAATATCGATCCGTAATGCTCGTAAAGATGCCAATACCGATATTAAAAAACAAGAAAAAGAAGGAACTTCTGAAGATGTTTGTAAAGATGCCGAAGACCGTATACAAAAACTAACCGACAATTATATTAAGAAAATAGATGAGATCTACGCTGAAAAAGAAGCAGAGATCATGAAAGTATAATTAAAAAGCCACTTGATTTGAGTGGCTTTTCTGCTGAATAAACAGCTATCAAAAATGTTTGTATTGGTTCTAGTTTGTAAGAGTAAGTTCGCACATTATCAAAGGATACGCTCCTTTTTCAATATGTTCTAACAAAAAATCATGAGTTATATTTTCCCAATTATTCTTAGTTATAACATGGTATTTAATTAAAGATTGCTTTTTATCGGTTGTTGTAGTTGCTCGAATCGTTGGATTATATCCTTTACCTATTTTTACTTTTTTATCTTTTTCAGAATAATACTCAAATTCATAATAATTGCTTTCAATAGTAAGCCATTCAAAAACTACTACAATACCATTCTTGGGAATTATAATCTTATATGGCAATAAATCAATTTTTGATATTTTTTTTCGATTTTCAATTTTACCAACTATCAATTCATCATGTAAAAGTTCTGCAGGAAAACCTTTTTCATCTGCTTCATATATTTTCACAGCATAAGTAGCCGCCTTTTGTCTAGCGTTTAATCTAAAAGTTACATCTTTTATAAATGGATGCTTTTCTATTTGTCTATCATAATGAAAAAATCTACCAAAACTCCATGTGTTTTCAATAACACCAGTGCTAAATCCTGTTTTTTGTTCTGATCTTTTTACCGACCCAACCTTAATCTCCTTTGTTCCTAACCTTGGAACAATCACAACTTCATCTAAAAGTTCGCTTTTGGGTTCTAATAAAACAATTTCGGTTAAAGTTTGTTGTTTAGTTTCGTATCCAACTGCATCAAAAACAAAAACTTCATGCAAAAATTCATTGGGAATTATAAAACTGCCGTCGAGCTCGGTATTTATTTTAAACGCTCCATTTTCAGTAAAAACAGCGGTGTATGCAATAGGTTCATTGGTTGATGCATCTTTCACTAAAAAAGATTTTTGTGCAACGACTGGTATCGATAATAAAAGAAAAAGTAACAGTTGTTTCATAAATAACATTTGGTTATTGCAAACCTAATTGTTAAAACGTTAAAGAAATTTAAATAGTATATTAAATATTACAAAAAATATCAAAAGCAGATCATCTGTCGGTTTCATTTCATAAATGAAACGTATCTTTATAAAAAACAAACCGATGTATTTATCTAACGAACAACTGAAATTATTCTGTTTGGAATGCGTTAAAAGTGTCGATGAATCTGCAGAAAGTTCAATTTTTCCGCTTTTAGAACAGTTGGTAAGACAACACAGCATTGTGAATGTTTACAAAGCTGTCGACTCGATAGAAGATTTCGAAAACAGCTTAAACACATTACTTTATGAAGATCGTAATTTTAAAGATTATGATCTGTTGTATTTTATTTGTGGCGGAACAGAAAACGAAATCATTGTAAACGATTATCTGTACACTTTAGAAGAAATTGCCGAACTTTTTGAAGGAAAATTAAAAGGTAAAATACTGCATTTTGCCAATTCTAAGACATTAAACCTTGATAGTGAAACCGCTCAATATTTTTTAGATGTAACGGGCGCAAAAGCTATTTCGGGCTATCAAGATAAAAGTTTTACAAGCAGTATGTTATTAGATTATCATTTTTTTAGTTTATACGCTAACTTTGAAGATGTTACCGATGTAGTTGAAGAATTATTCCAAAAACATTATGCCCTTTGTACCAATTTAGGGTTTCATCTGTATTATTAATTTTTAAATAGTCAATAGAAGAAATTGGTATTATAATTGTATATTTATAAAAAAGAAAGATTATGAAAAAAAGAATTATAGCACTTGCCATTTTATGTTTAGGTGCGGCATCTGTTGCTGTTGCAGCTCAATTTACAACTGAAAATTCTGTGCAACAACAAAAAGAAATTGTTGTAGAAGGTGTAGGTATCACAAAAAAAATAGAAGCTACAGGCGATGAAACAATAAGAATTGAAGGCACCAACAACAAAATAACAATTATAGGCGCCTGCAATGCGGTTAAAGTTGAAGGTGTAGACAATGTTGTTACGGTTGACGATGTAAAATCAATTAGTATTGAAGGAACCGGAAATAAGGTAAATTACAAGAAATCATCGGCTGCCGATGGAAAAGTAATAACTGCGGTTGCTGGTGTAAACAATAAGATTACTAAAATATAAGCTATTAATCCGTTTTAATTTAAAGGGGATTTTTTGTTTTGTACTTTAAAAACAAATCTGTTAACTATGAAAATTTTTCAATTAGTTTTACTTTCTGTTTGTTTGATATTAAGCTGTAGTTGTTCCACACAAAAGAAAACTACTAAAACCGTTTATCAGTCCGAAAGTTTAGTAATCACACAAATTTCGCCGGGTATTTACCAACATACTTCCTATTTGCAAACCGAAAGTTTTGGAAACGTTCCCTGCAACGGAATGATTGTTCAAAGCAACAACAAAACAGCTGTAATTGATACGCCTGTTAACGATGAAACATCAGAGGAATTAATACAATGGATTCAGAACCATTTAAAAAGTAAAATAACAACGGTTGTTTCTACCCATTTTCATGATGATTGCCTAGGCGGATTGAATGCATTTCACAAACACAACATTCCGTCGGTTGCCAATTTTAAAACAATTGCTATTACAAAAGAAAAACAACTTCCCGTGCCGCAAAAGAGTTTCGATAAGTCTTTAAAATTGACAGTTGGTAATGAAAAAATTTTACTTGATTTCTTTGGCGAAGGTCATACAAAAGATAACATAGTGGCATACGTACCTTCTAAAAAAGTATTATTCGGAGGTTGCTTGATAAAAGAATTAAATGCCGGTAAAGGTAATTTAGAAGATGCAAATGAGCAAGACTGGGCACAAACAGTACAACTTATAAAAGATACTTATCCCGATATTAAAACCATTATTCCCGGTCATGGCACTGTAGGTAACCAACAATTATTAGATTTCACCATAAAACTTTTTACTAAAAAATAATGCAGTACGTTTACATTCACGGCTTTGGAACAACAGGCGCAGGTAGTAACAAATTTAGATTGATTAAAGATTTTGCCGAACAGAATAATGACAAAGCCATTGCTTTGGAATGGAATGAGTTTAAAGAAGATATTCTAGAGCAACTAACCAAACAATTAGAACAATCTGTACAATGGCATGAACCAATATGTTTGATTGGCTCATCAACCGGAGGCAATTTCACTTACCAGCTTTTAGAAAAGTTTGCTGATAAAAAACTATTTTTTGTATTGATAAACCCGTTATTAAATGTGGAACAACGCAAAATAGAAAACCTTAATTTCCCTTTGGCATTAGCCGAACAATTAAAAAATCCGCAGGAAAACCTTTCAAATGGATTAGTTATTTTAGGAAAAAATGATGAGGTTTTAGATTATCAATACACGTACGACCGTTTACAATCAGCAAACAAAATTGTTACAGGCGATTGGAATCATACGTTAAGCAATTTGGAAAGCACTTTATTTACAGAATTAATCAGTAACTTCTCAATTAAAAAAATATGTTAGCAGAAATGTTATAAAAACCGTCAACCAATTCAAAATCAAAAACAATTCACTAAATTTGACTAAAATAATTTACAATGGATTTAGAAACTAGAAAATTGAACTTAATAACATATCTTGCACAGTTACAAGATGAGAGTTTTTTTGAAAAAATTGAAAATTATATTTTAAGAAAGTTCGAGAAAGAAGATCATTCTGAATTTAGCCCCTTTACGAGTAAGGAACTAATAAATAGAATTGAAAAATCTGAACAAGATTTTAAAGACGGAAACTATAAATCTCAAGAAGATTTAGAAAAATTATCAGCAAATTGGTAACATGAAAATTATATGGACTGATTTTGCAATAGACAATCTTAAAGATATTTTCGACTATTATTCCAATAAAGCAAGTAAAAAAGTTGCCCATAAAATTCGTAAACAAATCTTAGATTCGACAAAACAATTGATGAGTAATCCAGAATCCGGTCAAATTGAATTAAATCTTGAAAAACTAAATCAAAATCATAGGTATATTGTTTGTGAAAATTATAAAGTAATCTACAAAATTGATAATAATAATATAATCATCAACGACATTTTTGATGGAAGACAAAATCCTATAAAAATGAATGATGATAATAGGAAATCAAAGTAAAAAGCACTTCTGCTTACATTTTGCAACAGAACGGATTAAGGCAATTGGAACCATACGTTAAGCAATTTGGAAAGCACTTTATTTACAGAATTAATCAGTAACTTCTCAATTAAAAAGATATGATACACGTTATAGTAAGTTACACTGTAAACCCTGATTTTGTTAGCAAAAACAAAGAAAACATTGCTGTTTTCCTGCAAGATTTTAAACAATTAGATCAATCGTTGTTTAATTATACAGTTTTTGTAAAGGATGATGGCGTTACTTTTACTCATATATCTAATTACAAAGACGAAAAAATTCAAACAGAAGTTTTAAACGTACCGTCTTTTTTAGATTTTCAAAAGAAAAGAGATGCAAGCGGACTAAATAATTCGCATACCGTTCAGGTTTTAAATTATGTTGGTTCTACCCAAGCTGTTTTGTAAATTTATAAAAAAAAACGCTGTGAACTCTTATACTCACAGCGTTGTATCTACAAACTCTTTATTAATCATCTATACGTAAAAACTCACCTTTACTATTAAAATCTAAATCTAAACCATTGGTTAATTCTACGCTGTAACCAGAACGTTCTTTTTCAATTTTTATAATTTCGGTATTTGGAAAACTTTTTTTCACATACGAAATAATGTTTTTTGGAATAAATCCGGTAGGTATATTGTTTCTTTTACCGTTAATTTCTTTCCATTCGCCGTTTCCATTCAATTCAATTTTTGTTCCGTTGGTTAAAACCAATTCGTAATCTTTAGAAAAAAAATCGTCATCTAAAGTTACTACGCTCACTTTTTTGGCATCAAAATATTTTGTTACAAAATCTTTACCTGCTTTTGGTAATTCGTTAAAAGTAATTACGCGGTCTTGTGCAAAAGTTACACTCCCAATTAATAATGTAATTGCTACAACTATTTTTTTCATCTTTTTGTTTATTTAATATTACTAAGCAAAGTTCAGAACTAAATTGGGAAAGAATTAGGAATTTATTTTTTTGTGATTTTAAATTGATGTTTCTCATTAAAAAAAGCATATGAAAGAGCAATAGCATTTTGTTTATCTATAATACTTTTAACAATTGAAAGCCCCAAACCATTACTGTTTTGAGCTGTTCCCTGTTTATAAAAACGCTCATAAATTAATTTTGGATTTAACGGAATATGATTTCCGCTGTTGGCAATTTTCACTTCGTTTTTATCGATATAAATAGATATTTCTTTTTTGCCGTTATTGTGTTTTATGGCATTTCGTAACAAATTTGAAAGTAACACACAAGCCATTTCAGCATGAAATTTCACTATAAAATCACCTTTCTTTTCAAATTGTACATCAAGTTGTTTTTCTTCTATAATTAAATTTAAAGCATCTAATTCGTACTGAATCACTTCGGAAAAATTAACCTCGTCGGTCATTTTATATTGGTGATTGTCAATACGCGATAGCATCAACAGCGATTTATTTAAATGCACCATTCGCCACAAGGCATCTTTGGCATCGGCAATTTTTACATAATCTTTTTCGGGAATATCGGTATTTTCCAAAACCAAATCCAATTCGTTTATCGTTACTGCTAAAGGCGTTTGCAGTTCGTGCGAAGCATTTTCTATGAATAATTTTTGCTGTTGATACATTTCCTCGTTGCGGTAGATCATTTCAATAACTTCTTCTTCTAAAGTCGCAAATTCAATCACATTGCTTTTAACCGATTGTATTTTGGTGTTTTTACCTAAACGGTATTGTTTAATTTGATCTAAAATGGCATAAAAAGGCTTTAATGCCTTGCGAATAACCACTTGATGAATGACCAAGGCACTAAGCAAGATCAATACATATAGAACTATTAATGAAATTGATAAATTAAAAATCATATCATCTTCTTCCATCATAGAAGTTCTAATTTCCAAGAGGTATTTTTCTTTATCTATGCCATGAAAACCAGTACGCAACACCCTATAAGGTTCGTTTTCGCCATCGTAAGGCATAAAAACCATTTCGGTTGTTAAGCGGTTGCTTTCATCGTAATCGACATCTGAAACCTTTAAGATACGAAACTGATTTACGCCAAATTCGGTTACTTTTGTTATGTTTGGATCTACATAAGCTTCTCTGATAATTTCTATTTTCTGATTTTTTAATCCATCATCAATATTGTCATAAACCTCGTCAACAATGGTTTTATAAAACAAAAATGCCCAAATACCCATAACCAAAAAAAGAAGTGGTACCAAATAACGGAACGAATAATTTTTTAAAGATACCTTCATTCTTATTGTAATTTATATCCTACACCATAAACCGCATGAATATCTGCCTGAGCATTTGCTGTTTTTAGTTTTTTACGAAGATTTTTTATTTGCGAATAGATAAAATCTAAATTGTCGGCAAATTCAATATGATCGCCCCAAACAGTTTCTGCTAACGTGGTTTTCTGCATTACTTTTTCCGGACGAAGCATAAAATAATACAACAAATCGTATTCTTTTCTATTTAGTTTTAATTCTTCGCTAGCGACTGTAACTATGCGATCTTCGGGATTTACCACAATGTTTTTGTATTGCAGCAATGCGTTTCCGCTCTGTTGATTTTTTCGCAAAGCCACTTTTATTCGAGCCAACAATTCGGCAAAATGAAAGGGTTTTGCCAAATAATCATCGGCACCTACAAGCAGTCCTTCTACCTTATCATCTACACTGTCTTTAGCCGAAAGAATAATCACAGATGCTTTTGACTTTAACTTTTTTAATTCTTTTAAAATATCCATTCCGCTGCCATCGGGCAACATAATATCTAAGAGTATACAATCGTAATCAAACGAAATAATTTTATCTAAAGCATCTTTAAATGTAGTTGCCGATTCTGCTAAAATTTTCTCGTTGTTCAAAAATTCTACAATAGTTTTCTGCAACTGAATTTCGTCTTCTATTACTAGAATTTTCATAAGTAATTATTAATAAAGATCATATTTCATTTTTTGTAATCATGAACTTATAAAAGTAATTTAAATAAAAACGAAATACTGTTAAGCAAAAAATAAAAAAAAGTCGAAATTTCTTCCGACTCATTTCTGTTAAGCTACATCATCTGCCGATGGACCGTAAACGCCCGGCACAGGAATATCTAACAAACGCATATAAACAGTTAGCTGTCCGCGATGGTGAATTAAATGATTAGTAACTATGAATCGTAACGCAGCCGTTTTTGGCATACTTGCAATAACATGATCACCTGCTTGCAACGACCATTTTTCAAAAACCACCTGCTCGTCCATTTGTTCAATCACTGCTTTATTTTTTTCAAAACCTTCGTCAAGAACTTTCAACAATTCTTCGGTTGTAGTTAGGGTTGATGGTTTATAATCTTTATGAAAGTCGAAAACGTCTTTGTTAATCACAAAATCTACCCAATTGTGCAATTCTACAATATGGTTTGCTAATTCGCCCAATGTCATTGACTTTTCATGTGGTTTGTAACCAAACTGATTATCTGACAACCTGCTAATAACACGCTTGGTGTTTTCTTTTTCGCGCTCTAGTTCAATTAATAATGCTTTTTTAATGCTCATTGTTTCAGTATAAAGTTAATATCGTTATTTAGTGATGACTAAAGTAGCTATGTGATATCTGCGAACAAAATCAGTATAAATATTAACTCGCCGAAACCATTTTTAAACCTACAATAGAGCCAATTAACGTAAATATAAAAAACATACGCCAAAAATCAGCTGGTTCTTTAAAGAATAAAATACCCATTGTTACCGACCCTACAGCTCCTATCCCACTCCAAACGGCATACGCCGTACCTAAAGTCAGTGTTTTACTAGCTTTTATCAACAAGCCCATACTTATAGAAACGCTGATTAAAAACCCTACATACCACAAATATTTTTCGTTTCCAGTAGCCTCGTTCGCTCGTCCAATGCAATAAGTAAAAGCAACTTCAAACAAGCCGCCAATAATCAATAAAATCCAATTCATTTTTATTCACTTTTAACATCAAAGATATAAAAAAACGCTATAGTTTACCTGTAGTGGATTATCCTTTTACATGTAATAAACTAAAAACAAATCGTTTTTCACCACATAGATTCTGTATTTACTGTTGAAAAAATTTTAGGCTACATAGTTTTTGTATTTTACAAAATAAACATAGCTTGACTATGTGTTTTATCATTGATAAAAACTATATATACCCTTTGGTTCTCTATAACTTACTAATAAATCAGTATATAACTATATTTTCTATTGTGGTTTAAAAAACATATAAATCTGTGTATCCGAGGATATTTTATAATGCACTACGGGTTATAGTTTACTTTCGTTAAAATTATGCTGTTTAAATCTCAAAAAATCATAACTTTGCAAATTATATTATTCGACATATTATTATAGCACATATAATGAAACATATCAAGATTAAAGATCTTTTAGCTGGATCGCATCTATTACAAGAAGTAACGGCTAAAGGTTGGGTTCGTACTTTTAGAAACAATCAGTTTATTGCGTTAAACGACGGTTCTACCATACACAACATTCAGTGCGTTTTAGAATTAGATGCTTTTCCTGAAGAAATTGTAAAACGTATTACAACGGGTGCTGCTGTTAGCGTAAAAGGTACGTTGGTTGAAAGCCAAGGAAAAGGACAGAAATATGAAATTCAGGCAACTGCTTTAGAAATTTTAGGAGATTCTGATCCTGAAAAATACCCAATGCAGCCTAAAAAACACTCGTTAGAGTTTTTACGTGAAAATGCTCATTTACGCATTCGTACCAATATGTTTGGTGCTATTATGCGTGTGCGCAGCACGTTAGCTTACGCGGTACACAAGTACTTTCAAGACAATGGTTTTTTCTATGTAAACACGCCAATTATTACTGGATCTGATGCTGAAGGAGCTGGCGAAATGTTTCAAGTAACTTCCTTTCCGTTAGATGGTTCTGCACCTCGCAACGAAGACGGAAGTATTAATTACAAAGAAGATTTTTTTGGTAAACATACTAATTTAACCGTTTCGGGTCAGTTAGAAGGCGAAGCGTATGCTATGGCATTGGGATCAATTTATACTTTTGGACCAACATTTCGTGCCGAAAATTCAAACACTTCACGTCACTTAGCAGAATTTTGGATGATTGAACCAGAGGTTGCTTTTTTAGATTTAGACGGCAATATGGATTTGGCTGAAGATTTCATTAAATACGTCATTAAATATACGTTAGAAAAATGTGAAGACGATTTAAAACAATTGGAAACACGTTTGTTAGATGAAGAAAAATCGAAACCACAGGCAGAACGTTCTGAAATGAGCTTAATTGAAAAATTACGTTTTGTTTTAGAAAACAATTTCAAACGTGTTTCGTACACCGAAGCTATTGATATTTTAAAAGATTCTAAACCAAATAAAAAGAAACAATTCAACTACCTAATTGAAGAATGGGGAGCCGATTTACAAAGTGAACACGAACGTTTCTTGGTTGAAAAACACTTTAAATCTCCGGTAATTGTTTTTGATTATCCCGCAAACATTAAATCATTCTATATGCGTTTAAACGAGGATGAAAAAACAGTGCGTGCAATGGATATTTTATTTCCAGGCATTGGAGAAATTGTCGGCGGATCTCAACGTGAAGAACGTTACGAAGTTTTAGTCGAAAAAATGAAAGCTCTAAACATTCCTGAAGAAGAATTATGGTGGTATTTAGATACACGTAAATTTGGTACCGCAGTACACTCTGGGTTTGGCTTAGGTTTTGAACGTTTGGTGCTATTCGTAACCGGCATGACCAACATTCGCGACGTAATCCCGTTCCCAAGAACACCACAAAACGCAGAATTTTAAAAAATCTTTCACAGATTTTTATCACATATTAAGTTTGATACAACGCTAATTATTTGTTATTTTTGAATAATTAAGTTTGTATCAAACTTTTTTAATTAACAAAAGTCCAAAGGATCAACATAACATGTTAAAACAAAATTTACAGTTAAAATTATCTCAGAAATTATCGCCTCAGCAAATTCAATTAATGAAATTGATTCAATTGCCTACGTTAGCTTTTGAACAACGATTGAAAGAAGAATTGGTTGAAAATCCTGCGTTGGAATCGGGAAAAGATGAGCTAAATGAAACCGATGAATTTCAGGATAACAATGATGAATATGATGATTACGACAATGAACAAATCGACGCAGAAGATATCAACATCGATGATTATTTAAGCGATGACGAAATACCCGATTACAAATTAAAAAGTAATAATTACAGCGACGACGACGAGGAAACATTTTCGCCTATTGAAGCACAAATTAGCTTTCACCAAAGTTTAATTGAACAGCTGAACACGTTTATTTTAACCGATGAAGAACGCAATATTGCCGAATTTTTAATTGGTAGTATGGACGACATGGGATATATCCGCCGCGATGTTCAGGATATTGTAGACGACATGGCTTTTACGCAAGGTATTTATGCCAGCGAAGAACAAGTACACGCAGTTCTAGAAAATGTAATACACGAATTGGAACCAAGTGGTGTGGGCGCGCGCGATTTACAAGAGTGCCTGCTGTTACAATTGCGAAACAAAACACCAAACGAATCTATTGATTTGGCAAAAGACATTGTAGAAAATCAATTTGATGCCTTTACCAAAAAGCATTACGACAAATTATTACAAAAATACGGCGTTTCGCAATCGCAATTAAGAAAGGGCATCGATGAAATTGAAAAATTAAATCCTAAACCAGGGGGTAGTTTTTCAGGAAATTCAAGAGCTATAGAACATATTATCCCTGATTTTACAGTAAAGGTAGACGATGGAGAAATAGAACTGCATTTAAACAGCCGTAACGCTCCAGAGTTGCACGTTTCTAAAGATTATCAGGAAATGTTGCAAACTTATAAAGAAACCAACGAAAAATCATCGGCACAAAAAGATGCGGTACAGTTCATTAAACAAAAGTTAGATGGTGCCAAATGGTTTATAGATGCCATTAAACAACGCCAAGAAACCTTGTTTGTAACCATGAGCGCTATTATTGAATACCAAAAAGAATATTTTTTAGACGGCGACGAAACAAAAATCCGACCAATGATTTTAAAGGATATTGCCGATATGGTTGGTTTGGATATTTCTACTATTTCGCGTGTTGCAAACAGCAAATATGTTGATACGCCTTACGGTACCAAACTAATTAAAGAATTTTTCTCTGAAGCGATGGTAAACGATCAGGGAGAAGAAGTTTCAACTATTGAAATTAAAAAAATTCTTCAGAACATTATTGCAGATGAAGACAAGCAAAAACCATTGCCAGACGATAAGCTGGCAGAAATGCTTAAAGAAAAAGGCTACCCTATTGCCCGCCGAACCGTTGCAAAATACCGCGAACAATTAGACATACCAGTAGCCAGAATGCGTAGAAAAATTTAATGAAATATGCGGCAAAAATAATATCTTATTTATTCCATCCTGTTTTTATCCCAACCATAATCACAGGATGTTTTTACTTATTAAATGCCGAATTTTTTATTCCTTTAGAACAATATCTGGCAACAGGTCAGGCTTTTTTAATGACCTTCTTGTTACCCGTATGTATTTATTTCTTTATGAAATCGTTAGGTTTGTTAAAATCATCTGTAATGATTCAAAACCTGCGCGAACGCAGTGCGCCCATGTTTTTAAATATTGTAATAATAAACATTCTTATTTTTAAAATTTGGGAAAACGCAGCCAATTCCTCTTTGAAAGTATTTTTTATAGGCTATTGTATTTCGTACAGCATTTTATTTTTCGGGATATTGTTAAAGCGTAAATACAGTGTACACGTTGCAAGCGTTTGCAGTGCCATTCCACTTTTTGTAAACCAAACTACAACCTATTATCTAAATCCGTTTTACATATTACCAGCATTATTGCTTATTATAGGTTTGGTAGCTTCTTCTCGTTTGTATTTAAAAGCGCATACCAATGTAGAAATTATTGTTGGTGCGTTGATTGGTTTTGTACCATCGTTTATTTTGTTTTATAAAATGTAATAGTTTACTAATTACTATTTTTCAAACAGATAAAATATCTTCTTACAAAATATAAAACATCAACCCAACATTCAACATGTTTATATGGCTTTCATTATTAATCACGTTTTTATTATATAAAGGTTTAAAACCGTAGTATCCGTATAAATTCCAAGTATTGAAACCTGCCGAAATATAAACACCTAAATTTGATCTTGACAGCAAATCGGCATTCTTAAAGCTATGTTTACCAAAAGATCCTTCATATTTTGACGTAGCATTTAACAAATAACTGTATTTAATGCCAGTATATATTCGCCAGAATTTATGCGAATGTACTTTTGAATTACGCCAGCGAAATTCAATGGGTACTTCGATATATGAAAGCTTTTGTACATTTTTATCTTGATTGTTGTCTATCTCAAAATGTACAGCCTCCTTATCAATCAATGCCAAATTATGACGTAAATTGTACAAAGCAAAACCAAATCCCGGCGCAATTGCCACTGTTCGTTGTTTGTTGATAGGAAAATCGCGTAAAAAACCAAAATTGGTTCCTATTGAAATAGAATTGGTTGTAAAATTTTCGGGCTGTTTAAGCATTAAACTATGCGTAACACCCATATAAAACTGGTCTTCACGGTAAAACGGATCGGTTACCTTTATGGTTCTGTCTAAAACTGGCAAACTATCTGTAGCCTGCGAAAACATTTTTACAGAAGTCAAAAAGATCAATATGCTAAAAAAAACTTTCATATTTTAAAAATTATAAACCAAACCAACACTTAACAACTGTTTAAACTGCACGCGAGGACCTTCGGTAATTTGGGTTCCGTTTACATCTCGTTTATTTTTTATATCATCATCATAAATCAAATGTCCTCCTAATGTAGCTTTTAACAAACTGTTTACCTTCATTTCAAGTTGAAGTTGCCAATCTACATCTACATTTCCAAAATTATTCAAATAATCGGTATAAACCGTTAGGTTGTTTTTAAGGTTAACGTTTTTCATGATCGATTTATTCCATTCGCTGGTAAACAAAAACCCCAATTCGTTTCTCGATTTTTTTCCGGCTTTAAGTAAAGTTCCGTCTTCGTTATAAATTCCTCCCGGCAAACCAAACTCGCCTTTGTTCGCCAAAGTATCGTCTAAAACCAATGTAGATTTTAATGTTACGGGTGAAATATACGCTTTAAAGTTGTTTTTAAAAAATTCTGAACCAATACCCACAAACAAGTACGCAGGTGCAAATGCGCGCGATATAGGATCTTCTACATTTGGATAGGCATAACCGTTTGCCATTTGGGTATTCAAGGTCATTTTTGCCGAATAATACCAATTAGATTTTACAGATGTTTTATATCCGAACGAAGAATTAAGATTAAAAACATCATCGGTTTTGCGCAATTCTAAATTTTCTTGTTTATTTAAGCCGTATCGAACTTTTAATTCGTTTAGCCAAACAGTGCGCCCTTTTTCGTATTTTCTGGTAAAATCGCCTTTAACGATACCCGACACAGAACTAAATCCGCCGGCATTCCAATTAGAGAACGTTCCTTGATTAATATCTAAACCCAAACTGTTTGTTTTTTTCCAAAAACTGATATGTGACCGAATGGGCGACAAGGCATCGTATAAAATCTGATGATTTGCACGCGGCATTCTATCGTACACAAATCCAGTTGGTTTTGATATTAAAAAGTAAGCAAGATCGGTATTTTTATTGCGTTTGGTTACCTCGAACGTTGAAACAACCACCTGCTGCACATTATCTGCTTTTAAATTCATAAGTACCGAATCTTGTAAAACCATCTTTTGTTCTACAGTAATTGGTCGTAAAAAAAGAGTATCGTTTCTTTTTACCAGCGTATCAAATATAGAAAACTGTGTTCGGTAAAAAGTATTCACATCGGTACTTGTTCTTTTTATCTGCAAAGAATCTAACGGTTGCGAAAAACCAGCGGCAGACAATAACATAAAAAAAACAACTATCTTATATTTAAACATTACGTATTTTTTTAAATAGGCGTTGCATAGATTCCACATCTAATCCACACTTTTTCAATTGTTCATTAACAGTTGCATGCTCAATAAAAACATCGGGAACGCCTAAATTTATAACTTTCACTTTTATATTGTTCGCTAGGATAATCTGATTAATAAGACTGCCAAAACCACCATTAATAACGCCTTCTTCAACAGTAACTATGGTTTCAAAATCTTTAATAATATTCAGAATTTCTGTTTCGTTTAAAGGTTTTATCTGTAAGAAATGATAAGCTGCAAAATAATCTGTGTCAAAATTCAAAGCCTTTAAAACATTTTCTAAAATGGTTCCTGTTGAAAAAACAGCTGCTTTTTTTCCTTTTTTTATTGGTTGAATTTTTGAAAAATCGATCTTTACAAAAGGGACTTTCCAATTTTCTACAGATGAGTATCCACGTGGATAACGAACTGCAACAGGTGTTGACGTATTATTTTGCAACGTAAACAATGTTTGACGCAATTCTACGGCATCTTTTGGAGCTAAAATAGTAAGATTCGGTACAAGGTTTAAATAAGCAATATCAAAAACTCCTTGATGCGTTGCCCCATCTTCACCTACAAGTCCTGCACGATCTATACAGAAAACAACAGGAATGTGTTGTAAAGCTACATCGTGAATTAATTGGTCGTAAGCGCGTTGTAAAAAGGTAGAATAAATGGCACAAAAAACAGTAAAGCTACTTAACGAAATACCCGCCGCCAAAGTAACCGCATGTTGTTCGGCAATACCAACGTCTATAGCGCGTTCAGGAAATGCGTCCATCATGTATTTTAATGAACTACCAGTAGGCATGGCTGGTGTTATGGCAAATATTCTGGGATTTTGTTGAGCTAACTCCAATAAGGTCAACCCAAAAACATCTTGGTATTTTGTAAACTTTTGTGTGTCATTTTGAAGCAAATCGCCTGTAACTTTATCAAATTTTCCTGGCGCGTGATACAATACTTGATTTTCTTCGGCTTGCTTTAAACCTTTACCTTTGGTTGTTATAATATGCAAAAACTGCGGACCATTTTTGGTTTTTAATCGTTGTAACTCATGAATCAATGATTTTAAATCATGTCCGTCAATTGGTCCAACGTAATTAAAATTTAACGACTTAATCATGTTGTTGCTCTTGTGATTTTCGCCTTGCTTTACCTGCATTAAATAAGTTTTCAATGCCCCTACGCTTGGATCGATACCAATAGCATTATCGTTTAACACAACAATTAAATTGGCTTCTGTAACTCCTGCATGATTTAAAGCTTCAAACGCCATTCCCGAAGCAATGGAAGCATCACCAATTACAGCAATATGCTGATTATTTTTACCTTTAAGCTTATCTGCAATAGCCATACCTAAAGCTGCCGATATAGAAGTAGACGAATGCCCTACGCCAAAAGCATCGTATGCACTTTCATTAATTTTAGGAAATCCGCTTATACCGTCTTTTTTTCGGTTGGTTTCAAAATCGGCTTTACGGCCCGTTAAAATTTTGTGCACATACGCCTGATGTCCCACATCCCAAACCAGTTTATCAATAGGTGTATCAAACACATAATGTAAGGCAATGGTTAATTCTACAACACCCAGACTTGCACCTAAATGACCACCATTTACCGAAACCACATCAACAATGAACCCACGAATTTCACTTGCTAGCTGCTGTAGCTGTTCCAAGGTTTTCGATTTTAAATCGGCAGGAAATTGAATGGTTGGTAAAATTGCAGGCATTAAACTTTAAATTTTGAAACAAATTTACAATAATATCTTATTTTTGAACGAATAATTTACGGATTGAAATGGTTTTGAATGACGAATACTTTATGCGGATTGCTTTAAATGAAGCCAGGGAAGCACTTTTAAAAGACGAAATTCCTATTGGAGCGGTTATTGTTGCAAACAATTCTATTATTGCTAAAACACACAATTTAACCGAAAATTTGAACGATGTAACAGCACATGCCGAAATGCAGGCTATTACAGCCGCTGCAAATGCCATTGGTGGCAAATATTTAAAAAACTGTACCTTATATTTAACTGTTGAGCCTTGCCAAATGTGTGCAGGTGCGTTGTATTGGAGTCAGATTTCTAAAATTGTGGTAGGCGCGCGTGATAATAAACGTGGTTTTGAAACCATGGGTGGACAATTACACCCGAAAACTGAAATAATTTACGGTGTTTTAGAAGAAGATTGTAAAAACTTAATGGTCGATTTGTTTCAGAAAAAGAGATAAAACATCGTAATATAATCCTGCCTTCCCCCGAACATTTAGCCAATACTATGCGACGTTTTTATATTTTCCTTTTGGTAGGATTTTGTCTATTGGAAAAGAATGATAGAATTTGAATTTCGTTTTCAATAATTCTGTAATACATGGCATTATATTTAAGAATTATAGCTTTTCTAACTTTTTTCGTGTCCGATAATGGAAAAATATTTGGGTTGTGAATTATAATTGATAATATTCTTTCAATTTAATCGCCCAACTTTTCTTTTTCCTTATTTGTAAATTTTACTTCAAGATATTCAACTGTTTCTTGAAGTTCTTCTAAAGCTAAATCAGTCCAAATAATTTCATAATCATTTTCCATAGATTTCTCTAGCTTTTGAATGTGGATTTAATTTTCCTGAATCAGCTTGGGCAATCCCTTTTTCAATAGATTCTTTTTCTGCATCAGAAATTTCATTCCACCAATCTTTTTTTCTTTCATGAGAAATTAAATCTGATATTTTCTCCAAAAAACTTAAATCTTCAATCGTTGATAATAATTGGATTAATTCAAGTTTCTTATTTTGTATTTGTAATTCCGTATTCATTTTAAACCTTTTATCAAATTTAAAACTTATTTATCGTTGAAACGAAGTTTTGGCATTAAAATGTCGTATAACTTGCGAACAAGCTAATCTCATTTACTTTAATTTAAAATATTTATAAAAAGCTTAATCAAGTTAAGCTTGACAAAATGAACTCTAAAAAACTAATCATTTAGTTCTTTATACAGATTTTTTATTTTGATGTTCTTAAAAATTCATAATCGAACTAGGTTTTCAAACACAAAAATTGTAAAAATTACCATTCTGAACGAAGTAAAAACCTCAAAGATTCTTCACTTCGTTCAGAATGACAGTTATAAATTTTATTTAAAACTTGTAGCCTAACGAAAGCTGCATAACACGGTTTTTCCAATCAACTTCAGGATGATCCGTAACATCGGTTAAACCAGCATTATATCTCGCCGAAAGCATTAAGTTTAGTGGCAAATTAAGACTTAAACCTACATTTACAGAAAAATTAAAATCGTTAAATTTAGGGCTATCGGGATCTAAATCAGAAAAGCTCATTTTAGAAGCGGTTAAAAATCCGGCTTGCGGACCTGCTTCTATTGCTAAACTATTAGTAAGGTAATACTTAAGCATTAACGGCACATTCACGTAATCTAAATTAAAATCGTGCTCAATGGTAGCATTATCTAATGAAGCTTTCCACTTACCACCTTCGCTTGAGTAGTACACTTCGGGTTGAATTGCGAATTTATTAAAACGAATTTCGGTAAACAAACCTACGTGGTATCCGTTAATGGAATTATTATCGTGGAATGCAGAAAAACTTTTACCTTCTAGTTTTGCATTGTTGTACCCTACTTTGGGTCCAACCGAAAACTCTTGTGCCTGTACGGTATTTGCTGCTAGAAACACTGTAAATAAGGCAACGATCATTTTAGGGAATTTTTTCATATTATTGGGCTTTTATGAAGAATTATCAAATTTTAAACCAAGCCCGAAGTTACTTAAAAATAACATAAAAACGCTAGTAGCGAAGTTTTTAAAGTGTTACTTTTTTCTACATTTTTAATAAAAAACCCTGCAAAAGTTAAACTTAAGCAGGGTTAAAATATATAGTATTATTTTAATTAAAATTTGTAACCAACAGAAACTTGGATTACAGGCATATTTTTAACATCATCTGTTTCAATTGCAACGTTTCCTACAGATATATCCTCATTAATTTTTGACAAACCTGCATTCAAACGTGCCCCAACAAAAACTCCCATAGGTAAATCGTAAGTTAAACCAACACCTAAACCAAAATCAACTGATTTATACCCATCTTTTAAGTCTATAGTGTTATCGCCAATTTTCCCTTCCGATTTTACTAAGAAACCAACATACGGTCCCAATTCAGCAGAAAAACCCTCAACAATATAATACTTAGCCATAATTGGCACATTTACATAATCGTTATTGATTTTTGATTCTACTGTCCCATTTGGTATTAATGCGGTGGTATATTTTGCTCCTTGAGACGAATAAATAATTTCAGGCTGAATAGAAAACTTGTCATTAAATTTAATTTCTGCAACAGCCCCCACATGAAAACCTATTTTCATTTCACTATCATCTACTCCAGATAAATTAGCAAAGTTAACCCCTGCTTTTGGACCAAACTTCACTTCTTGTTGCGCCAATGCACTTGTAGAGAACGCAACCAAACCTAATAAGGTTAAGGTAATTTTTTTCATAAAATATTTATTTTTTTATAACTGTTTAAACAAATTTAACCATTTATTTCATTTTACAAAATTATTAACTAAAAAAGTAAGTTATAGTAAGCGTTTAAAAAACAGCCCATAAAAAAAGCCGAACAATTATGTTCGGCTTGTTGCTATTCAATCTGGTTTCCTTGTTTGTCAAAGAAATGGTATTCTAAATACGTGTAGGCATCACGGGGTACAATTTTAATCCAGCGTTTGTGTTCTAAAAACCACTTGGCACGTACCGACGGAAAACCTTTTGTGAGATACGCAGCTATAAAAGGATGCGCATTTAAAACCAAACTTTTATGGTCTTTAATAATTCGTTCTAGGTCAGCTGATATTTTATCAATAACTAAAATCGGAGCCTCTATTTCTCCTTCACCGTTATGGTCAGGGTTTTCTTCTTTTGTTTTGATAGAAACTTCAGGTCTAACTCTTTGTCTAGTAATTTGAATTAATCCAAATTTACTAGGAGGCAAGATTTTGTGTTTTGCTTTATCATCGCTCATTTCTTCTTTTAGGAAATCGTATAAAACTTTACGATTTTCGGGATTACTCATGTCTATAAAATCAACAACAATAATTCCGCCCATATCGCGCAATCTTAACTGGCGTGCAATTTCTGATGCGGCGATCATATTTACTTCAAGAGCTGTGTCCTCTTGAGATTGAGCTTTGTTAGAGCGGTTTCCGCTGTTTACATCGATAACATGCAAAGCTTCGGTATGTTCTATGATTAAGTAGGCTCCTTTGCTCATAGATACGGTTTTACCGAATGAAGTTTTAATTTGTCGTTCAATATGGTATTTTTCAAACAACGGTACTTCTTTGTTGTTATAATGCTTTACAATGGAAACTTTTGAAGGGGCTATTTCTTGCAGATAGTCCTTCGTTTGGTAGTACAGTTCTTCATCATCGATATGAATTCCGGTAAAAGTATCGTTAAAAACATCGCGTAAAATACTTGATGCTCTGTTTACTTCGCCAAAAACTTTTGAAGGATGATGTGCTGTAGTTAAACGTTTGCAAAGCAGGATCCATTTGTCCATTAAACCTTGCAAGTCTTTTTCTAATTCTGTAACGTTTTTGCCTTCGGCTACTGTTCGTACAATAACTCCGAAACCTTTTGGTTTAATAGTTAACATCATTTTTTTAAGACGCTCTTTTTCTTGTTTTGAATCGATTTTTTGTGAGATCGAAACGCGTTCAGAAAAAGGAACCAACACCAGATACCTACCTGCCAACGACAGTTCTGAACTGATACGCGGACCTTTGGTTGATATAGGTTCTTTAACTATTTGTACTAAAACCGACTGGTTGGCGCTTAACACATCGTTTATTACGCCGTTTTTGTCTATTTCAGTTTCAAAAGGAAATTTCTTAAGAGTGAAATCATTTAATTTACCTGCAGTTACAAGTTTTGTGAACTTCATTAAGGTAGGTAGGTTTGGACCCAAATCGTGGTAATGTAAAAAGGCATCTTTATCGAAACCAACATTTACAAAAGCCGCGTTTAAGCCAGGAACAGGTTTGCGAATTTTTGCTATAAAAATATCGCCCACCGAAAAACCTTTTTCGTCTTCCCTATCTCTGTGCAGTTCTATTAATTTTCCATCTTTTAATAAGGCAAAATCTACTGTATTGGAACCAGACCTAATAATTAACTCTTTGTTCACTTGGTACATTTTTATCCATTCGCCAAAGCGAACAGATGGATTAAACATTAAACAGGTATTACCCGATCTTTTAAAGTGTATTTAAAAGATTTTTCAAAGAACTTTTTAATTTGTAATAAAAGAAAAAGTAGTTTTAAACTACTTTTTCTTTTTGTGACGGTTAGCTCTCGCTCTTTTTTTACGTTTGTGCGTAGCTACCTTATGTCTTTTTCTTTTTTTACCACTTGGCATAATCTTGTAGTTTTTAAGTTAGTAATTATTTATTTTACGTCTGTGTTTGTTTTAACACCTTCTACGAACACTTTAGCTGGTTTAAAAGCCGGAATGTTGTGAGCAGGGATTTTAATTGTTGTATTTTTAGAGATGTTTCTTCCTGTTTTTTCTGCTCTAGTTTTAATAATAAAACTACCAAAACCTCTTAAATATACGTTATCTCCACTTTCTAAAGAAGATTTTACTTCCTCCATGAAAGATTCAACAGTTGCCTGCACGTCACCTTTCTCAAGCCCTAATTTCTCTGAAATTTTAGCTACAATGTCTGCTTTAGTCATTATCTGTTTATAAATTAATTTGTTGTCTGTTTTTGAGTTTGCAAATATATTAATTTTATTATAATATCTACATTTCAAAACATTAAATTTTAATGAAATAACAAATCCTTTTTGTTCAACACACCAAAATTAATTGATTAATCTACTACTTTTTCTATATATGATGAGTTCATAGCGCGCAAAGCACCCATATAATTTAAAGTAAATTCTAAATAATCGCCAACTTTATAATTTTTATCGTTTGTTTGCAAATCAACAATAATCATATCAGAACTAGCGCCAAAAAAACGTATATTTTGATCTTTTGGAAAGATATTTGCCTGATCTACATCTAAAATTCCCAAATCTAAAATGGCTCTGAATGATGTTTTTCCGATTTCTTTCTCATCAAACGTAAACGATTTTCCTTCTAAATTAGTTCCAAAATCGCCTTCGGGAACTTTAGGTTTTTCTATAAGTTCTATAATCTCTGCTTTTAGTGTAAAAACATCTTGTTTCAGCAAATTACTGGGTGCATCTTTATAAACATCGGTTCCCTGATAAAGGGTTTCCCCTACCCTGAAATGATTTACACCGGCAGGTAATTTGTTTTGAAATATTAACGGAATAGTTACGGAAGATCCTCCGGAAACACAAGGTATTTTTTTGTTGAACTTCGCTTCGATTAACTGTTTGTAAAGTGAAAGTTGAATTAATTTATCGGTATTAGGAAGCACTCCGTACAAACAGGAAAGATTGGTTCCAATACCTAAAACCTCTATATTTTTAAGTTGAAAAACTTGGTCGTAAAACGATATTACATCTTCACGCATTACACCTTCTCTTAACTCGCCCAGTTCAATCATAATAATAATCTTGTGAGTTTTGTTTTGTTTTTGTGCCTCGTGAGAAAGCAGTTTAATTGTTTCAATATCGGTATTCATGCTTATATCGGCATATTTTACCACCGAAGCAACCGACCGTTTGGGCGTAGGTTTTATGTAAATAGTCTCTACTTTGGGATCAATTTTCTTGATAGCTTTTAAATTGCTCACACGAGAATCGCACACCTGATTGGGCTTTAAACGTAAAACTTCTTTTAAGAATAGTTCGTTACCGCAAAGTATTTTAGTAACTACCGACCATTGAATTTCATTTAGCTTAAAAAAATAGTCTAAACGTTCAAAATTATATTTTAACCGTTCTTTATGTAATGTTATAACCGCCATAACAATTACTTGTTTAAGCGCATTTCTAAATACTTGTTGGTAAAACCTAATTTTTCGTAAAGTTTTATTGCTGGGTTGTCTGGTTCTACATGCAGGGCAATATTTCCTTTAGCCTTATCAATTGCCTGTTGCATTAATGCTTTACCAATACCTTTTCCGCGTTGGTTGGCATCGGTAGCAATGTAAACCAAAATATTCTCGGGAATATAATCTTTCATGCCAGTTTCATTAACAATTACAGCTCCTACAACGTTGTTTTCTAATGATGCACTAACGATGAAACCACCGAAAGACGGAGTTTCTTTTAACGCATAATTCATGCACTTTTCGATATCCTGTTTTGGATCACCGTATTGCTCTAAATTTTTAAATAGAAAGTTTAAAATTGTTTCTTTTTCATTTTGATTAGGTTTGTTTTCTTGACTGTACGTCTTGATTTTTAACATATTCATTTTTTTAATTTCTACTATTACAAAGTTACATATTTTAAATTAAACCCTTTTTTAACGGTAATATTCAGGCTTTTATCGTGTATCTTTGTAACCAAAATTTACCGATGAACTTTACCGACCAACTGCTTAATTGGTATAAAAAACATAAGCGAAGTTTACCGTGGCGAAACACCGTGAACCCTTACTATATTTGGCTTTCTGAAATTATTTTGCAACAAACTCGTATTGAACAAGGGTTGCCTTACTATCTATCTTTTACAAACGAATTTCCTACATTAAAAGATTTAGCAACTGCAAATGAAGATGCTGTTTTAAAACTTTGGCAGGGTTTGGGTTACTATTCTCGTGCACGGAATTTACATTTTACAGCGCAATTCATTTATAATGAACTCAATGGTAATTTCCCGAAATCGTATAACGAAATTATTAAACTAAAAGGCATTGGACCATACACGGCAGCTGCAATAGCATCATTTGCATATAAAGAACCGGTTGCTGTGGTTGATGGAAATGTATTTAGAGTTCTGGCTCGATTTTTTGGCATTTATGATGATATCGCGATTACAAAAACCAGAAATATATTTCAAAATCTGGCAAACGAACTAATATCAAAAAAAGATCCCGATTTATTTAACCATGCCATTATGGATTTTGGCGCAACCGTTTGTTTACCTGCAAACCCACAATGTAACACCTGTATTTTTAACGAAAACTGCTATGCATTCCTGAAAAATAAAATAGCACAATTACCAGTAAAAAACAAAAAAATCAGCGTAAAAAACCGACACTTAAATTACCTTATTTTAAGAAATCAAAATGAAATTGCTATTCAGCAACGAACAGAAAAAGATATTTGGCAGCAATTGTTTGAACTTCCGCTTATAGAAACCACAACAGCTAACGAAGAAGAATTGTTTCTGCATTTATCACAACTGTATCCAAACAACAATATAAAAAAAGTAACGGCAAATACCATTAAACATAAATTATCGCACCAACAACTGCATATTAATTTTTACGAAATCAGCGTATCTGAATTCACTTCAAACCAACAAACATCAACAATTAACAATTTGTATAATTATGCTTATCCAATTGTTATATGGAATTTTTTAAAAGATTTTTTCATGCTTGAAAAATTTTAGTATTTTTGATGTATAACGATCATATTATATGTACGGAACTTTAAACAAAGTAACTTTGATAGGCCATTTGGGCGACGATGTAAAAATGCATTATTTTGAAGGCGGTAATTCTATTGCACGGTTTTCTATTGCTACCAACGAGGTTTATATTAACAAAAGTACTAACGAAAAAATTACTTCTACCGAATGGCACAATCTGGTTTTTAGGAACAAAGCAGCCGAATTGTGTGAAAAATATTTAAGCAAAGGCGATAAAATTTACATAGAAGGAAAAATTCGCACCCGCAATTGGCAAACCGAAGACGGCACTACCAAACACACCACAGAGATTCAGGTTACCGAATTTATTTTTTTGAATGTAAAAAAAGAAATTGATTCTAAAACCAAGGCAATGAAACACGCCGAAGAAGATAAACTGAATAATTTTGAAGTTCCAAAAATTTCTGATTACGATAAACTAAACGATATTCCTTTTTAATATTTAATAATTAAATTTTTCGCATTTGGATCCCGACCCCGTCACACTACAAATACTTTTTATAGCTTTCACAAGCTTGTGCTTAATTGTATCGCTGTTTTTTGTTGCTTTGTTTGCAGCTGTAGAAGTTGCGTACTTTTCAACATCAAAAAACCGCTTTGACCAGCTTTTAACAACATTCCCCCGCAAGGCAGAACTGTATCAAAAATTATTAGACAAACCCATTAAACTTCAGGCAACCATTAATTTAAGCAATACTATTTTTAAAGTGCTGTTTTTATGGAGTTTGTTTGTACTTTACAGTCACTTCTTTTTTATACATTTCTTGGGAATTGTAATTGTAGTGGTAATAGCTAGTTTTATACTGGCATTATTTGGCGAAATTTATCCAAGAATTTACAGCTCGCGCAGATTAAACAAAGTAGTGGTAAAAACTATTAAACCTATTTACTTTTTTTGTACCGTTTTAACGCCTGTTACCTGGGTTTTTAGAAAAACCAACCGCTTTATTTTAGGGAAAATCGATAAAAAAGATGATTCGTTTTCTATGGAGCAGCTTTCACAAGCACTAGAAATGACAGATTACAACCCGGCAAACGAAGACGAACAGCGTATTTTAGAAGGAATTGCCTCTTTTGGATCAACCGAAGTTACACAGGTAATGACGCCTCGTATTGATCTTTTTGCATTAAGCGATGAAGAACTTTTTCATGAAATTTTACCACAAATTATAGAGAAAGGTTATTCGCGCATTCCGATTTACAAAGACAGTATCGATAATATTACAGGAATTTTATACATTAAAGATCTGATTCCGTTTTTAGATAAAAAGGTTTTTCAATGGACCACTCTTTTACGCGAACCTTATTTTATACCCGAAAGTAAAAAGTTAGACGATTTACTGACCGATTTTCAAGCCAACAAAAACCATTTGGCTGTTGTTGTTGATGAATTTGGCGAAACCGTTGGCATTATTTCGTTAGAAGATATTATTGAAGAAATTGTAGGTGAAATTGCCGACGAATTAGATGAAGACGATAAATTGTATCAAAAATTAAATGCAAATGTTTATATCTTTGATGGGAAAATATCGATTCTTGATTTTTGCAGAATTTTAGATATTGACGAAGAACCGTTTGAAGAAAGCAGACTGGATGCCGAATCGTTAGGTGGATTTTTATTGGAACAGTTTGAAGATTTCCCAAAAACAGACGATGTAATTACCTTTGAAAACTATCTATTTAAAGTAATAAGCATTCACAAACGCAGATTAGAGAAAATTAAAGTAACCATTAATGAAAATTAAATTTTTAGTACCCGCTATAACCGCATTTTTTTTAGCAAGTTGTAAAGAAGATGCAATACCAAAACCCGATGGTTATTTAAGTTTAGAATATCCAGAAGCGGCTTATAAAACATATACAGAACCTGCAGGAAGATTTAAGTTTAACAAGAATAACTATGCTGTTGTAAAACCCGATGAGAATTTTTCGTTTAAAATTGATTATCCAAAAATGAAAGCGAGTATTTACATGAACTACCGCCCGGTTAACAACAACCTTAATTTATTGTTGAAAGACGCACAAAAATTAACATATAACCATACCATAAAAGCAGATGGCATTCAGGAATCGGTTTATGAGCATCCCGAGAAAAAAGTGTACGGCATGTTTTACAAGGTAATTGGTGATGCTGCTACCAACGTGCAATTTTATGCTACAGACAGTACCAAAAACTTTGTGGTAGGTACCTTGTACTTTTATTCAAAGCCTAATTTTGATTCAATTTATCCGGCTACAAAGTACATTGAAGATGATATGAAAGCCTTAATGGAATCTTTAGAATGGACTAATAAATAAAAAACTCTTGATTTCTCAAGAGTTTTTAGTTTAAATTATATTTAGTTTGTTAGTTGTAGCTTTTTTATCTTTTTTGTCTTTACAACAACCGTCTTTTTTCTTATCTGTACCTTTTTTATCACCGCAAGATTTACCGTCTTTGTGAGATGAACAACATTTTTTTTGTTCGGTTTTATCATCTTGAAAAAGCATTGCCATTTCTTTAGAAACGCTGATGTTTTGCACTTTGTAAGCACCATCTGCAATTTCTTCTACCATTTTTTTAATTGATTCGGTGTTTTGTTTGGCATCATCGAATTCAATTGTAGCTGTTTTAGTATCAAAATCAACTTTCGCACTTTTCATACCTTCCATTTTAGCTAATTTGCCTTCAATAACTTTTGCACATCCAATTGCACAAGACATTCCTTCTACCTGAAAAGTAGCTTTCTGCATCACACCGCTAATTCCGTCGCTTGCTGTGTTGTCTTCTGCAACATTTGTAGTATCGGTTACCGTTGTGGTTGTAGTTTCTTCTTGTTTGTTAGAATTTTGCTTACAGCTTACCAACATTGCAGCAGCCATAAATAATAAAGAAATTCCTTTTAATGTTTTCATTTTTAAAGCATTTAGTATGTTACAAAGATATTATAAATTTGAAATTAATGACTACTTTGCTGAAATTTAATTGGTAAGGTAAAGGTTGATTTTACGGGTTTACCATCTATCATTGCTGGTGTCCATAAATCGGTTTTTCGTTCTAAAAAACGAGTGGCTTCAAAACGAAAAGCTCCATCATCAGGTTTAATTTCGTTAATCCTGAGTTTGCCCTTTTCATCAACTTCAAAAACCACTTTGTACGATGAGAACTTGAAATTTCTGTAGTAAGTTGTAAAAATATATTTCACAAAAGCTTCGTAAAACGCAGGTAAACCTTCTTTAGGATACGCTTTCTGCATGTTTGCAATTTTCTGTTTATCTAATTTAACAGGAACTATAAAGGTTTTTGGCAATTCTGTTGAACTTGTTTTCTCTACTACCCAACTGGTTTGTTCTACATACGCTTTTAATTCTTTATAAAATGAAGATGTAAACGGATCTAACGATGTTAATTTAACCGTTGCCAAGCTGTCTACGCTTATGTGCATGGTAAAACCTTCTCTTTCGTAATAACTAAAAGGTATAGAAACTTTTTGCTCAAGGTTGTTTAGAAACAACTCCATGCCGTTTTTTGGAGATGGTGCTTGATTTTCTTGCGCGCACATAACTATCGAATAAAAAAACACAAGACTTGCAATTATTATTTTCATTGATTAATGGTTAGTTTAAAGTTTTTAACCGAACTAACGGGTTTTCCGTTTTTTACAGCCGGATTCCATTTATCGGCTTCTGCAAATAGTTTTTTTAATTCATTATATAGTTCTGCATTGTTTTCTGTAATAGAAATCAATTCTAAACTACCGTCTTCTTTTACTTTAAACTTTGCGTCGCAAATTATTTTTTTTTGTTTGTACGATTTTATATTCAAACGTTTTCCAAAGTATTTGTAAAACTCCATCATAGAGATTTGAGGAGTTGCTTCTGCATTTTGGAAATCGTCTTCACTTTTAAAAACCAACGGAATTTGAATGATACTACTTTTAGCAATGTCATTTTCTATAGCAGCAATCCATTTTGTTTCTGCAACAAACTTTTTAAGTTCTACAAACAATTCTTTATTGTAAGGTTTTACAAGTAACAATCGGGCATTTGCCAGACTGTCAACAGAAATTTTTAAAATGGTTTCTTTGTTTGCATACACTTCGTCTGGTATAACCACTTCAGAAAAAAGTCGATCTACAAAAACATTATAACCTTCTACAGGTGCTGTATGCTGTGCTTTAGCAATAAAAGTAGACACACTAAATATTAACAGGAAAAAATTTTTCATTGGTTCTATTAATTTAATTGTGGCTGCAAGGTATCAATAGATTTTTTATAAGCTTCGTAATCTTCGTCGTCTTCAGATAAATCTTCTTGTTTGTATTTCCCTACTTTAATATCAAAATTATCACTATCGCCTTTCACGGTTATAGGAATTCCGATAATTCCAAAAGGTGGCAAGCCCAAACGCATACCAATATTCATTTTTCCGTCTAATGTAACCTGCCCTTCCACGCGCGGACGGAAACCTGCAATTTTAAACTTGGTACGCTCTATATTCATGACATTATTTTCGATAGATGTTTTTACCACCACATTTTGAACATTGGCATCGTGTAAAGCATCGGTTTTTGTTTCTTTAGCAACCGAATTAAACAGTTTAAAGCCCATAAATTGTATGTTCTCTAAAATTAAATCACCCGAACCTTTTACAGAATGCATGATAGGATACATTTCTTGATTTAACATTCCTTGCAACTGATATTTTAATGATACCTGCCCCGATGCATTTTCTGCTGCCGAAACCATTTCTCTAAACAACGTTAATTGTTTGTAGGCTTTTTGAATATCGAACTGTTGTGCATTAATATCAAAACCAAATTTTGCTCGTTTATTACTTACTGGTTCGTAAGTGGCATTCATTAAAAAATCGGCATCAATTAATCCGAATTTTGCTTCGTGCAGTTCCAGTTTTTTATCGTACACTTTTAAAATACCCGACAAATTGTTTAAAACCATATCGTTAAACTTCACTTTTTGGGCATTTGCAGTTAATTCAAAATTTATTAAATCGGGAATTAAAACTACATTACTTGCTGCCGTAGTAGTATTGGTAGTTGTTGTATTTGCTGTAGAACCGCTAAACATAAACGAATTAACATCTATAAATTTCGATGTTACATTTAAAGTTCCTTGCAACGTGGCATTGGGCGTTAAGAAATAATTAATGTAATTTTCTAAATCGCCATTTAACACAAATGTTTGTTTTGCGTAGTTCATTTTTATGTTTTCTAAACGCATTTTTTTACGATAGAATTTAAACTTGCCTTCGGTGAAAACAAAATCGTGTGGAAAAAATTCCGATTTAATATGAATATCTTTCAACAATACAAATCCACGATTGTTTAACGACGACGGATCGTCTGCCCCACCTTTTCCTTTCAGTTTTAAATCGGTTTCTAACTGTCCAGAAACATCTAAACCAGCAATAGCAAAAACTTTGTAAAGATTCCCCAGATTTAATTTTCCTTTAGTACCAATATCAAAAGTTAAATTATTAAAATTAAACAAATTAGCATCTATTTTAAAAGGTTCGTTAGCCAGCACAAACGAAATTGGCAGTACGTTTACACGCAAATCGTTTAACGAACCACGAGGCGATGTAATGTGCGTTTCAAGATTTATTTTTTCTAAAGGTAGTTCTGGCAGACTGTTATAACGCAGAAAACCATTTTTAAGCTTTACAATAGAAGAGGTTACAGGAATTTTGTTTCGATCTAAATCCAGACTGCCTTTTGCTTTGGTATCAACAGTTAACTGTCCGCCAAAATCGACCTCTTTAATCGGAAAAATATTTTTCACATCGGCTAATTCAACATACGCCTTTAAATCGGTATCGGTATTAAAATTGGTTAAATTAGTAACCTTTAATCGTCCTTTTACATAATTAGCTCCTGCTTTTGCATCGATATTTTGAATATCTACAAGCGTATTTTTATAATTTCCGTCGGTATTTACAGCATCTAAATTAAAATTCAGATCGTTAATTGCCAAGGGCATCTCTATCCATTTAAAATAACCTTTTTCCCAATTCGCTTTCACATTAAAAGTCGGAATTTCTTTAATTTCGGCAACTTCTACACCTTGCTTGTTTTTAGTTGTTTTAGTTAAATAATTCCCTTTAACAGCACCTTTAATTGTGGCATTACCTTTAAGATCCATTCCCGAAATTGCAAGCGTTTGCCATAGTTGCGATACATTTAAATTAGCATCAACAAGAGCATCAACATACATTGGAAATTTATATTGGGCATTACCTTTTGCATAGCCATCGCCTAAATTAAAAGCAAAATTAGAAACATTCACAAGTAAGGAATCTGGGTTTAATTGAGGTAAGTTTAGTTGGGCATTTGTTGTTAAATTTTTTACAGGAATATCTTTAAACTGCTTTGCGGCTACGCTACCGTTGGTAATACCTAATTGAATATTTAAATCGGGATTAGAAACGCTGTCTTGCATAACACCTTTTAAAAGTAACTGCAAAGTTGAATTTCCGGTAAAATACATTCCCTCGTACCATTTTTGATATGTTTCTGGAACCAAAGAAAACAAATTTTCTAACGATGCGTTTTGTGATTTTACGTTTAAATCAAAATCAATTCCTTTATCAAGAACCGCTACTTTTCCCTGAACATTTAAAGGCAAATTTGCTAACAAAAGTTCGTTTTTATTGAACTCGATCGAAATTGGATCTAAATTTACTTTTGTATGAATGGTTCCTTTCAATGGTTTGTGATCGACCAAAACATTTTTATCCAATTCAAAAAACAACGATTTTATATCGGCATTCGTTTCAAAATTGATAAATTTATCGGTAACCTGCACATCACCGGCAATATTGGTACGATCTGTTTTAATTTTAATTTTAGATTGATCGTCTTGATACAGTACAGTAGTATTTTTAATATTGATTTTATTCAATGCAAGTTGAAACGAACTATCGCTTGAAGGTTCGGTAGATGTTTTAAAAACTGCAAATGAAAAATGACCCAAACTATCGGTAATTACATTGAATTTACCTTCGTTTACAAAAAGTTCCGTAAAAGTAATTTGATCAGAAAAAAGACTAAAAACATCGATTCCTAAATCAACAGAATTGGTTTCTACTGTTTTTAAATTATGAAATTCTTTAGGCGCATCGACACTTAAATTATTTAACGAAACACTTAATTGCGGAAAGTTTTTAAAAAACGATACATTTAAATCGGTGAAATTTACCGGAGTTATAATAAACTCTTTGGTAACTTCTTTTACAGCAGTTTCAATTTGTTTTTTAAATAATTGTGGCGCAACTAAAATTAGTCCAATTAAAACAATAATTGTTAATAAACCATATAACGCAATTTTTTTATACTTCCTTTTCACTTTTCGGCAATTTTGTGCAAATATACTGTAGTTGTGAGAAATGTTTAAAAATATTTACATTAACCCGTAGGGTATTATAAAATATCCACAGATGCACAGATTTATATATTTTTTAAACCACATTAGAAAACATAGTTATTCACTGATTTATTAGAAAATTATAGACAACAAAAGAGGTCATAGTTTTTATCATTGATAAAACACATAGTTAAGCTATGTTTATTTTGTAAAATACAAAAACTATGTAACCTAAAAATTTGTTCAACAATAAATATAGAATCTATGTGGTAAAAAAAAACAACTATTCGTTTTTCAATTCATTATGCATAAAAAGATAATGCACTACGGGTTTACATTACTATCACTTCGGTTTACTAAACTTATCGGGTAGCGTGTGATTTTCGTTTCATTTTCACCAACAGATTTTCTAATTTTATTTTTACATCATCAGAAAGTTCATTTTGACTCACATATACTCTAATCTGCATATTTAGTTCGTGTAGATATACACCCATTATTATTTTTTCAAGATTTAACCGTTCATATAAATCCGATAGTAATTTTACTTTACTTTCATTATCTGCAAGCGCATGATTTTGTTGTAGCACTGTAGCAATTATGCTTTTAAATAGATTGTATTCGTTTGAAGTAAATTTCATTCTAAAAAATTAAAATACGAAGTAACTAAAAAGTATCTAGAAAAGCTACTCAATGATTTTATTTGAAAATCTATTATTTCTCTAAAATTAAAATTTCAACTCTTCGATTAGCTTCCCGTTGTTCTTCGTTTTGTTCTGGAATTGCATAAATAGGTTGCGAACCGCCAAAACTTTTATATTTTAAACGTTTTCTATCAATTCCGCTTTTAATAAGATAGTTATAAACTGCTAAAGCTCTTTTTGCTGAAACATCTTTACTATCTGATTCAGCATAGCAACAAATATGACCCTGAATTTCAATCTTTAAATTAGGGTTGGATCTCATTGTTTGTACCAATTCTTTTAAAACCGGATATGAATGAGACTTAAAAATTGCAGTCCCACCATTAAAATTCAAGTTTCTTAAATTTATTTTCTCCCCAGCTTTAGCAGAATAAAGTTCTTCATCAAGCTTTTTTGATGCACTATCTTCTTTTACCAAATTAGCAAAATAAATATCAACCCTTCTATTTATATCTTGGATTTCGTTTTGCTTGAATTCATTTCCAAAAGATTTTGTATTAATTGCCTGATCAATTGCAACTTTACCTTTTAAATAGTTTATAATAGTACGAATTCTTTTGTCGGAAAGTTCATTATTGTACTGACTAGTTCCTACCCAATCACAAAAACCTTCAACCTTTAAAACAGTCATGTTTGGATGAAGCTTTATCCAATCATCGATTTTTTGTTTTTCGGTATCAGTAAATTCGCTTTCGTTATAATTAAAATAAAAACTTTGTTTTAGCTGTGAAAATCCTTTGAAAGTTATAAAGCAAAACAGCACTAGAAATAAACGCATATAAGTATTTTTTACATTAACGTTTAGAATTTTATTTTAGTATAGTAAGAAGTAATTACATTAAAAAGATTAAAATAAAAAAACCTCCAACTCAAATGAATCAGAGGTTTTTGTGCGGGTAAAAGGACTCGAACCTTCACACCTTGCGGCACCAGATCCTAAGTCTGGCGTGTCTACCAATTTCACCATACCCGCGGCGTTTTTGATAAGAACTATTGTTCTTTTAAGACGTTGCAAATATACAAATGCTTTTTTATTCTGCAACAAAATTTCATTAATTTTTTATCATTATATTTGTTGTAAACAATTGAAATTATTCAAATCATACAATGGAAACAATAAAGAATTACGTTCAACAAAACAAGGAACGTTTTATAAATGAACTAATTGACTTGTTAAAAATCCCTTCGGTTAGTGCCGATAGCGCCTACTCTCAAGACGTTTTAAACACTGCCGATAAGGTAAAAGATTTTTTAGAAAAAGCCGGATGCGATAAAGTTGAAATTTGCGAAACACCAGGTTACCCTATTGTTTACGGTGAAAAACACATTAACGACAGCCTGCCAACTGTTTTGGTTTACGGACATTACGATGTACAACCTGCAGACCCTATTGAATTATGGGATTCGCCACCTTTTGAGCCCGTAATTAAAAAAACAGAGCTACACCCAGACGGCGCTATTTTTGCTCGTGGCGCTTGTGATGATAAAGGGCAGATGTTTATGCACGTGAAAGCTTTAGAGTTAATGATGCAAACAAATACGTTACCTTGCAACGTTAAGTTTATGATTGAAGGTGAAGAAGAAGTTGGATCGGCATCGTTGGCTTGGTTTGTTGAAAGAAATCAGGAAAAATTAAAGAACGATGTTATTTTAATTTCTGATACCGGAATGATATCTAACACCCAACCTTCTATAACTACTGGCTTACGTGGATTAAGTTATGTTGAAGTAGAAGTTACCGGACCAAATCGTGATTTACATTCGGGCTTATACGGCGGTGCAGTTGCAAATCCAATAAACATTTTGGCACAAATGATTGCTTCGTTACACGATGAAAATAACTACATTACTATTCCTGGTTTTTACGATAAAGTTGAAGAATTATCAAAAGAAGAGCGCGATGAAATGGGCAAACGTCCTTTTTCGTTAGATGATTATAAAAAAGCGTTGGATATTAACGAAATTCATGGCGAAGCCGGATATACCACTAATGAACGTAACTCTATTCGACCTACATTGGATGTAAACGGAATTTGGGGCGGATACACTGGCGAAGGTGCTAAAACTGTAATTGCCTCTAAAGCTTATGCAAAAATTTCGATGCGCTTGGTTCCTAACCAAGATTGGGAAGAAATTACCGAATTGTTTAAGAAACATTTTGAAAGTATTGCACCTGCATCGGTTAAAGTGGTTGTAAAACCACATCATGGCGGACAAGGTTATGTAACACCTATTGATTCTATTGGCTATCAGGCTGCAGCAAAAGCTTACAGCGAATCATTCGGGGTAACTCCAATTCCAGTACGTTCAGGCGGATCAATTCCAATTGTAGCTTTATTTGAAAAAGAACTAAAATCTAAAACAATTATGATGGGCTTTGGTTTAGATTCTGACGCGATTCACTCACCAAACGAACATTACGGTATTTTCAATTATTTAAAAGGTATTGAAACCATTCCGTTGTTTTATAAGTATTTTACAGAAATGTCTAAATAAAAAAATAAGTCCCTAGAAAATTTAGGGACTTATTTTTTACTCTTTAATTATCTTTATCTTTTGTATGAATTCATCATTTGTTAATTCTACTACATAAATTCCGTTTGATAAATTGGAAACATTTATTCTTGAATTATTTAGCAAGTTTTCATCAACTATTCTTCCACTTAAATCATAAATTTTATATTTTAAGGAAACCGCTTCTCCTTCAACAAAAATTTCATCTTTAGCAGGATTAGGATATACTTTCCATTTATCAACAACAATTTCTTTTGTAGATAAAAATTCACCTGATTTTATAATAAATTTATTATTAAAATTCGTTGGATCAGGCAAAGGCATTGAGTAAGAATTATCTAAAATTATATTATCAGACTGATGACCAGATAATATAAATCCTGCGGAATTATAATGTAGAATATTTGAAATAAAAAATCGATTTGGATCAGGATTACTAGGTACATGTAAATTATAACTTTTTAAAGTTCCATTATTTCCGAACACACCTATCATTGCAGAGGTTGAAGGTATATTTATTGATTGGTTATCTATAATTTGAGAATTTAACGCTCGATACATAACTATAACATCATTTTGAACGCATTTTATACCATAAATTGTTAAACCACCTAGTATATTTGTATTTGCTTTTGCCCATTGAAAACTACCTGATGCATTTAATTTAAATAAGTGCCCATACATTCCCATAGTTGTAAAAGTAGGATTTACTGCTGTTCCCCAATAATTAACACCACCTGTTGCATTCGCCGATATATAAATATTCCCTGTTCCATCAATATCTAAATCTTCAGCCAAAAGCAATCGGTTGTTATTTACAGTTGGGGCTTTTGCCCAAGAAACATTACCAGTATTTGTATATTTTGCTATAACTGTAACCGCATTGTTTGTAACTGCATTACTAGTTCCAAAAAACACATTAACTGAGTCAAATCTAGTAGATGGCGAAAATAAACTAGCAATTATCACTGGATTTCCGCTACTATCCAACTCCATATCAACAAACTGCACTCCAATCATGTTATCATTGGTACCACTAGTGGTTACAGAAGTTTTTAGCCATTGTAATGCTCCATTTGTTGCATTAAGTTTTACTACAAAGGTTTCTGACAATTGAGGGTGCATTTGATTCCCAGACACAGTAGTATTTTCAATTTTTAAATTACCACCATTATAACCTCCACCAATAAACACATCATTATTATATGTTTTTATTTTTAATGCCCCTATACTTTGATCCACTTTTTTTACCCAAGAAACTTGTCCTGTACTATCTATTTTAATAATTAAAGTTTGTTGACCAGAAGCCGGTAAAGTATAAGTAACATTATTAATTGTTAAGGATCCATTTGATGCTAGTGCAACATATAAATTATTGTTATTATCTTCATGCACAACTATACCATAATCTGATCGCGCTCCGCCAAAGTGCCAATAATTTTGCAAAACAAAGTTGGTATTAAATTTTAAAATAGCAGTATCATGCCCTAAACCATTACCTACAGGACCACTAGCATTAGTGAAAGTTTGATTTTGAATGGTATAAGTTGGTGAATTAAAATTTACAATAGAATAAATACTATTATTAGTAGTTAGGTCAGTATTAATTATTGAAGATTGAGGTATTGTAATATGCGAATGTATTTGCGCCCGCATTTGGAATGAGTTAATAAAAATAATTATTAACAATAGGTAATAATGTTTCATAAATAGTTTATTTAATTTATATAAAAATAACACTATATTAACAATAAAACAAGCTTAACATTCAGATTTTCAATTAATAAAGCAATTGTGAATTAAAACACTTTAGAGCAAAAAAAATCCACTTCGGCTTTTGAAGTGGATTTTTATAAAATGTAAGCTTTAATTATTTTGCAGCTTGTAAAGTATCTTGTGCTACTGTTTCTGCAACAGGTTCTGCAACTGTAGTAACAGCTGTACTTGCTGTATCTTGTTTAACTATTGGTTGTTCTGGAGATAATACTTCTTCTTCTAAAACAACTGTATTTGTTCCTTTTGATGGTTCTGGCTGAAAAGCTGAATTCCCACAACTTCTGTATAAAAAGAAAATTACTACAATTCCTAACATTAAAGGAATTAAACTAAATTTAAATGAATTTCCACTTGCGTCTTTACCGTTATGGCTCATGATATCTATACTTTTAATTATCTACTTTATAAAACTTTGCAAATATACTATCTTTTTTCATCATAAACATTTCTTATCTCTAAAATTTCAATATTTAAATTAATAAAAAAAGCAGTGCTTACACACTGCTTTACTAATAAAATATTATTTGTTGTTTAATTTCTAACGCTTACTGCTACTTTTCTATCGGTAACTCTTAATTCTTCTGATGCATCTGCCGGGTGAACTGCAAATTCAGATCCATATCCTTCGGCATCAACCACTTGATTTCCTAGACCTTTATCAGTCAAGAATTTTTTAACAGCCTCTGCACGATCTTTAGATATCTTTTTATTCACTGCCTCATCACCGGTTTTATCAGTATATCCGCCAATTTTAATTTTCACGTTTGGAAAAGCGCTTAAAATCTGTGCAATATTATCTAGTTGTTGCTGTGATTCTGGTAATACGTTTGCCGTACCGTGTTCAAAATTTAAGTTATCAAAATCAAACCAAGTTTCTTTCAACTGTTCTTCGGTCATTGTTTTATAATCACCTTTATTTAAAAACGTCACTAATTTGTCTTCAATACCGTCTGTATAGGCATTCAACTTAACCTGATCGTTAATTACAACTTCTTTTGTTACACGTGTAGTAGTTGTGGTTGTTGTACTGCCGTTAAGCGTATCGGTAGTTGTAACTGTTTCTTGATTTTCTGTTTTTTTATCACAACCACGGTATAAAAAGAATATTAATACAATACCAAGCAACAATGGTATCAATAAATATTTTAACCAGCCACCGCCACCTTCGTTGTTATTGTTGTTTGAATAATTTTCTACACGGTTTTTTGTACTGTCGTATGTATTTGATACCGTATCTTTAACATCGTCGTATGTATTTTCAATAGCGTCTTTGGTTTGTTCCCATTTTTCTGATACTGTTTCTTTAACATCGTTAAAAGTTTCTTTAATATTTTCGCCAATACCATCTAATGAATCACCCAAACCTAAACCAAGGCTGCCCAAACCAAGTGCAGACCAGCTTAAACCAGATGGCAATGCTGCCGAAATAGCACTTTTATTTGTTTGCAACAAACTGTTTATTGAACTTTCTTCTAAACCTGATGTTTGTTTAAAATGATCGAAAATACCAAATGCCGATGCACCAAACAAGCTGTTTACAGATGAAGAACTTAAACCTGCGTACGATGCAATTGCCGATAGCACAGCATTCCAATTTCCGCCGAATAAATCTTTTACAACATCTATTAATGAATTTTCATGGTTAACTGCATCTGTTGTAGTTCCGCCAATTAAATCGGTTACTTTAGACAAGACAGATCCTAAACCGCCTTGTTGCGATTTCCCTAACAATCCACCTAAAATTGTAGGAATTGAAATACCAATTCCTTTTGAAATTGCAGCTTCTGATTCGCCCGTTTGTGCCGATAATTTTGAAAGTAATTCAGGTGTAATATACTTCTGAATTTGATTTAATAAAGAATTCTCCATATCATTAATTTTTTTTTATATAATTAAAGATACATTTAATTCTGTAATTTTCAAAAAATTAACAAAAATTCTATTTGTTTTTTTGTTCTATCCATAAACTCATATATTTCGTGGCTTGCAGTGAATTTTGCCATAAAATTTTTTGCACAAATAATTCGTTGCGGTGCTTTTTTATGTCTAAATATATGGTTGCAACAGCTTTTGAAAATATGTTTCCCCAAATTTTACAAGAAAATTGGTCGTTAATTATTCTAAATCCTTGTGCGGTAGCTTGCTGCCACTTTTCTTGATTGCTATATAGTGTCATTAAAGCTTCTATAAAATCATTATCGTTTTTTACGATGCTTCCACCCCATTCATTTTCTAACATACTTTCTGCACCAACGGGCGTAGTTATATTTGGCAAAGCATTCTTAAAACCATCGATAAACTTTCCTTTCAACCCCGCACCATAAGGTATAGGCGCAACTAACAAACGGTATTTTTGCATGGTTTTGTTTACATTGGCTGCTTTACCTTTAACAATAAAACCTTCTTTTTCGTTATGAAGCTGTAGTACTTTTTGTGTTGGATAGGCGCCGTAAACGTGTAATTGAATTTTTGGAAGTTTTTTACGGACAACGCTCCACATTTTTTTTAGTTCTAGAACAGTTTGATAGTTTGGATCGTGAATAAAATTGCCTATAAACATTAAATCTTTCCGTTGATTAAAACCGGGTAATTCATTTTTAATATCGTCACTAATTTCTTTTTCAACAAACGGCAGATACATTAATTGTTTAGGCGGAATATTAAAATGATTCACCAACAAATCGTGTTCCCACTTTGAAATAATTAATGAAAGATCGCAACGGTAAATGGCAGACAACTCTCTATAACAATCAACTGTATCGTAATTTATTTCGCTATTCAATTTAAAAGCGGTTGTACGGGCTTTACGCACAAAATGTAAATCTTCGGTATCTAAAACAGTCACGGCATTGGGACATATTTGCTTTACACGCCAACCAAACTGTTCTTCAATCATAAAGCGATCGTAAACAACAATATCCGGATTTAATTCTTCAATAAAAGCATCAAACGAAGCATGGTTTAGCAAAATTTCATGTTCTTTAACACTCATTGAACTTAACGAATGTGATGAAACCGATTTTTGAGCCGCACAAGCAAAATGAACATCACAACTTATTTGTTGCAATTGTTCTATTAACTGTAACATGCGCCAACAAGCTGCAGATGATGTAGGTTCGGGCCAAACCAAACCAATTATTAAAACACGTAAATTCATACTACAAAGATGGAAGTATTTTTTGGAAGATATAAACTGTTGTATTTAATTTTTAACTTTGCAAAAATGAATGTTTATGTTAGGACTTAAATTGTTAACCGATCCGCGTTGGGCAAATATTGCCGAAAGTAATTTGGAAGAAATTTTAACCGATCATGCTTGGTGCGAACAAAAAGCAGCAACCAATGCCATTACAGTTATTACCTATAATTCTGAATTTGAAGATTTGGTAACTGCTATGACAGAAATTGCTATTGAAGAAATGGAACATTTTAAAATGGTTCACGATATTATTAAGCAACGCGGTTACACTTTGGGGCGCGAACGCAAAGACGATTATGTAAACCAGCTTTTTAAGTTTATGAAAAAAGACGGGTCGCGTAATGATGCCTTTATTGACCGATTGTTGTTTGCAGCCATGATAGAAGCTAGAAGTTGCGAGCGTTTTCGTGTGCTTTCAGAAAACATTAAAGATGAAGAACTGGCGAAGTTTTACCGCGATTTAATGATTTCGGAAGCCGGACATTACACTACTTTTTTAAAGTTTGCCAAAAAATATACCGAAAAAGTAAATGTTGACAAACGTTGGAAAGAATGGTTGGATTTTGAAGGTCGGTTAATTCAGAATTACGGTACAAAAGAAACCGTTCACGGATAAAAAAACACCTCAATTCAGAGGTGTTTTATCGTTTTCAAAAGTGACAGAATCGGTTAGTTTTTCGTTTTCGTTAAAATAATACCAAGTTCCTATTTTTGTCCATGTTTTATGAGTTGTGTAGCTTTTACCTACTTCATTTATTTTGCCATTTTTATGATACAAAACATTTACTGCATACGGATAAAAATATTTTTCTGATCTAAAAAGCGTATCGTTGTTGTAATAGTTCCAAACACCTTTCTCTCTCCCATACTTATCATATTTACCTTTTACAACCGTTTTTTCTGTTTTTGTACCCGATATATATTTCCATTTACCTACTTCTACACCATTTTTTTTCTGGTTGATTTTACAGGAAACTGTTAAACACAATAAAAAGAAACAAAAACATTTTATTTTCATTGATTCAATTTAATTTTAATAGGCATAGTAAAAGTTGATCGTACAATTTCACCTTCGTTTTCGGCAGGTATCCATTTAGGCATTGTTTTCAACACACGAATTGCTTCATTAGATGCATTTTCATCATTACTGCCCACTGCGAAAATATTAGAAAAACTTCCATCTTTTTCTACAATGAATTTTAATCTGGTTGAAACCAAAGTGTCTTTTGTAGTTATACCTTTTTCATTAAATGCACTTATAAAAGTATTATAAAACTCTGTTATACCTTCTTTGGGTCTTGCCTTTTTTTCTACAAAACTGTATGCTTCAGCATATTTTTCGAACTCTTTTCTATCTTTATAATCTGTTTGAAAAGATGAATTTTCGTTCAACTCATTACGATACAATTTTTCTTTCTCTGCTTTTGATACCGCTTTAAGTTCATATTCAAATTCTTTTTCGTTTTGCAGTATTCCATATCTGTTGTAAATAGATACTCTCAAGTTTTCATCTACCATATAAAAATAGACATTATTATCTTTCTTATCTTTAAAAGATCCACTGCTTTTTTCTCCTTTTATATAAGTTAATATGATCGGATCATTTTTTAATTCACTTCTTGTTACAACTTGATTATCAGTAGTAGGTTGATTCACAATTTTTTCATCAGTTTGAAACGAAGTGTTCTGAATCTTTTCTTCTATTAAATTTCCTATTTTTTCAATTTCAGTTGCTTTTGCTTCAATTCCTACAAAACCAAAGTAGGTAATTATTGCTGCCGAAGTAAAAAAAATACTACTCCAAACTTTTCCTTTTTTTGTGTTTTTCATCATAATAAATCGTTTTTTTAAATTATTAAAGTGAATTGAACTACTTAATGCCACAACATTCTCGGTTGTAGTATAATAGTTCAGTATTAAATGCTGATAATGATTAATGTTTTTATGTTTAGATAATGAATAAGCGTCGGCTAAATATTCGTGATTTTCTTGAATTAATCGTTTGTAGATGTACAAAAAGGGTTGAAACCACAGAAAGATTTTAATTAATTCAACAAACAAAACATCGAATGTATGTTTTTGCACAACATGACCTTGTTCGTGATATAAGATCGCTTGTTCAATTTTTTTATGCTGCCAATTAGTAGCATTTACAAAAATGGTATCAATAAATGTAAAAGGCGATTTTACTTTATCATTTAATGTTATAACTCCAAAAGAAGTTTTTAAACTAGTTGATTTTCGTTTTAAATTCCATAAATAAAATAGATTGCTACTAAATTTTACAACAAAAAAGCTTGTAATAATAGCGTATAAAATTTTTAGATAGTTGAAATCTAACGAAGATTCTTTTTTAACGGCATCAATTACAAAAAAAGGCATTTGTTCTAAAACAGTTTCTTTTGTTTGTAAAATAGGGTTGTTATCAACCTGAAACTGAAAGTTCACTAATGGAAACAACAACGCAAAACCTAAACTAATCAACAAAAAATAGCGTTTAAAGTGTAATGATGTGTTACGCTCTAAACTAATTTTATAAATGACATAAAATATCAATAATAAAAAGGTCGATTTTATAAAATAAAGCACCATAACTACTTATTTTTAAGTTCGTCATCAATTAAATCACGGAGTTTTTGTAATTCGTCTTTTGTTAGTTTGGCATCTTTTGCAAAAAACGATGCAAACTGTGAGGTAGAATTATCAAAAAACTGTTTAATCATATTTTTCATTTGTTTAGAAAAATAGTTTTCCTTCTTTATAATTGCATAATACAAACGTGTATTACCAATTTCGTCGTATCCAACAAAACCTTTATCAATTAATTTTTTAATAGTGGTTGCTACTGTTGTTTTTGCAGGTTTAGGATCTTGGTAACTATCAATTAAATCTTTAAGAACAATTTTTTTATGTTTCCAAACATATTGCATTAACTGTTCTTCGGCATTGGTTAATTTCATATTCTACATTATTAGAATTAGTTCTATAAATATAGAACAATATTTTAAATAAAAAAACAGTCGAGCTGTTTTTTTATTCTTTCAATATTAATTCATACGTCTAATAACATTCTTATCGTTGCTTGTGTAACTATTTTGCAAGTTTACCGTTAGTTGCAAATAAGAATTTACCGGTTTGTTGTTTATAAGTGCAGGTACCCATTGTGTAGATTTTTCAATGGCTGATTTTATATCATTATTACACACCGTAACATCGGCTTTAACAAAATCTACTTGTGCTACTTTACCTTTATCAGTTATTAAAACATCGATAATTATAGTAGTATCTTTACCTTTTAAAGACCCTCTTTTACAGTTTTTTGTAGCGTTTTCTATTTGTTTAAGAATTACCGCATAACCACCACGGTAAGTTGCCATAACATCTACATCACGATAAACAGGAATTTCGCGCACTGTTACTTTTTTTTCATCTGCTGTTGTTTGTGCGGTTGCAGCGAACGATCCCAACACAATTAGCAAATATGCAATTTTTGTTTTCATAAGTTTTGTAAATATGTTTTATAATACAAAAATACAATTAAGTTGGTAAAATCATAATTTTTAAATTTTTGTTACTTTTGCTAAAAAAAGTTGAAAACGTTTACCTATAAAAATACTGCAATACATTATAGTGAATCTGGCAAAGGAAACACCGTGCTGCTTGTTCATGGTTTTTTAGAAAATGCTTCTATGTGGAACGATTTAGCTAGCGATTTAGAGAAACGCCACCGTGTTATTGCTGTTGATTTGTTAGGTCATGGAATAAGTGAATGTTACGGATATGTTCATACAATGGAAGATCAGGCAGATATGCTTTTTGCATTGATTTCGGAACTTCGTTTACGAAAAGTTTCTTTAATTGGACATTCCATGGGTGGATACGTTGCCTTGGCTTTTGCCGAATTGTATCCTGATAATGTTCGATCGTTGATTCTCTTAAATTCGTCTGCACTGCCTGATTCTGAAGATAGAAAAACAAACCGCGACCGAGCAATTGATGTGGTAAAGAAGAACAGCACTGCTTTTATACGAATGGCAACGCAAAATTTGTTCGATAAAGATGCTCACAATTTATTTGCCGATAAAATTGAAGCTTTTACGCAACAAGCATTAAAAACACCTTTACAAGGAATTATTGCCGCTTTAGAAGGCATGAAGATTAGAATAGATCGTGAAGCATTGCTGCATTTTAGTCCGTACCCAAAACTAGTAATCGCCAGCGAGAACGACACTATTATTCCTTTAGATGATATTAAAAATCAGGTTGAGGGTGCCGAAGTTACTTTTGAAATCATTCCAGGTGGTCATGTTTCAACCATTGAACAAAGCGAGGCTGTTTCTAAAACAATTCTTTCTTTTTTAAAGAAAAATAGTTAAACCATCTTTTCTTCAAATACTGTTTCTGGATCTAAAATCGCGTTCAACAAACCTATTAATTCTGCTTTAAAATCAATTAACAAATCACTGGTAATAAACTCGTTTAACATTTTATCTTCTTTTAAACCAAAAAGTAAATAACCCGATTTTCTATTTTTAAACGAATAAATTCCTGCCTGTATAGGCAAATTGGTGTGTTTTTGATACATTAAACCGTACATAAGCAACTGAATGGCTTTTTCGAATTTCAAATCTTCTGTAATTCCACCGATTTCCTTTATTTGAACCTGATTTAATTCTACTTTTCCTGTTTTGTAATCAATAATTCTCACCACATTGTTTCTAACTTCAATTCTATCTGCAATTCCCGATAACTTAACAGCGTATGGCAATTTTGAATCTTCAATAACAGTTTCCAGATTTTGTTCCAACCCAATTATGGTAACATCATCGCCATTTTCTAACATTTCTTTTTCGAGCATTAAAAAATGATACACGTTACGTTTTGCAACTTCAAAAGCCAAGAGATTTTTACCTTGCTTATCGGCACTTTCGGAATAATTCAACTGAAACTGATTCACAATTTGCGCCTCGTACTTTTTCAACATCTCATTAACCATTTTAACGGTTAATTTTTGATCTATCACAGGCTTATACAATTCTTCTAAAGCACCGTGAATAATGGTACCTAACGTATTTAAGGCAATATTTTCCTCCACCTCATCTAACTCACGAATACCCAAAATACGCTGCATATAAAACTGCATCGGGTTACGCATATAATTGCCAATTGCCGATGGTGAAAAACCTTTATCTGAAGCAATATCTTTTAAACGATTTTGCAGTAATTCCGATTTTTCAATCATTAAAGGTTCGCTAATTGTGTTGGGAGATTTCGCAAAATAATTATTGACTTTTATGTTGTGATGGATTTGCGGATCTAATACCAACTGTGTTATAAATCTACTTTTTTCGCCGGCATCTAACCCTTCGGAATTAGAATTGTAAAGTAGATAAATATTCTTTGCACGCAAAAGCAAATGATAAAAATGATAGGTATAAATGGCATCTTTTTCTTTAAAAGTTGGCAAGCCCAATTCCATTTTTACATCGAAAGGTATAAAAGAATTTGACGATTTTCCCGCTGGAAACTTTCCTTCGTTTAATGACGTGATAATGACATTGTCAAAATCTAACACACGACTTTCCAAAACACCCATTACCTGCAGCCCCTCCAACGGTTCCCCTTCAAAAGAAACTTCAGCCAAATCGGCAACTTGTTTGTAAATAGTAATTAACTGCTGCGGATTTTCTATTACATTATATTTAAGCTGGTAATTTTTAATCTGCGTTAAAACCTGATGAAATGCGTACAGAAACGTAAGCGAAACATCATCTTTGTTCTCGCGCAAATAGGTTCGTATAACAAAAATAATTTCTTCAATACGGTTGATAATTTCTAAAACATCGGTATTCCAGTCTTTAATAATCAACTGCAACAGTTTGTTTTCTGTAGGTATAAAATCTAATGTAGAGAAATTAAAAAAAGATAAATTCCTTTTATTGATACCGTCTACCACTTGTTTTGAGGCTGCTAAAGACTCAATTAACGAATGAGACAAAACATCTAACACTTCTTTGTGATAAAATGCAGCCTTATTTTTGTTTCGATTTAAAGCGTTTACATGCATTTTAAAAAACTTGGCAAAAAACAACTGTATCGGGTTCGATTTACTGTCGTAATTCATTGTTACATTCAGCGATGCAACCGTATTTGGCAATGCGTACAATACAGGAATCAACAAGTTTTCTTCTGAAAGAACTACCGCTGTTTTCTGTAAATTTTCATTTGATTTTTGAAGTCCTTCAACAATTGACCCAACAATTTTTGCCTGCCCAACAGATTTAGGCGTACTGATGATTTCAATATTTTTTGATTGTTTAAACTCATCAACAATCCATTCGTATGGATGCGATTTATAGTACGACCAGTTTTGTTTTATTTTACGCGCAAAATAACCAGCACCATGATCCATATCGTTTAAAAAAGTTTCATCGGTATCCCAATAAACTTTTGCCAAACCGTTTTTTAATAATTTTTGTATAATGTGTTCTTCTGCCTGATTTAACGCATTAAAACTAGCAAAATAAATAGTTTTAGAAGTATTTTCTTTTATAAAATCATCAAGAGCCGCAACCGCAGTTCTGTACACCAAACCTTGATAACCCGAATTTTGCTGCACTAAATGTTTGGTAAGTGCATTGTAATACACAGGCAGCTGATCCCAAAAGGTAAGATAATTATCTATTAAAGTACTTCTGTCTTCTGCTTTTACAGACCAATGATTAATGTCATCGATATTTTTTAAATAGTCAAAAACATGACTTGGTTTTAATAAATAACGATCAATTTCATTAAAATCTTGCAACAACATTTTTGCCCAATTGCCAAACTGCTCAAAATCTTGTTGTGCATTTTTCGGAGTAATTTCCTTGTAAACTTCATAAAATTCAAAAAGTTGTTCAACACTAGTAAGCGTGTTCATTTTTGAAATTTTTGTAATTAAATCTTCAATACTGATGATTTCAGGAGCAAAAAAAGTTTTGTTCGATGTGTTTTTAAAGGCTTCTAACAAAAACAAACGAGCGCGTTTGTTAGGAAGCACAATAACTACATTAGTGAAATTGAAGTTACAATCGGTCGCAATTTGCTGCGCCAGTTTATGAAGAAAAGAAGTTGTTTTCATTTTATAAAAATAAAAAAACGTCCCGACAAATCGGGACGTTTTCAATAATATTTAAACTGTAAATTATTTTACTAATTTAATTTCTGTACGACGGTTATTAGCGCGTCCTGCAACAGTTTTGTTATCATCGATTGGGTTTTTAGAACCAAAACCTTGAGAAGATAAACGGTTAGCAGAAATTCCTTTAGAGATTAAATACTCTCTTACAGCATTTGCACGATCGTTAGATAATGGGTCGTTGATTTTATCAGTACCTGTATTATCTGTATGACCTTCGATTGCAAATTTAGCATTAGGGAACTGGTTCATAACTCTTGCCATGTTATCTAATACTGCGTAAGATTGCTCTTGGAAAGTAGATTTACCTGTGTTAAACAAGATTGTTTTACCGTACTCGTTTAATTGTTTGATATGCTCTTCTTTTACTTCAGGACATCCTTTGTTAGATGCTGGACCAGCAACTTCAGGACATTCGTCTTCTCTATCAATCACACCATCACCATCAGAATCTGGCCAAGGACAACCGTTGTTAGCTTTAGGGCCTGCTTCTTCTGGACATTCGTCATCTTTATCAGCAATTCCGTCACCATCTGTATCAGGACAACCGTTGAATTCTTTTAAACCTGCTTCTTCTGGACAAGCATCTTCGTTATCAGGAATACCATCACCATCAGAATCAGGACAACCATTCATAGCTGCATCACCAAATTCGAATGGACATTGATCTAAATGATCAGGAATACCGTCACCATCAGAATCAGGACAACCATTGAATTGTTTTAAACCTGCAACCTCTGGACATTCGTCATATTTATCTAAAATACCGTCACCGTCTGTATCTTTTCCACCAAAACGGAAGGAAATACCAGCCACGTGCTGTAAATGTGTTGGAACAGAAACATTATTTGCTCTTACTACACCATCGTCTTCTAATTGATGTTTGTAAGTAGAAGATAAGTTTAAGCCAATGTTTTCAGTTAACCAAAAAGTAAGACCTAAACCACCATTAACGTTTCCTGATGATGCTTTTCCTAAAAAGGCATATCCACCACCTACGTGAATTGAAGGATCAAACCATTTAGAACCGATTAAACCACCGATGCTGTATTTAAACTGACCATCGATACCGTAGTACATTAAATCTGTCCCGTCTATTCTTCTTTGCCCGTTAAAATCTGCTCCGATTAAGTTGCTGTTCGCATCCATAACCACTTTTTTCATTTTGTTTACAGATCCTGTAACACCAAATGAAAAATTAGATCCTAAATAACGAGACACGTTTAAAACAGATGCAGATGGTAAAATACTCCAGTTATCTGTTTGGAAATATTGACCAAAACGATCTGCAAAGTCTGTTGCAACACTTGAACGCCCACCGTCCAAAGCATTAACACCCACGGTGATAGACCATGGTTGATCAGCATTTTGTGCTTGCGTAGCTGTACCAGCTAATAACAAAGCAGCTGCAAATACTTTTAATTGTTTCATAACTATTCAATTTTCTACTTTACGTAATATTTTCACAAAAATAAATTGTTTCAACGAATATACAAAATTATTTGCCGAAACCTTTAACATTTTTATAAGATTTTTTTAAATCACACCTAATTCTTGAGCTACTTCGGTAAACGCTTTAATAGCTTTGTCTAGATGTTCTTGTGTATGAGCAGCCGATAATTGCACACGAATACGTGCTTTATCTTTTGGAACTACCGGAAAAAAGAATCCAATTACATAAATACCTTTTTCTAACAATTTATCTGCCATTAGTTGTGATAATTTAGCATCGTATAACATTACAGGTACAATTGCAGAATCGCCATCAATGATATCCAAGCCGGCAGCTTTCATTCCTTTTTTGAAGTAGTTGGTGTTCCATTCTAACTGATCTCTTAATTTGGTATCTTTCTTCAACAGTTCAAAAACTTTTAAAGAAGCACCAACAATTGCCGGAGATAAAGAGTTAGAAAACAAATACGGACGTGAACGCTGACGTAAAATTTCTATGATTTCTTTTTTAGCTGTAGTATATCCGCCCATTGCACCACCTAAAGCTTTACCTAATGTTCCGGTAATAATATCAACACGACCCATTACGTTTTTAGCTTCTAAAGTTCCTTTACCTGTAGCCCCGATAAATCCGGCTGCGTGGCATTCGTCAACCATTACCATAGCATCGTACTTATCTGCTAAATCGCAAATTTTATCCAACGGTGCAACCAATCCGTCCATAGAGAAAACACCATCGGTAACAATCAATTTAAAACGGCGACCATCGGCAACTGCTTGTTGCAACTGCTTTTCTAAATCTGCCATATCGTTATTTTCGTAACGGTAACGTGCTGCTTTACATAAACGAACACCATCGATAATTGAAGCGTGGTTTAAACTATCTGAAATAATACAATCTTCGGCACCTAACAACGGTTCAAAAACACCACCATTTGCATCAAAAGCTGCTGCGTATAAAATAGTATCTTCGGTTCCGTAAAAATCGGCAATTTCTTGTTCTAATTGTTTGTGAATATCTTGAGTTCCGCAAATAAAACGAACAGACGACATACCAAATCCATGTGTATCTAAAGCGTCTTTAGCTGCCTGAACAACTTCGGGATGCGATGATAATCCTAAATAGTTATTGGCACAAAAGTTCAAAACAGTTTCGCCTGTACTAATAGTAATTTCGGCTCCTTGAGGAGATGTAATAATACGTTCTTTTTTGTATAAACCATTATCTTTAATGGTATCAATTTCTGTTTGTAAAAACTCTTTAATACTTCCGTACATAGTTATATGATTAATTTTTATTTACTATTGATAGGTTACAAATTTATTATTTTTAAATCGTCTTGAATATATAACAAGGTCTTTTTTACAATTTCGTAACCCATTTCTTCTATTGCCAAGGCATAATCGTTAATTTGCTGGGTGTATTTCGTTTGTTCTTCCCCTGTTTTATAATCTATTATATAAGCCTTGTTTCCACTTATTGCTACACGATCGGGCTTGATGTTTTTGAACGATTTATGCAAAATTGGTCGTTCGTTATAAATGATATTTTCTTTGTTGAAGAAAGGCTGTAAATCTGCATGCTGAACAATTTCTGTAATTTTTTCTGATATTTCGGCTTCTTCCGTTGCAGGCAACATTCCTTTCGATACCGCATTTTTTACCACAAAAGCAATATCATCTACCGTAATAATTTCTGCCAACAGTTCATGTATTAAATTTCCTTTTTCAATGGCGTGCTGCTGCTTGGTATCCCACATGATTGCTTCGCGCTTTGCAATTTTTATTACCGATTGATCTATTGGTTTTTCGACCGATTTTATCACAATTGGTTTTACAAGTTCATCGTTTTTTTCTTCAGAAACTTTAATTGCATCGCCAAAAGGATAATTTAATTCGTTTTCAGAGAATCGACCTGAATTTTCCAAATAAGTCACAAAAAATGCAGCTAATGTATTGGGTAACGTTCCGGTTTTAGATCGTTTATAATTGCTGATAATGTACAACTGTTCTTCGGCACGCGTTAACGCCACATACAAAACATTCAAATTATCTAACAGTTCTTCCTGTTTTTTTTGATCGTACAAACGTTGTGCTGTTTCGCCATACATTTTCACATCGTTTTTAAGATCGACCAATGCCTTCGGAATAACCAACTGATCGTTTTCTTCTAAATCGACCCATATTTTATCGCGCGATTTCGAGAAATCTTCATCGGCAAACGGATAAATCACCACAGGAAATTCTAATCCTTTTGATTTATGAACCGTCATTAATCGCACCGCATTTTCGTTTTCGGGCGACGGAATACTCAATTTATGATAATTCTGCTCCCAATAATTTAGAAAATCGGCTATTGTTGATTGGTTTTTTACGGTTCGTTCTAAAATCAAATCTAGAAAATACTGCACATAAGCTTCGGTTTTCTTTGTCGGGATAAATGCCGAAACCATTAATTCTACCGCAACATACAAATTGTTTTTACGGAGTTCTTTAAAATTGATTTCTATGCCGAAGGTTTGCAGATAATTCTGAAAATCGGTTTCATTATCCATCGCCATTCCTTTCACAATCACATCGTGCACTTTGGCATCTTTCAGAATGAATCTTCCAACGTAATATAAAATCAGCGCTTTTGCTTCTTTATCGTGATTGTTCTTTAAAAATCGTAACAAATTCAACAATAACTGAACTTCGGTAGCGTTATTAATCAACAAAGTTTCCGACGATAAAATTCGAATTCCTTTTTCGGTTAAAAAATTAGCAACCTTAACACCATCTTTGCTTTTGCGCGTTAACACCACAATATCGCCCAACGAAAAACCTTGATTTAGTACACTTTCAATCGTTTTTAAAACTTCGTTCAGATACAAATCGTCTTTTGTAACCTCATCATCAACCAATAAATCGTTGTTTAAAAACGAAATATTTACGAAACCGCCTTTTTTAGGATTTGTGTTTTGATGCGAATAATTTTCGTACAGATTCTGATATGCTTGGTTATTAAACTGATTTGCCAAAAACTTGAAAATTCCGTTGTTAAATTCGATCACTTGCGAAAAACTGCGGTAATTGGTATCTAAACTTACGGTTGCTTTTGACGGATTTGAAAACGGATTTTCGCCATCGCTCAACTGCATAAATTGTTCTGCCTTGCCACCGCGCCAACGGTAAATTGCCTGTTTAGGGTCGCCCACAATCATTAACGAACCTTGTTTGCCAAAATCGTCTTCGCCAGAAAGCGCGTTATCAATCAACGGAACCAGATTTTGCCATTGCATTTCGGACGTATCCTGAAATTCATCAATAAAAAAATGTCGGTATTTTTCGCCCAAACGCTCATAAATAAAAGGTGCTGGCTGATTTTTTAATTCTTCGTAAATAATCTTGTTGAACTGCGATATGGAAAGAATCTGCTGTTCGGTTTGTATGCGGTTAATTTCGTTACTTATAGAATTCAATAACGAAAGTGGCACCAGATTTTTCAAAAAAGCCTCGTAAAAATAGATTTTTCCAAACAACGGATAAATCTTTTTTGTAATCACCAATAAATCGGGAATTAACTGTTCTATTGCTTCTTTATCTTTTGCTGTTTTGTTGATTTTTATATCGTCTGCTTCGTAATATTTTTTGTTGGCGTTGTTGTAGTTCCCATCAACAATTCCTATTAAATGTTTAGGAAAATAACCACCACTGAACGATTTATTGTCGATACCATTTGTTTCCAATAACTGCAACGCATTTTGAGCCAACGCAACTGTTTCGGCTTTTAATTGATTGATTTGATCGTGTAACCAACTTTTTAACGACAAAAACGTTTGCATTTCGATATTCTCAAAAGCTTCCAACTCTTGTTTGTTGTTTTCGTTCAATAACAAACGACCAATTTCCATTAACTCGTTGGTAACATCCCAACTTTTATCGTCATCGGCTTTACTTATAGAAAAATCGACTAATAACTTCGTTAATTCATCATCAATACCAGCTTGCGAAATCAAGGCATCAACGGCTTCCTGCAACAAAGCTTCGGTATCCAAAGAAACTTCAAACTGAAAAGGTAAATTCAAATCAAACGCAAACGAACGAATTACCTTATGCGTAAATTTATCAATTGTAGAAATATCAAAACCCGCATAATTATGAATGATGTTTTTTAATATTTTTTTCGATTTTTCTCGGATATATGCTTCGGTAAACTCAGTTTCTTGAACAATTTGTTCCAGCAAACGGTATTCTTTCAGCGGAATCTCGTTCAACGTAAACGCATAAATGCACGAAACAATGCGCGATTTCATTTCATTTACCGCTTTGTTTGTAAAGGTAATTGCAAGCACATTTCGGTAGGCATCGTCTTTATTAGAATATCCCAACAAAATTTTAAGATACTCTTTTACAAGCGTATGCGTTTTTCCAGCACCTGCCGATGCATTGTATATAGTAAAGGCTTTTTTTTCCAAAATAAATTATAAAAAAGTTAACAAAGAACACAGACAATAATTTTTATTGTAGCGCGATTTTGCCTAAATTTGAATAAAAATAATACTAATCTTTAAAATATTATAGTTATGGCTTTCGAATTACCAAAATTACCATATGCTTATGACGCTTTAGAGCCTCATATTGACGCTAGAACAATGGAAATTCACTACTCTAAACATCACCAAGCATACACAACAAACTTAAACGCTGCGATTGAAGGAACTGATTTAGCAGGAAAATCTATCGAAGATATTTTAGCTTCTTTAGACTTAAACAACAAAGCTGTTCGCAATAATGGTGGTGGTTTTTACAACCACAATTTATTTTGGGAAGTTATGGCGCCTAACGCAGGTGGTGAACCTACTGGTGAATTAGCTACTGCAATTAATGAAGCTTTTGGATCATTTGATGCTTTTAAAGATGCTTTTGCTAAAGCTGGTGCTACACAATTTGGATCGGGCTGGGCTTGGTTATGTGTTAAAAACGGTAAGTTAGAAGTTTGTGCTACTGCAAACCAAGACAACCCTTTAATGCCAGGAATTGGATGTGAAGGCACTCCTATTTTAGGTTTAGATGTTTGGGAACATGCTTATTACTTAAATTACCAAAACCGCAGACCTGACTATATTAACGCATTTTTTAATGTGGTAAACTGGAATGCTGTTGCTAAAAAATATGCAGACGCTAAATAATTGAATTAGTGTTTCATTAAAAAATCGCCTTTTAAGGGCGATTTTTTTGTTTATTCAAGATTTCTTTTAAGCTTTCTGTCACATCTTTCCAACCATATTCACCTAAACCAGCGGAATATTTTTCTTTGTGAATAATGACAAAACTTCCACAACCGTAATGATAATTAAAAAATAAATTCTCAATTAACGCATTCGGATCTTTCTTCCAATTATGATCTTCCAATGTTTTAATACCATCTTTGTTTTTATAAATTCTTAGTACATTCACATCGGCAACTTTTTTCACTTCTTTATCTAATTCTTTATCCCACTTTAATTGTTCTTTTCTTTTTGCTCCCACACCACTTGAGTTACACGGATCTTTTCCTGGGTAATAATAAATAATTAAAGGTTTGTTGGAATCGAGTTTTAAATGGAGTTTTTCATTTAATTCTTTGAATAAATTTTTAGTATCACCTAGAGAACCTTTTTCGCTTCTTTGATCTCTCTTCATTAATTTATAAGCTTCTAGCGAATCATTCTTAACACTATAAAGATTTGTATCAAGAAGTAATTTTTGAAAGGTAGATTTACTAATTTCAGAATCATCAACATTGTAATAAGTTTGTGCGTTAACCGTATTTTGAGCAATCAATGCAAATAGTAGCAGTAGTTTTTTCATATAGTTACTTTTTCTTAAAAATATAAAAATTAACTTTACAATATGTATTCACTCGAAATAATTTATCAAGACGAATATCTGGTTGCTATCAACAAACCACATGATTTACTGGTTCATCAGTCGCCTATTGCCCGAAATGCCGAAGAATTTGCCATTCAGATTTTACGCGATCAAATCAATCAAAAAGTATATCCGGTGCATAGGTTAGATCGTAAAACATCGGGCGTTTTGCTTTTTGCTTTAGATAAAGAAACCAATAAAGCAATGACAGAACAATTCACAAATAAATCAACCGATAAAAAATATTGGTCAATTGTCCGCGGTTTCTGTGCCGATGAATTAACCATTGATTATGCTTTATACCGTGACGACGGTGTGTTGCAAGATGCCATTACCAAAATAAAAACTTTAGATAAAGCCGAAATTAATTTACCGCACGGCAAGCACCTAACATCGCGCTACAGTTTAATTGAAGCCACGCCTTTAACCGGACGCATGCACCAGATACGCAAACACATGGCGCATATTTTACACCCTATTATTGGCGACCGCCCTCATGGTTGCAACAAACAAAACAAATTGTGGTTAGAAAAATTCGGTATGAAAACCATGTTGCTGCATGCGCATTCGCTTACTTTTACGCATCCAGTATCGCAAGAAAAAATAACTTTAAAGGCAAAACCTTCAAAAGTGTTTCATGATGTTTATAATTTACTTACTTTTAAAGCGTTAGATTTATAAAAAAACGTTGATGGAAAGTATTTATTATATATTATCGGGCTTATTAATTTTTTCATCATTAATACCAATAATTCAAAATCAACATTGGTTTTTTAGGATATTTGATTTTGGCAAAGTACAAATTTTTATACTGCAATTAATTGTGGTAGTGGCAGCTTTTGTCTTTATTTCTAGAACCACAATGTTTTGGCTTTGTCAGACAGTCTTGGTTTGCTGTATGATTTACGAAATCTACCTTTTATATCCTTACACGCCATTATATAAAACAGAAAAAAAGCTAAAGACCAAAAATTCATCTGAAAGCATTAAAATTATATCAACAAATGTGTATCAGTTTAATAAAGAGTATGATCGATTTTTAAACTTCATTAAAAAAGAAAATCCCGATGTTGTTTTAACAATGGAATCGAACAAAAATTGGGAAAATGCACTGCACGTTTTAAAGAAAGAGTATCCGTTTTTTTGCGAAGTAGGTTTAGAAAACACCTATGGCATTCACCTGTATTCTAAATTTGAATTTTTAAATTGTAAAGTACATTATTTTATTGCCGATGATATTCCGAGTATTGAAGCGACTATAAAAACTCCCGATGGTTTTGAATTTGTGTTTTTTGGAGTGCATCCGCCGCCGCCAAGCCCAACCGAAGAAGAAAACAGTAAAGAACGCGATGGCGAACTTTTATCTGTGGCAAAAAAGGTTAAAGAAAACAATAAACCAACAATTGTTGTGGGCGATTTTAACAATGTAGCTTGGGCAAAATCATCTGTTTTATTTAGAAAAACATCTGGAATGATCGATCCTAGAATTGGTCGTGGATTAATTTCAACATTTCATGCCAAATACCGACTGTTGCGTTTTCCTATTGATCAAATGTTTCACACCACCGATATTTTTGTAGAAGAACTAAAAGCCATGGAAAACATAGGATCTGACCATTTGCCATTATATTGTAAGTTTTTTATCGATAAAATAAACGATGATCAGGAAGATTTGGTAGAACATTTACAAAAAGACGACATTGCGGAAGTTAACGAACTAATTGCAGAAGGCAAAGAAGAAGAAAGCGACCGCGAAACTGTTGTAACAGAGTAATATTATTTTAATATTTTCGTTATCTTTACCACATAAACTGCTAATGAATGAAAGCATATATATCGGTTGATACAATTACTAGAAAATCTTTAGGAAAAGAAATTATTGCATTGGGCATGGCAATGAGTTCTGCTAATGTGGAACAATTTATTTTTGTTGATAAATACCCGTTTGAAGCCGGACAAGAAGCCGAACTAATGCAAAAAGCAATGAAAGAAATAGATTCTAGCAACTTTTTAATCATTGAAGCCACATCGGTAAACGTAACATCGTGTATTGAATTGGGCTATGCAAAGGCAAAACGCAAACCAATAGTTTATCTGCAAAAAGCCGAAGCCGACACGAACGATTTACTGTTTGCGTTAAGCAATTTCCATATACTGTATTCAAGTCCTAAAGATTTGTTCGATCAGTTATCAGAATTTCTTAAAAACGTATTACCCCAAAATTAAGCCTTGTATTTTCAAGGCTCTTTTTTTAGCCACAATTCCCTTATCGTACAACATAAAATTTAATATATTTGTTTTACAAACAGTTTGTAAATATGAAATTAACCCAACTTACCCTTATAGCTTTGGCAGTTGCATCGTTAACCGCTTGTAACAAGAATGATAAAATGAATGATGACAAAAAACTAACCGACAGTTTACAGCAGGTGCAGTTTGAAACCGAACAATTTGCCGATATTCAGGTACTGAAATACGACATTCCTGGTTGGGAAAAACTTACCTTAAAAGAAAAAAAACTGGTTTATTACCTTGCACAAGCAGGTTATTGTGGTCGTGATATTTTTTGGGATCAAAACTACAAATACAACTTAAAAATACGTGCAGCATTAGAAAATATCTATAAAAACTACAGCGGCAGCAAAAACGATGATAATTGGAAAAAGTTTGAAATTTATTTAAAACGTGTTTGGTTTTCTAACGGTATCCACCATCATTATTCAAACGATAAAATTAAACCAGGTTTTCCACAAACCTATCTTCAAAAGTTATTAAAAGATACCAAAACCAATTTAGATGCCAGTATTGTTGAAATTCTTTTTAACGATGTAGACGGAAAAAAAGTAAATTTAAACGAAGCTAAAGGTTTGGTACAAGGTTCGGCAGTAAATTTTTACGGCAAAGGATTAAATGCCAACGACGTAGAGAAATTTTACGGAAGCATGAAACCTGCCGATAGTTTAAGACCTTTATCAACCGGTTTAAATTCTAAATTAGTTCGTACCGAATCGGGTAAAATAGAAGAACGTATTTGGAGAAGTGGCGGTATGTACGGTGCTGCGATAGATAAAATTGTTTTCTGGTTGGAAAAAGCCGTAAAGGTTTCCGAAAATAAACCACAAGCCGAAGCGTTAAATATTTTAATTGATTTTTACAAAACAGGCGATCTTAAAAAATGGGACGATTACAACGTGGCTTGGGTAAAAGCTACCGAAGGGAATATTGATTACATTAACGGATTTATCGAAGTTTATAACGATCCTTTAGGCCACAAAGCTTCGTACGAATCTACCGTTCAAATTAAAGATTTTGATATGTCGGCAAAAATGGAAGTAATTTCTAAAAGCGCGCAGTGGTTTGAAGACAGTTCGCCTTTAATGCCCGAACATAAAAAGAAAAACGTGGTAGGTGTATCATACAAAACTGTTATTGTAGCTGCCGAAAGTGGCGATACCTCGCCGGCAACGCCTATTGGAGTAAACCTTCCAAACGCAGACTGGATTCGTGCAGAACACGGATCTAAATCTATTTCGTTAGGAAATATTATTGATGCCTACAACAAAGCAGGTGGCAGCGATAAACTAAAAGAATTTGCTTTTGATGAGAATGAAATTCAATTATCAACCCGATACAGTGAATTAGCCGACAAGCTACACACCGCTTTACACGAAGTAATTGGACATGCATCTGGGCAATTAAATCCTGGAATTGGCACACCAAAAGAAACATTAAAAAGTTACGCATCTACTTTAGAAGAAGGTCGCGCCGATTTGGTTGCCTTATATTATCTGTACGATAAAAAAATTCAGGATTTAGGCATGGTAGACAATTGGAAAAATTTGGGAATGACTGCTTATAACGATTACATACGCAATGGATTAATGACCCAATTGGTACGTATTGAACCTGGAAGAGAGATTGAAGAAGCCCACATGCGCAACCGTCAATGGATTTCTGCCTGGGTTTTTGAAAAAGGAAAAGAATTTAACGTAATTGAAAAAGTGGTGCGAGATAACAAAACGTACTTTAAAATTAACGATTACGATCGTTTGCACGATTTATTTGGTCAATTATTGCGTGAAACACAACGTATAAAATCAGAAGGCGATTACAAAGCCGCTAAAGAATTGGTTGAAACTTACGGAGTAAAAGTAGATCAACAATTACACAAGGAAGTATTAGAACGCAACAAGAAATTTAACACAGCACCTTATCGCGGATTTGTAAACCCGGTTTTATTACCAATTACAAACGAACAAGGCGAAATTACCGATATTGTGGTAACCTACCCAAAAACGTTTGCAGAGCAAATGCTGTATTACTCTAAAAACTACAATTTTCTTCCGCTAGAAAATTAACCACAAAAATACCGCCTTTCAAAGCGGTATTTTTTATTTTATCAAATGAATACTAATATTTGCCCGTTCATCTGCAGGAAATTTTCTAGTATAATTATCATCAATCGACAATCCTGAACGTTTTACACACTGCTGAAAAACATCAATCTCTAAAATGTATTGATCAGAAAAACCGTGCGTAGCATCATAGGCTGTAGCTGCTGTTAATCCGATATTTTTTGATGTTATGGCAGGATCGATCGTATGAAGCTCAATCACCAGCAATCCGAATTTAGAAATAAAAGGCTGCCATTTCTGTAAATGTTCCACCAAACTTTGTTCAACCCATTGGTTCGGCAACAATATTCCATTGGTTGCATAAGCTCCGGTAGAACTACTTTCTTGCAAATTGTCAGTCTTCACAGGCTGTTCCCAAATTCTATTATGGTCTAAAAAAGTACGCATATTCAGCAAATCGCTTAATTCTATGCTGTATTCTTCTTTTAAATCTGCTGCTAATTTTTCAGGGTTTCCAATATCACCCCAAATAACCTTTGCCCAAATATCGTTTGCAATTAAATTGGCACGCGTAATTTTTAATGCTTCCTGATTGTAATCGGCGCCAACCAAAAACAGCGGATGCGTTTCTAAATGTTTTCCACGCAATGTTCTATTTTCAATAGTATCAAACAAATGCTGTAATAAAGCTCCGTTGCCACAGCCCATGTCTAAAATTCCTTTCGGTTGTTCGTTCAACGGTTTGTTGAAAATCTCGATAATCAGCTCGTCAACCGCTTTAAAATAAGTTGCGTGCGCACCGCCGCTTCCCCAAACATTCATAGCTCGGTCTACATGAATTTCTTTTTGCCCGCCATTATCTTGCTTTACTTCTGAAACATTTCCAAAAAGCAAATACTGCATCTGGCTTAACATAGGTAAATAGGAAACCGTAACACCGTATGATGTAGCTCTGCGCGCAAAAAATAAGCCCTGATCCGTAAAACTGTAGTTGTTATTTTTCTTTTGAAACCAATTTAAATGAGTAAGAAAATCGAGCAATATTTCGAAACTTTCAGGATCCTTGTGATACTCTTCTGCCTTAAAGCTCGATTCCATAAAATATTTATGAAACATACCGTTCATTCCCAACCGAACAATTGTAGGGCCTACCAAACATCCTTCTACATAATAATTTAACTGTTTGCGAATAGCATCATCTTCACTGTTTAAGGCGGAAGGTAAAAGTGTATCGTTCTGATAACTTTCTAACAACGGTTTTAATTTTAAAAAAGGTTCTTTTTCGAACAAACGATTATGAAATCCTTGCGAAAACTGCATCATTTCCATAACAGGTTTTAATGCAGAAACATAACGAAGCATTTGATTAAATGTTGCTGTTTTTTCAACCACCACAGTAGGTTTTACTTGATAATTTAAAAAACCTTGCGATGCCAAAATACGTAAAGCAACATTTAAATAGCCTTCATTGGCATTAAACTTTACCGCAAGTTCACTCAAATATACTTTTTCATTCTTGGAAATAAACAATAATATATCGGCATTATTAAGCGTAACCAGAACCGGCAAGGTTACAATTCCGTCTAAATGACGAAATATTACGCTTCGTAAATCTTTTTTATCCATAAATAGTTAAAACTTTATTCCATAAACATCAATTAAAGAGAATGGAATTTTTAATCTTCACAAATTTAATAAACTTTATTTTACAGTTCTCTTTTTTATGAAACTTTTAAAGATCTCACATCTTTAATCTACTAATGAAATTTAATTTTTACATATTTTTGCAAAAAACGAATAATGAAAAACACACTTCTTTTAATTTTATTAGCTTTAAGTTTTCAAACAAAAGCGCAAGTTGTAGATGCTTCTACAAGCATTCCTACAAACGAATATTTAGATTTGTTAGCTGCTAATTTGGTGATACCTGACTCTGTTCAACAAAAATTCATTAACCAAGATTTAAACCTAACAATTGTATTAACCATTACCAAAAACGGTTCGGTTTTTAATCCTAAAATTCAAAACGATTCATTGCAATTAGAGTCGAACCTAAAAAAAGCGATTGAAAAATTACCAAAATGGAATCCTAAAACCGAAGATGGTGTAGCGGTAGTTTCTAGAAAAGTTTTTAATTTGCTAATTCCTATAAAAATGGAAGAACAAAATTTCAACAATACATCAAAAGCAATTCCAGAAGCTGGTAAAATGGAATACTTTCGCCAGTTTATGCAGACATTTAATATTAAAAATTATTCAGCTAAAGATAAATCAGAAATAAGTATAGTCGCAACATTCATTGTTGAAGAAGATGGTAGTTTAACAAATATTAAAATTATCGAATCTAATGAACCTAGCCTCAACAGAGAAGTAGTGCGCGCTATAAAATCAATGCCCAAATGGAAACCAGCAACCGAAAATGGTATTCCTATACGATCTGATTTTAAATTGCCAATTAAAATTAGAATAAATTAATAGATAATTCAAAAACATTATTTTTATTTAATCTAAATAGCTATATTTGCTTTCAATAAATGTAATATTATGGCTACACAAAACGCACAAAAAGAGGTTAAACCAATTGCACCAAAAGTAAAAGAACTGGTTGCAAATTCAAAATCGGTAATTTTAGGAACAGTTGACGCAGACGGCAATCCGAATTCTAGCTATGCGCCTTTCGTGAAAATTGATACTGCTTTTTATATTTTGGTATCGTTTATGGCGCGCCATACAAAAAATTTAAGAGATCAGAAAAAAGCATCAATGATGTTTATTGCCGATGAAAGTAATTCTAAACAGATATATGCTCGTGAACGATTAACTTTTGATGTTACTACAACACAAATTGCAAGAGATTCTAACCAATGGAACGAAGTTATTGAAAAACTAAAGGAAACCCACGGGAAAGTAGTTGAAGTTATTGCGCCAATGGAAGATTTTATTTTGCTGGCATTAAACCCTGTGAAAGGATCGTACGTTAATGGTTTTGGAAGTGCTTATTTTGTCGATGAAAATTTAGACATTTTGGAACACCGAAACGATATAAACCACGGAACAAAACAAGACTAATACATACTAAACTCCTTCGAATTGAAGGAGTTTTTTTTTACACAATTTTATACAAAATAGGTTTGCTTGGAGAAGCGTCGTTTTCAAACGAGGCAATTTGCATATTAATGATGTACGATCCCTCTTGAACGACATCTTCTACAAAAATTAATTCGGTGATGGTGCAGTTAAATCGAGCATCTGCATTCACACTTTGGGTGTTTTTTACATTCCAGAACGCTTTGTGGGCTACTAATTTTCCTTCATCTACTTCTTTATCAACACTTGGTAAATCAATCAGTAAATGTTGCACACCAACTTCACTGATAAAAACAGCCGCTTCCTCACTTAAATAAGCGGGATTGGTATTTGAATAATTTTTATGCTTCTTATCGACTGCATTAGGTAATGTTCGAATAACCAAAGCTTCGGGATATTTACCGTTTAAAGCGTTCTCGATCTGTTCTTTAGTAATTACCAAATCTTCGTTTATCTTTTCAGGAGTTACCGAAATTACTTCTGCCACAAACATAAATTGTTTCAACGTTTGATTGATCGAGTAAAAATCTTTGGTAATATGTCCTAAACATTCGGTATGGGTTCCATGCCCGTGCGGATTGAACAAAATATTATTAAAGTTGGTTGATGATTTTCCTGATGCCACACTACCCACAAAATCGCCCATTATCACAGGATTGATTTCAGGTTTTTCTAAATACCACGCAATTGGGTTTTGCTCATTATTTTGAATTGGTAACGAAATATCAATAGGCTGCGATAAATCTATTTCGTAAGTATTGTTGTTGTGTTGTATCGTTGTTTTCATAGTTACTTTTTATTTGCCACAGATATTATAAAAAATCATTTGCATTAACTTTATCTTGTACGAATCAAATATAATAATTTAAGTCAAGCTGAACTTGTTTCAGCTTCTCACAAGTTTATAACTTATAATCATAGTCCAATTTGAACCTACTTTTTGAACTAATTTAATCAAGAACGTGTAACCAACCCATTTTCAATCGTACCTCAATCAATAATAATAGTATATTGATTAATAAAACACTAATAAAATAATATCTGAATCTATAATTAGATTTAAATAGTAATAATAAAATTATTGAACTGATAAAAAGGAGAATAAAATCAATACTAATTGAAGTATCTGAATCAAAGTCAATATTTGCATACCACCATTCCGTTTTTACTAACGAAAGAGAATAAAGTTAGTAGAATGACATAAATTTTATATTTCATAATTTCTTCAAAAAAAATAATGTACGATAAATCTGTGTATCTGTGGGAATTATATCATTCCACCCAAAACAGTTCGCTTGCAATTCCATCGCAAAAGAATTTTCCCTTAATGGTAGTTTTTAAAACATTATCTACCAATTGCAACTGTTCATCATCTATAAAACGTTTTGCTTCGGTTAGCAAATAATCTTTATAATTCGTTCCAAATTCTTTTTCAATTCTATCTAAAGAAACTCCCCAAATGGTTCGTAAACCAGTCATTATATATTCGTTGTAGCGGTCTTGTACACTTAAAGTTTCAATTTCATTGGGTAATTCATTTTTTTGAATACTTTGAATATACAACGAATTATTGGCTATATTCCACGAACGATTTGTTCCATTAAAACTATGTGCCGACGGACCGATTCCTAAATACTTTTTTCCTAACCAATAGGCAGAATTATTTTTAGAAAAGTAATCTGGTTTTCCAAAGTTCGACAATTCATAATGAATAAAACCTGCATTTTCTAACATTTCAATCAAAGCTAAAAAATGTTCGTGCGCGTTTCCATCATCGGGTTGAGCTATTTTTCCTTTTTTGATTAATGATGCTAAAGCTGTTTTAGGCTCAACCGTAAGTGCGTAGGTGGAAATATGATTGATACCTAAATCTAACGCTTTTTGAACGTTTGATTTCCATCGATCTAAACTCATATTCGGAATTCCGTAAATTAAATCAATCGAAATATTATCAAAATAGTTTGTTGCTTCAACTAGCGAATTCCAAGCTTCACCGGCATTATGTGCGCGATTCATCATTTGTAAATCTTCATTGTAAAACGATTGCACGCCGATACTTAACCGATTGATTTTTGAGAGCGCCAATTGTTTGATTCGATCTTTAGATAAATCATCAGGATTGGCTTCTAGTGTAATTTCAGGATTTTCGATCACATCAAACAACGAAAAAATAGGCTCTAAAATCTGATCGATTTCTTCATTAGAAAGTACACTGGGCGTTCCTCCACCAAAATAAATAGTTTTTACAGGTTCGTTGATTTCTTTCTTTCGCAGGTGAACTTCACGAATTAAAGCAGCAATCATTTCGTCTTTCTTCTTTATTGATGTAGAGAAATGAAAATCGCAATAATGACACGCCTGCTTACAAAACGGAATATGTATGTAAATACCTGCCATTATTTTTTAGTTACTCGATCTTGATTTTGTGATACAAATGCACCCCAACCACTGTATGATTTTCCTACAACAGTTTTTCCTGAATTAAAAAAATGACAAACGGCAGCAGCCAAACCATCGGTAGAATCTAGGTTTTTAGGCAATTCTTTCAAACCCAATAATTGCTGCAACATTTTCGCAACTTGTTCTTTAGACGCATTACCGTTTCCTGTAATTGCCATTTTTATTTTTTTGGGTTCGTATTCGGTAATGGGAATTTCGCGCGAAAGTCCGGCTGCCATTGCTACACCCTGAGCCCTACCTAACTTTAACATCGACTGTACATTTTTGCCAAAAAAAGGTGCTTCAATAGCAATTTCATCGGGATGATAGGTATCGATCAATTCAATGGTGCGTTCAAAAATGCGTTTTAGTTTCATATAATGATCGCTCAGTTTTGAAAGATTCAATTCATTGAGCTGTAAAAACACCATCTGATTTTTTTCTACCTTAATCAATCCAAAGCCCATAATGGTGGTTCCGGGATCAATACCTAATATAATGCGTTCTTTTGCCAATGTTTAATATTCGTTAATTGAAATCGATTTTTATAAAAAAAGGATTTTATTTGCAGTATGAAATTCCTATCACCCAAAATTAAACAATTCTTATTACTTCTGCTGAAATTAATTGTAGTAGGGTTGGCTTTTTATTTTATTCAATCGCAATTAGCCGATAAAGAATGGGATTGGAACATTATTGCAGAAAAATGGCAACAACCTAACGCTGTTTTTTTTATTGTAGGAATATTGACTTTGACTTTTTTAAACAGATTCATTGAAATTTTAAAATGGAAAAATTTAGCTCAGATAATTGAGCCTATTTCTATTTGGGAAAGCACCAAACAGGTTTTAATTGGCATTACTTTTGGCATTGTTACACCCAACGGCATTGGCGAATACGCCGGAAAAGCGTGGTTTTATAATAGAAAAAATGCTGGTAAAATTGTCTTCTTAAATGCAGTTTGTAATGGAATTCAAGTCATTTACGCTGTAACTTTTGGATTAATTGGTACGTTGTACGTGAATTATTTACACGAATTTATACCAAACACTTATATTTATTTATTCTTTGGTGGATTACTTACAGCTATACTTATCATTTTTTCGATTAAAAATATCAGTATTAAAGGTTATTCGCTACAAACTATTTTTACATTTCTTACAGAAATCCCACAGGAAATTCATCGTAAAAATATGATTCTGGCGTTTTTACGTTATACCGTTTTGGTACATCAATATTATTTGTTGTATCGATTTTTTGATGTAGAAATTGCTTACGGAACTTTATTGGCTGTGGTAGCAAGTATTTATCTGTTGGCATCGAGTTTACCAAATTTTCAAGCGATAGATTTTGCTCTGAAAGGATCGGTTGCTTTGTTTTTATTTGGATTTTTTGGTGTGAACGAATGGGTAATTGCCTTGGCAGCCACAAGCATTTGGTTGTTGAATTTGGTAATTCCTATTAGTATTGGATCGGTATTTTTATTGCTATTTAATCCGAAGAAGAAATTTTTAAATTCAACTGAAACTGCGTAGTTACCGGAACACCTCTTTTACTTGCAGGCTGAATTTTAGAAAATTGTTTTGAATTTTTCTGCATAATACTGTCTAACATCCATTTAGGAAGCAACTTTTCGTTTACCATTTCGGTTTTAAAATTCAATTCACTTTTAGCAGTTAAAGTAACTAAAAACTGTACCGTATCAATAGTAGAAACTTTTACTAACGAATCGTTTTTTAAAAGTCGTAGCGTTTCAAAATTTAAACGATCAAAGAAACAAACTTTTGCCTCTTCTTTATTTTTTATGGCATCACACGAAGCATACGTTGGGTAATTATCAACCTTATTCCAATCAATAGCGTGCAATTCGCGTCTTAACAATTCTTGAGAATTAGGTATTTCTTTCTGAACAAAATTGCAGGAAGTAACTAGAAAAGTACAAAAAAGAAATGCCCAATAATTTTTCATGAAAAATTAAATCGTAAATTTAAAAGCAAAAATACAAAAATAACTATGGAAATCTTAATACTCATTGTAAGTTTATTGTTTATACTTGTAGGTATTGCAGGAAGTGTACTGCCCGCTTTACCCGGACCGCCTTTAAGTTGGATTGGTTTGCTGATACTTTACACAACGCCCAACATTAAATTTGATTACTGGATATTGGGAATTACGTTTGTTTTTACACTTATTATTGTGATTTTAGATTACGTGATTCCTGCGCAGGGCACTAAACGTTTTGGCGGAAGCAAGTACGGAATTTGGGGAACTAACATTGGATTGATTGTAGGTATTTTCGCTCCAATTCCGTTTGGATTTATCATTGGACCGTTTGTGGGTGCTTTTATTGGTGAGTTGATTTACGACCAAAATAATTCTAAACGTGCCTTAAAAGCCGCCACCGGATCTTTTTTAGGCTTTTTGGCATCTACCTTTATTAAGTTTGTGTTTTGTATGGTTTTATTGGGAATTTATATTCATACCGTTTGGAAATATTGGAGTGTTTGGTTTTAGATTTTTAGTTTAAAAGTTTTCATAAATTCTTCAACTAGAAACTCTGTTAATACTTTGTTTTCAGTATTTATTTGAATATTTATTAAGTTATTATTGCTCACAAGAAATATCAAAGTGTTATAGCCTCCATATAATTGTGAATCATTACTAATTTGAAAAGCTTTGGTTTCATTTAATTCAATAAATTTCTTTTCACCTCTCAATCCCTCATCATTCATTAACTCATCAAAATCGGGTATATTTCTCTTTTTTACATTACGTTGAATTATTATTGAATAAGCGCCTTCATAATCATTCAATGTATAACTCACTGCTGTTTGATGTATTTTAGAATTGGTATGTTTATTTAGAAACGAACAATTACATTTAAATTCGAATTTATCTGTTTCGATTGTTTTATCTAAAACAATTTTTTCAATAAGTCTGCTATCAAATTTTTTATTAACTGATTTATTTTTTTTCTTTTTTTTATCTCTTACAATGATAGGTATAGTAAAAGCAGAACGTACAATTTTTCCATTATGTTGAGCAGGTTTCCACGCAGGCATCATTTTTAAAACACGAATTGCCTCTTTTCCATAATCAACATCTGTACTTTCGCTAGTAATATCTCCAAAAGTTCCATCTTTTTCTACAACGAACTTCAACCTAAGTTTAACCTCTTTTTCTTTCGATGTAGATACACCCATATTAAATTCCTCATTGAATGATTGATAAAAAATGGTCATTCCTTCAATTGGAAAAGCTTTTTCTTGAACAAAACCATAAACCTTATTATCTTCAATATCAATCGTTTCTTGAGCGATTGATTGAACTCCTGTTAGAAGAAAAAATATAATTATTATTAAACTCTTCATTATTTATCTATTTTTAGTTTAAACGTTTGTTTTAAATCTGTAAAATTAAACTTTGAAATTTGTTCGTTTGTTGAAATCACCGTTATATTTATTAAATAATTTCCCGCGATAAAGTAGATTGTATTATTATAAAACATGCTTTCGTTACCATTTACTACAAAATTACTTTCTAAAGCTTTGTAATTTTTATAATCAACCACATTAATTGTTATTTTCTGCTTTTCAGCATTGGCTTTAATTATATCAAAATGATTTTCAACATTAGCTAACAGTATTTCCTTTAAAGTAATTGAGTAGAAAACCTTATTATCTGATGTGTTATACGTAAATTCTTTAACCTTATTATATTTGTTTGCACTGCTGTTTATTAACTTACAATTGCACTCAAACTGAAAATATTCTGTACTGACTGTTCTTTCTAAAATTGCTTTTTCTAATAATGCTTTATCAACATTTCTCATAGGAAATCTTAATTTAATAGGTATTATCTGATAAGATCGAACTACGTAACCGTTATTTTTAGCAGGTTTCCATACAGCAATCTTATTCAATACCCTAACAATTTCAGTATAATACGCATAGGCATCTTCATTCTCTTCTAATTCGATATTAGAAATCTTACCATTTTTTTCAATTATGAATTTTAATTTAAAAGAGATTTCATCAAATTTCGGCGGAATTACTAAAGAATTGAATTCATTTGTAAAAGCTTGTAAAAATTCTGGATTACCACCTTTCGGTTGTGCCTTTTCTTGAACAAAAGTGTACACTTTGTTATCATCAATTAACTTTTCGGTTTGTGCAATCGATTGAAATTCAATAAAAAGAAAAAGTACAGTTAGTAAAACATTTTGCATTAAACTAAATTTTCAATTTAAAATTATCTTTTAAATGTTTAAACAATAAATCGGCTATTTGCGTTTTATACGACACTACACTTACAGCTATAATATGTTTATTATGATAGAAAAAAAGCATACGGTAATTATCTACATAATCGCCATTGGGAACGTTTATTAAAATTTCGGTTGCCTTTGTTCCGTTAAACGTAACACTTTTCATTTTAGCTTTTTGTTTTATGGCATCATTTTTTACAGTTTCTAACTCTTTTTTTGCTTGTTGTTCACTCATTTTTCTGAAAGCAATGTTATAAGTAGCTTTATTATCTTGTGAATACAACAAAAATTCTTCGGTTTGCAGTTCATCGTTTTTTGAACTTTTTACCAAACCACAGTTACACGTTAAATCAAAATAATCGGTATCTATTGTATTTGTATTTAAAGCTTCTAAAAACGCTTTCTCTTCTTCTTTATTAACAAATTCATCTGAATCAGGATCCTTAACTTTTATTTTTACAGGAAGCGTAAATGCCGAGCGAACATTTTTACCATTATGTACAGCTGCGTTCCATGTAGGCATTAATTTTAAAGCACGTACCACTTCATTGCCCACATTTAATTTATCGTCTAGAACCTCAATATTGCTAAAAGCACCATCTTTTTCAACAATAAACTTTAATCGAATATTTAACTCATAAACGCCTTTTGGTAAATCGGGGACTTTAAACTCGTTCACAAAATTTTTATAAAACGTTTGCAACGCTTCTTTGGGATATGCTTTTTGTTGCACAAAAGCTTGTACTTCGTCTTGTGCAAACGTAGAAAAACTATGTAGAAATAACAGTAAAAATAAGTAAAGTGTTTTTTTTATGATTGTGTATTGTTGCTACACAAATCTATGATTTTCCAAGGAAAGATAAAAATCAAAAAAGCCCTCCGATTTGGAAAGCTTTTCATTGGTCTA
>JBEBXO010000001.1:0-121509 GCA_040391585.1 Paenimyroides ummariense | reverse complement strand
GATTGTATTAAAATATATATTTAATTGATTATCAATTATTTAATACAATATATCATTATATCAATTAGTAAAACTGAAACAAAACAGTTTTCGTTGTTAACAACATATTATTATTAAATAAATAAATTTTAAAATTTTAAAAAAAGATTTCTTCTTTATATTGCTTGTTAATATGTAGAATAAGTTTATTGAATGTTGATTTGATTTATGACTTATTAATTTTTATTAACAATAAGAATTACTTGTAATACCATTAAAAATAAAGTATTTAAGTATTTATTGTTAAAACTTAATTACAGTTGTACACGTTTTTTATTGATAAGTTTTACTGTTAATAACTGTTAATAAACTGCTTTTCGTTGTCAATGAAATAGTGAATGAAAAAGAATAAAAAAGGTGGTTTTAAACATTTATAAAACTTCTTAATCTTTTCATTCAAATAAAAAAGATATAGTTATATAAACTTATTCACAGTTATCAACATAAGTTATTCATAGTAAAATTAAGGTTATAAACACTTATATTTGCTTTAAGTAAAAATTAAAAAATATGAAAAAATTATTATTTATCTGCTGTTTGTTTGTAGTAAACATAGCTGTAGCACAGAAGTTTAAAGTATCAGAAGGATCTTTTAAAAACCTTAAGGGTATTGCAACCTATGATTTGGTGTTTGATTACGAAAATTTAAAAGTCGATAAATTTGATACCGAAGAAGATTTTTTAAAAGACAAAATGGCGAAACGAGAAGAAAAGGGAACCGACGAAGATTTTAAAAAATCGTGGTTTGCTGATCGTGCCGATCGTTACGAACCTAAATTTATAGAATCGTTTAATAAACGCTTTAAAAAGGGTGAAATAAGCGTTAATAAAAACAATACGGCTGCAAACTATATCATGCATATTAAAACTACGTGGATTTATCCGGGTTACAATGTGGGAGTAATGCGTCAGCCTGCGAAAATAAATGCTACGGTAACAGTTTATGAGAAAGCAAATCCTGCAAACGTACTTTTTAAAGGCGATATTGCAAAAGTATTAGGTAATGGTGCTGCTGGTTTTGATTATAATTCGGGTTACCGGATATCTGAATCTTATGCCCTATTAGCTAAAATAATAACAAAAAACATAAAATAAAAAATGGATTCCTACTCGGAATCCATTTTGTTTTCTTTAATCATGTACGCCATATTTTTTACGATGTTATGGTGTTTGGTTACAAACGGATTTTCTTTATTCCAGACGTAACCGGCTAAAACGGCACAAATTTTTCTTTTTACATCGGGGTTTTCAGGTTGGTGGTAAAATAATGTTTGTAAATTACCCGTGTACCATTCCTTTACATAGGTTGTAAAAACCTCAATCCCATATTGCATATATTCGGCATATTCTTTTTCCCAATCGATCTGTTCGCCGTTAATTTGTCGCAAGGCTAGTTTTGCAGCCAATATACCCGATTCGGTTGCAAAACAAACTCCCGATGAAAAAACAGGATCTAAGAATTCGGTACTGTTACCTGTTAAAGCATATCCTTCACCATAAAATTGCGAAACCGCTACCGAATAATTACTCAATTTTTTAGGTTCAAATTCAAATGCAAGGTCTTTAAAGCGATCTTTGTAATAATCAGACGATGCAATGGCTTTTTTCAGAGCTTCGGTGGTATCGTTTGTCGCAGATAGATTTTCTATATAAGCTGTAGGACCAACAATACCAATACTTGTAGATCCATTAGAAAAAGGAATCACCCATAACCATACTTCGGTTTCTAAAATATCGAATGAAATAAGTGTTTTATCATCACCTTGATTTTGTCGGTGTATATCTTTTACATGACTAAAAATAGCCGAATGCGGATCTAAATTAGAAGGAAGTTCTAAATTTAACTGTCGGGGCAATACCCTGCCGTATCCGCTGCAATCAATAACAAAATTAGCGTGGATGTTTGAAAGGTTTCCTTCTTTATCCTTTACAGTGGTTATAGAATCTGTTCCGTTAAAAACTACTTCAATCACTTCGGTTTCAAAAGCAATATCTACGCCTTTACGTTGTAGTTCATCGGTCATTGCCTTATCAAAATCGGCACGAGGCACTTGCCATGTCCAATCCCAGCCTTCACCAAATTTATTACTAAAATCGAATACACAATCTTGTTCTCCTCTAATAAATCGGGCACCAGGTTTTTTTTCAAAACCATAAGAATTTAAAGCTTCAAATAATCCAGCTTCATCAAAATGATCCATTACACGCGGAATTAAGCTCTCACCGACCACAATTCTAGGAAATTTTTGCTTTTCTACTACTTTAATTTTTGCACCTTGTTTGTGTAAATATCCTGCAGCCACACTACCGCTTGGTCCCGCACCTATAATTAAAATATCAACATTTTCTGTATTCATGTGAAATTAAATAGTTTAAAATTATATTTTTGCCATAGCAAATGTTGATTCAAATTTAAAAGAAAATCACTCATTTAAACCATTTTAAACAATAATTTTAATGAAACTTATTAAAGATTATTTATCCTTAAACGATTTTTCTGCTGTTATTTTTAATAATGAAAAAGTATCGTTAGATCAATTACTTGTGGAACGTGTAACTAAAAGTTTTCACTTTTTAGAAAAATTTTCTGCCAACAAAGTTATTTACGGGGTAAATACAGGTTTCGGTCCTATGGCGCAATACCGTATTCAGCCACAAGACCAGTTGCAGTTGCAATACAATTTAATTCGCAGTCATGCATCGGGTACCGGTAATCCATTATCGCCAGTTCATGTAAAAGCAGCAATTTTAGCTCGATTAAATACTTTGGCATTAGGAAAATCGGGTGTAAATATTTCGGTTATCGAATTAATGAAAGAATTAATTAACCGCGATATAACTCCGTTAATTTTTGCGCATGGTGGTGTAGGTGCAAGTGGCGATTTGGTGCAGTTGGCGCATTTAGCATTGATTTTAATTGGTGAAGGGGAAGTTTTTTATAAAGACGAACGCAGATCAACTCAAGAAGTTTTTAAAATGGAAGGTTTACAACCCATTGAAGTGAAAATTCGCGAAGGTTTAGGTTTGATGAATGGCACGTCAGTAATGACGGGGATTGGAATTGTGAATGTGCTATTGGCAGATAAATTAGTTGATTTATCGGTACAAGCATCTTGCATGATTAATGAATTAGTACAAGCGTATGACGATCATTTATCAGAAGAACTAAACAATGCAAAATTACACTACGGACAGCAGATCATCGCTAAAAAAATGCGTAATCATTTGCAAAATAGTGATTTAACAAGAAACAGACAAGAACATTTGTACAGCGGTGAAAATACCGAGGAAATTTTCAAGGAAAAAGTGCAAGAATATTATTCTATTCGCTGTGTACCACAAATTTTAGGTCCTATTTACGATACCGTTTTATCGGTAAAAGATATTTTAGAAAAAGAGATCAATTCGGCGAACGACAATCCAATCATCGATGTAGAAACCGAGCAGGTATATCACGGCGGAAATTTCCATGGAGATTATGTTTCGTTAGAAATGGATAAATTAAAATTAGTTGTAACCAAAGTTTCCATGTTGGCAGAACGTCAGTTAAACTATTTGTTAAACGCAAAAATCAATGAAATTTTACCTCCGTTTGTCAATTTAGGCAAATTAGGCTTTAACTTTGGTATGCAAGGTGTACAGTTTACAGCAACATCAACAACAGCCGAAAATCAGGCGTTATCAACATCAATGTACGTGCACAGTATCCCAAACAACAACGACAATCAGGATATAGTAAGTATGGGTACCAATGCTGCGGTAATTTGCAGCAATGTGATCGAAAATACGTTTGAAGTATTGGCAATTGAATTCATTACAATTATTCAAGCGATTGAATTTGTAAAATGTCAAGATAAATTAAGTACAGCATCTAAAAAAATGTACGATGATTTAAGAGCAATTGTACCTGTTTTTACAGAAGATATGGTAATGTATCCTTATGTACAAAAGGTAAAAGAATTTTTAAAGGGATAATATGACAAAAAAATACGCTTTAGTTACAGGTGGATCTCGCGGAATTGGAAAAGCCATTGTTTTAAAATTGGCAAAAGATTTGCAGTACCATGTATTGATTAATTATCAAGCGAATGAACAAGCTGCGTTAGAAACCCTGCAAATGGTTGAAAATGAAGGTGGATCTGCCGAAATTATAAAATTTAATGTAGCCAGTTTTGAAGATACACAAGCTGCTTTAAACAATTGGAAACAAGCTAATGAAGGCGCCGTTATGGAAGTTATTGTAAACAATGCAGGCATTACGCGCGATGGTTTGTTTATGTGGATGCAACCTAACGATTGGAAAAGTGTTATTGATACCAGTTTAAACGGTTTTTACAATGTAACCAATTTTTTTATTCAGGAAATGTTGCGCAACAAATACGGAAGAATCATTAATATGGTTTCTGTTTCCGGTGTAAAAGGTACACCCGGACAAACCAATTATTCGGCGGCTAAAGGAGCTATTGTAGCGGCTACCAAAGCGTTAGCACAAGAAGTAGCTAAACGTAAAATTACTGTAAATGCGGTGGCTCCGGGTTTTATTAAAACCGATATGACGGCCGATTTAGATGAAAAAGAATTAGTAAAAATGATTCCTGCTAACCGTTTTGGCGAAACCGAAGAAGTAGCCGATTTAGTCGCTTTTTTAGCATCAAAAAAATCAGGTTATATTACAGGAGAAATTATTAATATTAACGGAGGAATTTATTCATAATGAATAACAGAGTGGTGATAACCGGTATGGGAATTTATTCGTGCATCGGTACCAATTTACAAGAAGTTAAACAATCGTTATACGAAGGAAAATCAGGCATTGTGTTCGATGAAGAACGCAAAGAATACGGTTTTCGTTCGGCATTAACGGGTAAAGTACCATCGCCCGATTTAAAACCATTTTTAAGTCGCAGGCAACGTATTACCATAGGCGAAGAAACCGAATATGCCTATGTAGCCACTATGGAGGCTTTACAAAATGCAGGTATTGAATTAGACGATTTCAACAAGCGCGAAATTGGCTTGATTTACGGAAACGACAGCGTTTCTAAAGCTATTATTGAGGCTACCGATATTGTTCGCGAGAAAAAAGATACCGTTTTAATTGGTTCGGGAGCCATTTTTAAGTCGATGAATTCTACCGTAACCATGAATTTATCAACCATATTTAACATCACCGGCATCAATATGACCATTAGTGCGGCTTGTGCTAGCGGATCGCATGCGATTGGTTTGGGTTATATGATGATTAAAAACGGATTGCAAGATTTGGTTATTTGCGGTGGTGCACAAGAAATCAATAAATACGGCATGGCAAGTTTTGACGGTTTAGGTGTTTTTTCGCCTCGTGAAAACGATCCTGCAAAAGCCTGTCGCCCTTTTGATGCAAATCGCGATGGTTTGGTACCAAGCGGTGGTGGTGCAACCGTGATTTTAGAAAGTTTAGAAAGTGCCTTGGCTCGTGGAGCGAATATTATTGCAGAAGTAGCAGGTTATGGCTTTTCATCAAACGGCGGACATATTTCAACACCAAATGTCGATGGACCGGCATCAGCCATGCGCAAAGCTTTGCAACAAGCAGGTTTACATGCAGCCGATATTCAGTACATTAACGCGCACGCAACATCAACACCGGTGGGCGATGCCAATGAAGCACAAGCAATCGATGAAGTTTTCGGAGCAACAAAACCGTATGTTTCTTCAACCAAATCAATGACAGGTCATGAATGTTGGATGGCAGGCGCCAGCGAAATTATTTATTCAACCCTTATGATGAATGAAGGTTTTATTGCGCCCAATATCAATTTTGAAACACCCGACGAGTATTCAGGTAAGCTGAATATTGCTACAAAAACGATAACTAAAGATTTTGATGTATATTTGTCGAATTCTTTCGGATTTGGTGGAACCAATTCGGCAGTAATCGTTAAAAAATATAAATAATTATTTTACCACATAGAAACATAGTTTTTTAGAGTTAACTTACTTTTAAAAACTTTAAGTTTTGTTATATAAGACTTTAAAACCTATAAAAGTCTATGTATCTATGTTGTTAATAAAAAATAAAAACACACAAAAATGAAGATGGAAGAAATCATCAATAAGGTAAACGAAATTTTAATTGACGAATTCGAAGTTGATGCAGAAGTAATCGAAGCTACTAAAAATTTAAAGGAAACATTAGATTTAGACAGTTTAGATTATGTTGATTTAGTGGTAATTATTGAATCTAATTTCGGTGTAAAATTGGTAGAAGCCGATTTTATTGGTATGGTTACTTTCCAAGATTTTTACAACATCATTGGAAATAAAATCAGTGCTAAAAACGCATAAAAATGAACCAATGGAGTGGTAAATCTAAAGGAACCATTTTAGGATATAAAATATTTGTATATTGTATAAAAAAGCTAGGAATACGCGCTGCTTACAGTGTTTTGGTATTCGTGGCTTTTTATTATTTTGTAGCCTACCCTACTTCGTTCAAAGCCATGTTTTCCTATTTTCGTAAACGTCAGCAATTTTCGTGTTTTAAAGCCGTTTTAGCCGTTTATAAAAGCTATTTTGTATTTGGACAAGTTCTGATAGATAAAATTGCCATATCGGCAGGATTACGCAGTAAATTTACCTTCGATTTCGACGGGATTGATATTTTAAAACAACTTTTATCAGAAAAAAAAGGGGGCATTTTAATCAGTGCTCATATTGGAAATTTTGAAATTGCCGAAAAATTCTTTGCCGAAATTGATTTAAATGCGCAGATACACATTGTAACGGTAGATCAGGAACATTCTGTAATAAAAGAATACTTGAAAAGTATTTCAAACGATAAACCCAGCGTGCAGTTTATCTATGTAAAAGAAGATATGTCGCATATTTTTGAAATAAATAATGCACTGTCACAAAACCACTTAATTTGTTTTACGGGCGATCGATATTTCGGAAATTCTAAAACAATGCAGGCAGAATTATTAGGGAAAGAAGCTCTTTTTCCGGCAGGAACATTTATGTTGGCATCGCGTTTAAAAGCGCCTGTAGCTTTTGTTTACGTTATGAAAGAACCTAATTTACATTATCATTTATACACACGCAGAGCACCCGAATTTAAGCACCGAGATGCGCAAGCTGTCTTAAATGCATATACAGAAAGCGTAGAAGGCATGCTGAAAAAATATCCGTACCAATGGTTTAATTATTTTAATTTTTGGAAGGATTAAATAGTTACATACAGTTTGTCATTCCGACAGAGTGAGGAACGAACGACGAGGAATCTTTTTTATCATTTTAGGTTTTTACGGAAATAAAGATCATGAAAACAACCAACCTATGAAAAATGTTTTAGTTATTTATTATTCGCAATCGGGTCAGTTAAAAGAAATTGCCCAGCAAATTAGTTTGCCTTTTTTAAATAGCAACGAAATAAATGTTACGTTTTATAATATCGAAACGGTAAAAAAATTTCCTTTTCCTTGGGATAACGATTCGTTTTTCGGAACTTTTCCTGAAACATTCAAACAAATTCCTTCCGAAATAGTAGCACCAAAACAAGAAATTTTACAAACAAAATTCGATTTGGTCCTACTGCATTACCAAGTATGGTATTTATCGCCATCAATCCCCATCAATTCGTTTTTAAAAAGCACATTTGCGCAACAAATTTTAAACAATGTACCAGTTGTAACCATTAGCGGAAGTCGCAATATGTGGGCATTAGCGCAAGAAAAAGTAAAAGTTTTGTTGAAAGATGCCAATGCCCATTTAGTAGGAAACATTGCGCTAACCGATAGAAACATCAACTTAATAAGCGTAATTACCATTGTTAATTGGATGTTTACAGGAACTAAAAACAGAACGTACGGTTTTTTACCTTTACCAGGTGTATCAGCTGCTGAAATAGCATCTTCGTCTAAATTCGGAAAAATTATATTGCCTTATTTAATAAAGAACGATTACAGCGGTATACAAGCAGAATTAGTTGCAAACGGTGCTGTAGAATTTCGCTGGTTTTTAATATCAATGGATAAAAAAGCCAATAAAATGTTTACTATCTGGTCAAAAATCATTCGTAAAAATCCACAAAAAAGATCCTTTTTACTCAAATGTTTTAAAGTGTATTTATTTTGTGCCATTTGGGGGTTATCGCCAATTATTCATTTAATTGAGTTTATTTTGTTTCCAATTCGTTATTTTAGCATTTTAAAACAGAAAAAGTATTTTCAAGGAGTCAACTGATTTTCTTTTGGCTTTAATTGTTTCAAAAATCTTAGTTTAAAGTACATAAAATATAATAAAACCTATATTATTTTATAAATTATCAATTTTTTTACTATAAAAAGCAAATATCCTCATTTATGAGGATTGTTCTGTTTATAGGTCACCGATAACTTTGTCTTTGTATAATTTTAAATAAATTAAAAATGAAAAAGTTATTATTTTTAATGCTAACAGCAAGCTTATTTACAGCTTGTAGTACAGATGAAGACGAAACAGAATTTGACAATCCACAAGTTCCTGTTGCTAAATGTGAAATTATTGAGGTTTCTGGTAAGATAAGTGAACCTACCATTTGGAAAGAAGGTTTTGTGTATGTCATCAATGGTTCCGGATTATCAGTAGAATCTGTTTTGACCATAGAACCTGGTGTGGTAGTTAAACTAAAAAATGCACGAATCAGCATATATGAGGAAGGTAAAATACTTGCCAATGGAACGGCTGACAAACGCATTGTTTTTACTTCGCTTGCTGATGACCGTTTTTGTGGTGATACAAATGGCGACGGAGCGGCAACCAAAGCAGAAAAAGGTGATTGGGTTGAAATAGATCTTCATGGAACTATTGGTTCTGTATTCAAATATGTAGATATTTTCTATGCCGGTCAACCTAGTGGAGGAAACAGTCAAGCAGTAGTTATCGGTTGGGCTCAGTCTGCTTCTTTTACTTTTGACCATTGTAGAATTGCACATACTATGAGTGGTACTCGTAGCGATTCCCAAGCTTTTCACGGTAGTACAGCTATGGTGGATGCAAATGTTAGTAAATTTACCAATAATGCCTTGTACGATAATGGGAAGCCTATTTATTTTAATGCATTCTATACATTAGATCCAAGCAATGTATTTCATGATCCTGAAAATCCGGCGGTCACTAATACACAAAATGGAATTTATTTATATGGATCGGTAATGGACAAATCTGTAAGTTGGAATATTAAAGAAGTTCCTTACGTTGTAGATCAATACCATCAAGTTTATAATTCGGCTACAATTAATATTGGTCCTGAAGTTATAGTAAAATTTATGAGTACTAGTGCTGGGCTCCATAGAAATACTCCTCAGAATATTAATCTCCATCCAACGGCAATTCTTACTTCTTATAAAGATGATGTACACGGAGGTGATACAAACGGAGACGGAAATGTCACTGCTCCAGTAACAGGTGATTGGTTAGGATTACGTAATGCTTATAGTGGAAATCCTCATTGGGAGCAAGGTTCTAATATTTTGTATTCTGCGAACTAATTTTTAATCCTAAGTAAAACTAAAAATGAAAAAGTTATTTATTGTGCTGTTTTCGGCATTGGCAACCACTGTGTTTGCACAACCTTTTAAAAATGGAACAACCACGCTAAATGCAGGTATTGGTTTAGGAACAGGGTTAGGTGGTTATGGAAGCGCAAGGCCCGCCGTAAGTATAGCTGTTGATCACGGTTTATGGGAAGTTGGCGGTCCGGGAACTATCAGTCTTGGAGGCTATTTTGGCAATACCGGTTACAAATATTCAGGTGACGGCTATCACGCAAAATGGAATTATTTTATAATAGGTGCTCGCGGAGCATATCATTACAACGGATTAACTAAAGTTCCGGAATTAGATCTTTACGGTGGTTTGATGTTGAGCTATAACATCGTAAAATATTCTTCTGATTTAAACGATAATTATTTTGGAAAAAACTATGGAAGTGGTGTAGGTCTAACCGGATTTGCCGGAGCCCGCTGGTTTTTTTCTGACAATTTTGGAGCTTATGGCGAATTGGGTTATGGTGTTTCGATACTCAATGTAGGCGCAACATTTAAATTCTAATAAAAGTACCATTACAGCAGGCTCAAACCAATGAATTAGTTTAAAGTGAGGGTTTGAGCTTGCTCTTTGTTTGAATATATCTAAAAAAATAAAATTTAAAATGTTTAATATGAGTCGATTAATACATTTATAATGATTGGAATTACGGTGCTTTTCTTTAATTTTATAACTCAATTACAAATTAGATATGCTTAAAAAATTTATTAAATATTTATTTTTACTTATAGGTATACAGGTTTATGCGCAACAAAATGCTATTGATAGTTTAAAAAATATGATTAGAAACGAAAAAGAGATCATCAAAAAAACAGACTATCTCTATCAATTGGGAGATTTGTATGAATTTTCGATGCCTGATTCGGCCATGTATTATTATGCAGTTGCACGGAATTTTGCTAAAAAAAATAATTTCGATTTGGGCGAAGCGCGCTATGCAAGTTATGCTATTGTGATTTTAAATAGAAAAGGAGCCTATAAAGAAGCTTTGTTTTTAGCAGAAGAATCTGTACAGAAATACAAAAAGTTACAAAGTCCTGAAAATTTAAGTATCGCTTATCTTAATGTAGGTAATGAATGGCAGTATCTATCCGATTTTGAAAGTGCATCAGAATATTATCTTAAAGCAAAAAAAATAGCCGATTCTTTAGGAAATAAAAAAACACAGCGAATTATCAATACCAATTTAAGCTCTGTTTTTACAGAAATGAAACAATTTGAAAAAGCATCAGAATATGGTTTTCAAGCATTAGCATTAGCGAAAGAAAATAAGGATCAATGGGCAATGCTTTCTCCTTTGTACAATTTGGCAGTAAATGAAAAAAACCAAAAAAAATATAAAGAAGCGTTAGAATTTATCCATCAATTCGAACAAATTGCACTGCAATTAAATGGAGAGTATGACATCAGTGATGCCTATCTGATAAAAGGAAATCTCGTTGGAAAAACAGACTTAAATGGAGGTATAAAATATTTAAATAAGGCAATAGAAATTTCACAAAAAAACGATTATCCCGAGAATGAGATGTATGCTTATTTATATTTAGCCGAAATTTATCTCGATCATAAAAAGTATCGGCAGGCTATTCAAAACATTGAGAAGGGAATGCCGATAGCCGAAAAATTGGGTATGACACACGAATTATCCGATTTTCATAAAAAAGCATCTGAAGCTTATGAAAACCTTGCCGATTACAAAAATGCACTGATACAAAATCGGAAATATGAAAAATTGCACGAAGAGATCAATCTAGAACAAACTAAAAATCGTTTGTTGGTCTTGGAAGCAAAATACCAATCTGAACAAAAAGAAGCCGAAATCCGGACTTTAAGTGCAGAGAAACAAGCACAAATTTTAAAAATAAGACAAAAGAATACGCTGAATTTAGCACTTGCGGGTGTTATTTTGGTAACAATTGTCATTGCTTTTTTACTTTATAAAAATCATAAAAACAAACAAAAACTACAGGCTCAACGCATTGTGGAACTCGAAACCGAAAAACAACTCTCTGCAACCCAAGCTTTGCTTCAAGGTCAGGAAGATGAACGCAGCCGAATGGCAAAAGAACTGCACGACGGTTTAGGCGGACTGTTGAGCGGTGTGAAAATTAACCTTAACAATATGCAAAAAAGAATAATTATTACAGAAGAAGACGGAATTGCTTTTGAAAAATCGGTTGCTTTGCTCGACCAATCCATCAGTGAATTGAGAAGAGTTGCCCATAATATGATGCCCGAAAGTATATTGAAATTTGGTTTAGACGGAGCAATTAAAGAATTTTTACAAAGTATTTATAGTGAAAATTTAAATATAATTTATCAATCGTATCACATTGAAAATGGATTGAACAAACAACTAGATATTTCCGTTTACCGAATCATTCAAGAATTAGTCAACAATGCAATAAAACATTCAAATGCGGCAGAAATTCTGGTTCAGATCAGAAAAGATGATCAATTGCTTTTGATTGATGTAGAAGATAATGGCAAAGGATTTGGTTACAACCCCGATAGTAAAAAAAGTGGAATGGGACTTGCAGGTATCACTTCGCGGGTGAATTATTGGAAAGGAAGCTTGAATATTGAATCAGATAAAAGCTCCGGAACATCTGTACATATTGAAATCCCCGTTAAAGATTAAATTGTACCAAAATGAAAATAGTTATGATAGAAGACCATCAAGTGGTAGCAGAAGGAATTTCTTCGATGCTTAATGAAGTAGCCTATGTTGAAAATGTTGTGCAAATGCCTAATGGAATGTCTGCAATGGAATATCTAAATAAGCACGCCGACGTCGATATTATTTTGTTAGACATTAATTTGCCTGACTGCAACGGAATTGAATTGTGCCTTACACTTAAACAGCAGTTTCCAAATATTGGAATCATTGCTTTAAGCACCTATAATCAACCGGGAATTATTAATAAAATGCTTGATAACGGAGCCGATTCTTATCTGTTGAAAAATGCAACCTCAAAAGACCTATTGAAAACCATTGAAAATGTAGCATCAGGGAAAAAATTTCTAACAGATGAAATAAAAAAAATACTTAAAGAAACTCCACTAAACACTTTTAAAACCCCGGTTTTTACAAAAAGAGAAAAAGAAGTATTAATACTGATTGCCGAAGGACTTACCAATCAGGAAATTGCCGATAAATTATTTATTAGTCAATTAACCGTTATAAGTCACCGGAAAAGTCTTTTGGAAAAAACCGAATCAAAAAATACCGCCCAACTGATTAAATATTGCTTTGAATTTGGCTTACTGCAATGATAAATGCTCTTTACGATACTTCTCTGTTATTTGTGAAGAAGTTTTTGAATCCTTTTAAAAGGCGTTAGACTCATAAATTAATTCTTTTCTTATCTTTGATCCAAAAAAACAGCACGTATTAAAACAGAATTTTTACGGTGTTGTTTTTAAAATATTATACTTGTTTTGTGCCATATTGGCTTTTATTGTCAATTGTTTATTTAATTGAGTTGATTTCGTATTCAATTCATTATTTTAGCATTTTAAAACAGAAAAAGTATTTTCAAGGAGTATCGTAATGTCAGCAAGAGTTTATATCAATAAAATAGAAAAGTTTTTACCTAACAATCCTGTTTCAAACGATGAAATGGAAGATATTTTAGGTAAAATCAACAATAAACCATCCAAATCTAGACGGTTAATTTTACGAAACAATGGTATACAAACTCGTTATTATGCGTTAAATGCCCAACAAAAAGTTACCCACAACAATGCCCAATTAACGGCCGAAGTGGTGAATAAATTGGTTTCAAATGATTTTTCGTTACAGGATATCGACGTTTTATCTTGTGGAACTTCCACTCCCGATTTGCTTCTACCCTCTCACGCGGCAATGGTTCATGGATTATTGAAAAATAAATCGGTCGATTTAAATTCTGCATCAGGTGTTTGTTGTTCGGGTATGAATGCATTAAAATACGGCTATCTTTCGGTAAAAGCAGGTGATGCTAAAAATGCTGTTTGTACAGGATCTGAGCGTGTTTCTACCTGGATGATGGCAAACAAATTTGAAGCTGAAATTGCCAATTTAGAAGCGTTAGAAGAACAACCTATTTTAGCTTTTAAGAAAGATTTTTTACGTTGGATGTTATCAGACGGTGCCGGTGCTATTTTACTTCAAAACGAAGCGAAAGGATCGTTATCGTTAGAAATTTTGTGGATGGAAAACTATTCCTATGCACATGAACTAGAAACCTGTATGTATGCTGGTGGCGATAAATTAGCAGACGGATCCATGAAACCTTGGAGCGAGTATGCCGTAAGTGAATGGCAAACAGAATCGGTTTTTTCTTTAAAGCAAGATGTAAAGATTTTAGATGAATTCATCTTAAAAAAAGGAGTAGAAAGCATGGGCGATGCAATGAAAAAACATCACATTTCACCAGATAACATCACTTATTTCTTGCCACATATTTCATCGGTTTTCTTTAAAGATAAATTATACGAAGAATTTAAAAATGCAGGTTTAGAAATTGCTAAAGAAAAATGGTTTATCAACTTACCAAAAGTGGGCAATGTGGGCGCAGCGTCTATTTATTTGATGTTAGAAGAACTTTTTCATTCAAATAAATTAAAATCAGGCGATACCGTTATGTTATCGGTACCAGAAAGTGGTCGTTTTTCGTACGCTTATGCCTTTTTAAAAGTTGTTTAATATGCAGTTTCAGTTTCCAATTACATCAACAGAAATCATTTTAAATTGCATTCCGCAACGCCAACCAATTGTTATGGTTGATACTTTGCTTTGCTATGCTGAATCGACTATCACAGCAGGATTCACAGTAAATAAAACCTGTATTTTCACAAGCAATAATCAATTAACCGAACCCGGTTTAATAGAACACATGGCACAAACAGTTGCCTTGCACACCGGTTTTGCGTATTTTATAAAAAAAGAAGACGCACCAACAGGATACATTGGCAGCATTGCGAATTTAAAAATAGATAGATTACCTAAAGTTGAGGAAAATATAGAAACAACAGCCACTATTTTACACGAATTTGGTGGCGTTACTTTGGTTGATATCGTTTCAAAAATAAAAAACGAAATCATTGCACAAGGACAAATGAAAACCGTAATAGCTAAATAAATGAGTGCTAACAATGCAAATATTGAAATTAAAAAGTATTTACCACATTTAAAGCCAATGTTAATGGTAGATGCCATTTCGCATATTTGTTTAGAACGTGTTTTAACCCATTTTTTAATTCAGAACGATTGTATTTTTATTGAAGACGACTGTTTTTCTGAAGCGGGTTTAATAGAAAATGCAGCACAAACCTGTTCCTCTATTTCCGGACAGTATTATTTTAACGAAGAACCTTCTTTAGAAGCACAAAACAATCCAAATGTTATCGGATTTATTAGTTCTATTAAAAAAATCACCATTCATCAATTGCCAAAAATAGGCGATGAAATTACAACCGAAGCTCATTTAATTTCACAGGTACAAATGCCCGAATATTCTATTTGTACGTTAAAAGTTACTACATATCAATTAGATACCTTATTTTTGGAAGGTGAAATGAATTTATTTTTACAAAGAAAATAAGATGAAAAAACAAGATGTGCCCCAAGACGAAAGTCCAATTTCTAAACACGGCAGTAATGAAATTCTTTATGCTGTAGATGAAAACGGAAAAATGGCACCCGTACAAAGCGTTGGTTGGGAACCAAAATCAGTCGTTCAGTATCAAACAATAGAAACACTGAATCAGCGAATTGAAGATGCCAAAGATTTAGTAAAAGCAGGAAAAGCAAGTCCGATTGTTTATTATATGGAACTTCATAAAATGGATTGGGCAACTTTGGCAGCTTATATGAACAAATGGACGTTTTTTGTTAAGCGTCATCAAAAACCAGCCGTTTTTAAAAAATTAAGCGATGTTACTTTACAGAAATATGCTGCTATTTTTGATATTACGGTTGATGAATTGAAAAACTTTAAGGTTTAAATGCAAGATAATTTTCAACATAAACAGGCAGCGCACTGTGAAAACGGCGTTATAGTAAATTTATTAAACAGCAAAGGTTTCAGCATAAGCGAACCTATGGCGTTTGGGTTAGGATCGGGATTGTTCTTTGTGTATTTACCTTTTATAAAAGTAAATCATGCACCAGCTATTTCGTACCGCCCCATGCCCGGAATGATTTTTAACCGTTTGGCTAAACGATTGGGAATTAAATTAAAACGTCAAAAATTTTCCAATCCTAAAAAAGCACAACAAGCTTTAGATGATAATTTAAAAAACAACATACCAACAGGTATGGTGGTGGGTGTTTATAATTTACCTTATTTTCCAGACGAATACCGTTTTCATTTTAATGCACATAATTTAATAGTTTACGGAAAAGAGAACGATCGTTATTTAGTAAGTGATCCCGTTTTAGATTATAAAGTATCGTTAACTGCCGAAGAATTAGAAAAAGTACGATATTCTAAAGGAGCATTGGCTCCCAAAGGACACATGTACCACCCTATTTATCTTCCGGAACATTTTGACTTAAAACCAGCCATTAAAAAAGCTATTAAAAAAACCTGTAACGATATGTTAGCACCTGTGCCCATTGTTGGTGTGCGAGGCATGCGTATGGTTGCAAACGATATTTTAAAATGGCATAAAAAATTAGGTGTTGTAAAAGCCAATCACAATTTAGCCAACATGATTCGTATGCAAGAAGAAATTGGTACGGGTGGCGGTGGTTTTCGTTTTGTTTTTGCCGCGTTTTTACAAGAAGCAGGCGAAATTCTTCAAAACAACGAACTTGCTGATATGGCTAGCGAAATGGTTGAAATAGGCGATAAATGGCGCGATTTTGCCTTACAGGCATCACGTGTGGTAAAAAAACGCAGTAACACAGCTAACGTGTACGAAGTATTGTCCAATCAATTAAAAGAACTGTCTTATTTGGAAGAAGTGTTCTTTAAAAAATTGAAAAAAGTGGTGTAATGAAATCCATTATCAATATACAAAACATATCAAAGCAATATAAAAATGCCGATTTTCAATCGCTTTCAAATGTCTGTTTAAACATTCCGGAACAAGCTATTTTTGGATTGTTAGGACCAAACGGAGCCGGAAAAACAACACTTATTTCTATTTTATGCGGATTAATTCAACCCACTTTAGGCACCTATGAAATAGACGGTATTTCGGCAAAAGGAAACCTACCGCTTTTAAAAAGTAAAATTGGTATTGTTCCGCAAGAATATGCGTTGTACCCTACCCTAACCGCTTATGAAAACTTAATGTATTTTGGCAGTTTGTACAATGTATCAAAAGCAGATTTAAAAGAAAAAATTCCTGCTTATTTAAGCCGTTTAGGGTTAGCCGATTTTATGCATAAAAAAATTGATACCTTTTCGGGCGGAATGAAACGCAGGGTTAATTTAATAGCCGGCATTTTACACAATCCAAAAGTTTTGTTTTTAGACGAACCTACGGTTGGTGTTGATGTACAGTCGCGCGCAACCATTATAGCCTATTTAAAAGAATTAAACGCAAACGGCACCACCATTGTGTACACTTCGCATTTAATGGCAGAAGCACAAGATTTTTGTACCGATATTGCCATTATTGATCAAGGCAGTATTTTTGTACAAGGAACGCCGTATGAATTAATTGACAATACCCCTAACGCTCATAATTTAGAAGAAGTTTTTATTGCATTAACCGGAAAAAAATTACGCGATGTGGTTTAAATTGTGGCAAAGTATCCTTAAAGAATGTAAGTTATTGTTTCGTGATATAGGCGGATTAATAACCTTGTTTGTCATGCCTATTATTTTGGTGGTGGTGGTCACTGCCATTCAAGATAGTACATATCAAAGCATCAGCGCGTCTAAAATACCTGTTTTGTGGGTAGATCACGATTTAGACAGTATTTCGCTTAAAGTGAAAAAAGAAATTGAAAATTCGCAAAGTTTCGAGCTTATTTCGACCATTTCAAATAAAAAAGTAACCGAAGATATAGCCAAACAAGAAGTTTTCAAGGGAAACTATCAAATGGCAATCATTATTCCTGAAAATCTTACCGCCGATTTAAACATAAAAGTCCGTCAAAACGTCGATGGTATTTTAGATGAAATGGGCATGAGCACCACTTCTTACGATCCTATAAAAGTTGAAAAAAAAGAAATAAGAATCTATTTTGATCCGGCTACACAAACCGCGTTTAAAAACGGCATCAAGGGCAACATCGATAAAATGGTGGCGCAGTTAGAAAGTAATGCTATTTATCAAACCTTTGAAACGCAATTAGGCGGATCAGCCACTTCTAATTTTAACGATTCTTTTATCAGTTTTAAAGAAATAGTTCCAAAAGATAAAAATACCGATGTGTTGCCTAATTCGGTTCAGCACAACGTACCCGCATGGACACTTTTTGCCATCTTTTTTATCATTGTGCCGCTTTCTATCAACATTGTAAAAGAAAAAAATCAGGGAACTTATTTGCGACTAATCAGTAGTCCAACTTCAAATTTGGTGCTGTATTTAGGTAAAATCATCACCTATTTAATCATTTGTCTGTTACAGTTTTACACCATTTTGCTAATAGCCAAACTGGTTTTTCCTTTAATGCATTTACCGCAGTTAAATCTTTCCGGAAACAAATTGTTTTTAATGTCGTTACTAACCTTAACGGCTGGTTTAGCAGCAATTAGTTTGGGTATATTATTGGGCATTTTTTCTAAAACACAAGAACAATCGGCTCCTTTTGGCGCTACTTTTGTCGTTATTTTAGCTGCCATTGGCGGAGTGTGGATTCCTGTTTTTGCCATGTCTGAAGTTATGCAGGTTGTATCGCACCTATCCCCTATGAACTGGGCATTAAACGGTTATTATGACATTATGTTACGAAATGGATCGCTATTCGATATTATTCCTGAAATGTTATTATTAACTTTGTTTTTCGCAGTACTCATTACATTTGCGTTGGTATATGATAAAAAGAAAAGAACGGTTTAACACAAGCAATACGTTACAATTTACCGAGCATTTTAAGGTGAAATTTAACCAGACTGATGCGTTAGGTATTGTTTGGCATGGCAATTATATTGATTATTTTGAAGATGGTCGGGAAGCTTTCGGTCGGCATTTTGGTATTTCGTACAAGCATGTGCAAGATCACGGTTTTGCAACACCTATTGTAAAAACGCAAAGCGAACATAAAAAACCGTTGCGTTATGCAGACGATGCCTATATTGTAACCACTTTTGTAGATTCGCCAGCGGCAAAAATGATTTTTAAGTTCGAAATTTTTAATGCAGCGAATGAATTGGTTTGTACCGGAGAAACCACTCAGGTTTTTACTGATTTTGAAGGAAATTTAATCATGACCATGCCTGTTTTTTTCGAGGAATGGAAACGTAAAGTAGGTTTATTGTAATGGCAGTTTATATACACGATAGTTCAATTATTAGTCCGTTAGGTTTTTCTACCAAAGCTAATTTTAATGCCTTATTACAAGGAAAATCGGCTATTAAAGAAGTTTTTATCAATGATACGATAGGATCTGTTTTTTGTGGAAAAATTAACGATGACGATTTTAATTCGTATTTTAAAACGATAGATGATCGGTTTGAAGGCACACGAATTGAAAAATTATTGATTGCTGCCCTATCCCCTATTGTTGAAAAAAATCCGTTAAAAAACGATTCGGTTTTAATTCTTTCAACCACCAAAGGAAACATTCAGGCACTTGCAAATAATGATTTAAACGGAGCTTTTATTGATCAATTGGCACAAAATATTAACCGTTATTTTGGTTTTAAAACAGAACCAATTGTAGTTTCAAATGCTTGTGTATCGGGCGTTATGGCTTTATCTGTAGCCAAACGTTTTATTGATATGAACCTTTTTTCTAACGCATACGTAGTAGCTGTCGATGAATTAACTGATTTTGTAATTTCGGGTTTTCAATCGTTCCAAGCCATGAGCACTGAACCTTGTAAACCGTATGATGCTGATAGAAGGGGCGTAAATCTCGGTGAAGCCGCTGCAGCCGTTTTTGTATCGAACAAAAATCAAACGGAATCAATACAAATTTTGGGCGATGCCAATATCAATGATGCCAACCATATTTCAGGTCCATCACGTACGGGCGAAGGTTTGTTTTTAAGTATCGAAAAGGTATTGAACGAAGCTCAAATAACATCAAACCAAATAGATTATATTTCGGCACACGGCACCGCTACCCTATTTAACGACGAAATGGAAGCCATTGCTTTTAACCGTATGCAGTTGCAAAATGTTCCTGTAAACAGTTTAAAAGGCTATTTTGGACATACATTGGGCGCATCGGGTTTATTAGAAAGTATCATCACTGTAGAAAGTTTAAAAAACAATACGCTTATTGCCTCTTTTGGCTATGAAAATCAAGGAACAACCGAAAGCTTAAATATTATCAAAGCAAAGCAAGAAAAACTGCTTAAAACCGCTTTAAAAACGGCATCTGGTTTTGGTGGCAGTAATTCGGCAATGGTGTTTATAAAAAACTATTAAAAGTTGAAATGCCCGAAACAAACCGCATAGAATATAAACAAGAGTTGACCAAAGATGTTGAAATCGAAAAAGAGGTCGTTGCTTTCCTAAATTATAAGGAAGGTGGCATTGTCTATATCGGTATTGATAAGTTTGGTGCAATTTTGGGTGTGTCTGATGTGGACGGAGATATGTTGAAAATTAAAGATCGTTTAAAAAACAATATTCTTCCTTCGTGTTTAGGCTTGTTTGATGTGGTTTCAGAAGAAAAAAACGATAAAAACATCATTAAAATAGTAGTGGCAAGCGGAACAGAAAAGCCGTATTACATCAAAAAATATGGAATGTCTGAAAAAGGTTGTTTTATTCGAACGGGAACTGCGGCAGAACCAATGTCTCAAAGAATGATTGATGATTTATTTTCCAAGCGAACTCGAAATTCCATAGGAAAAATCAGATCGAACCGACAGGATTTAACTTTTACGCAGTTGCGAATTTACTATGATGAAAAAGGTAAAACACTCAATCAGCATTTTGCAATCAATCTTGAACTATTGACATTTGATAACGAGTACAATTATGTTGCTTATTTAATGGCTGATGAAAACGGAAATTCTATCAAATTTGCAAAATATGACGGTATAACGAGAGTAAACCTGACAGAAAATAAAGAATTTGGTTATTGTTCATTGATAAAGGCAACGCATAATATTTTAGATAAGTTAGAGATAGAAAATATTACAAATACCAAAATCACTTCTAAAGAAAGAATCAATCACAGAACTTGGGATCCCGAAGCGTTGCGTGAAGCTGTCTTAAATGCATTTGTTCACAACGATTACACAACGGAAATTCCGCCAAAATTTGAAATTTTTGATGACAGAATTGAAATTACTTCTGCAGGAGCTTTGCCTGATGGATTTAGTGAAGAAGAATTTTTTGAAGGTATATCAGCTCCACGGAATAAAGAATTAATGCGCATTTATAGGGATTTGGAATTGGTAGAACAGTTAGGTTCTGGTGTTCCTCGTATTCTAAAATCGTATGACAGAAGCTGTTTTCGGTTTTTTCCGCATTTTATCCGTATGACATTTCCAAAATATTCAAGTGGTGCAATAGGTGGTGCAATAGGTGGTGCAATAGGTGGTGCAATAGGTGGTGCAATAGGTGGTGCAATAGAAGAATTAACCGACAGACAACGAGAAGTTTTAGAATTGATTTTAGAAAACAATCGCATCTCATACAGAGAAGTGGGTGAAAAATTGCAAATTAATTATTCTGCTTCGCAAGCACATTTTGAAGCGTTAAAGGAAAAGAAAATTATTGTGCGCGAAGGCGGTACAAGAGGCTATTGGAAGATTTTGATTAATTTGGATCAATAAACGATGACTCAAATCAATCGGACTTTTTAATTGATAAAACAGATTTAAAATTAATGTATTACATTCGCAAATATATAGAAATCAGCAACGGAACTAGTTCGGTAAACGGTGAGTTATACCTGCAGTCTTCCGAAACAGATTTTGGCAGTACGATGAAAGAATTTTATAAAAAAATGGAAATTAATTACCCTAAATTTTATAAAATGGACGATTTGTGTAAGCTCGCTTTTTTAGCATCAGAAGTGCTTTTAAAAGACGAAATCGAAAAAGACATCGCTTTGCTTTTCAGTAATAATGAAGGTAGTTTGGATACCGACATCAAACATCAGCAAAGCATTCAAAACAAAGAGGAATATTATCCAAGTCCGGCAGTTTTTGTCTATACCTTGCCCAATATTTCCATTGGCGAAGTCAGTATTCGTCATCAGTTAAAAAGCGAAAGTGCGTTTTTTATCGCCAATGAATTTCAGACAGATTATATGCATAAATACGCGGAATATCTGTTGCAAAATAACAAGGCAAAAAAAGTGCTTTGCGGTTGGATTCAATGTTTAAACGGAGCGTATAAAGCACGTTTTTATTTGGTTGAACAAGCCGGAAATTTAGATCATACACAAGAAAATATTAATAAAATAACAAATTAACATGGAAGCTTTAAAATTAGAATTGAAAGAACGTATTATTGATGCTTTAAATTTAGAAGATATTACACCTGCTGATATTCAAGATAACGATCCCTTATTTGGCGACGGTTTAGGGTTAGATTCAATTGATGCATTGGAATTAATCGTGTTGTTAGATAAAGAATACGGAATAAAATTAGCGGATCCAAAGCTAGGAAAAGAAATTTTTCAATCTATTGAAACCATGGCACAATACGTTGCTACAAACCGTACCAAATTATAATGCAAACAAAAGTAGCTATTACAGGTATGGGCATTGTTTCTTCGATTGGTATTTCGGTCGAAGAAAACTTTGATGCCTTAATTTCAAAGAAAAGCGGTATTTCATCAGTTGAATTAATTGAAACCCGCCATGCAAACGAAATTAAAGTTGGTGAAATTAAAATAACCAACCAACAGTGGCAAGAAATGTTGCAATTACCTGAAAATAACTCTTTTACACGTACCGCAATGCTTGGTGCCTATGCAGCAAAACAAGCAATAAAGAACGCTGCTATTACAAATATTAACGAAGTTCGTACCGGATTTATTTCTTCAACAAGTGTTGGTGGAATGGATTTTACCGAAAAACATTACAAACAGTACGAAAAACATCCCGAATACATCAAATACATTGAAAGTCACAATGCAGGAGATACGTCTAATAAAATTGCAAACTATTTAGGAATTAAAGGATTTGTATCAACCATTTCAACAGCGTGTTCATCGGCTGCAAATGCCATTATGTTAGGCGCAACAATGATTGAAAACGGCTATTTAGATCGGGTAATTGTGGGCGGAACCGATGCGTTGAGTAAGTTTACTATTAACGGTTTTAAAACGCTGATGATTTTATCGGATACCTATAATACTCCCTTTGACCAAAACAGAAAAGGCTTGAATTTAGGTGAAGCTGCAGCGTATTTGGTTTTAGAATCGGATGAGGTTGTTAAAAACAACAACAAAAACGTTTTAGCTTATGTATGCGGTTACGGCAATGCCAATGATGCCTTTCATCAAACGGCTTCATCAGAAAACGGTGAAGGTGCTTATTTAGCTATGAAACAAGCGTTTAATAAAGCTTCTATCCTACCCGATGCAATTGATTATATTAATGTTCACGGTACGGCAACACCCAATAACGATTTATCGGAAGGACGTGCTTTAGAACGAATTTTTACCCATACGCCTGCATTTAGTTCTACCAAAGCCTATACTGGTCATACATTGGCAGCAGCTGCAGCTATCGAAGCTGTTTACAGCGTTTTGGCTTTACAAAACAATACCGTTTTTCCAACGTTAAATTTTAAAACGCCTATGGAAGAATTTAATTTGATACCAGAAACCGAGGTAATTTCAAAAGAAATAAACTATGTTTTATCGAATTCTTTTGGATTTGGTGGAAATTGCTCTACGTTGATTTTTGGAAAGTAATATTTATTAATTTAGTTCCATTTTTTGTACATTTATTAAAAAATGGGACATTCTTTTGATAAAATATGGATACATAGTATTTGGTCAACTAAACAAAGAGCCAATCTGATACTGCCTGATATTGAAAAGAAAATTTACTGTTTCATAAGTGAACAGTTCCGGGAAATAGGTTGTCCAGTTCGAATTGTAAACGGAATGCCTGACCATATTCATTGTCTTTTTTTGTTAAATCCTCAAAAATCTATTGCCGAAGTTATCAAACAGATAAAAGGAAGTAGTTCCCATTTTATCAATCAAAATAAATTGACAGTTGATAAATTTTCTTGGCAAACTGGTTATGCGGCTTATTCTATTTCCGAGTCTGTGATAGAAAAAGTATTTAATTACATTAAAAATCAAAAAGAACATCATCAAAATAAATCTTTTCAACAAGAATATGATGATTTTTTAAAATTATACGGTTTCAAACAAGAAGATTAAATGGTTAAAACCATTTTAATAGCAACGTTGTAACAATAGCCCACGGTTTAAACCGTGGGCTATGTATTGATAATACATATTGTAACCGTTTTAACGGTTTTTGTGATTTGGCTAAAACTTTCATTTTGCTTTCTGTACAAAGTAAAATAATTCAAAAAATGCTTTTTAAAAACAACAATATTTGTTATATTTGCTTTTTGTAAACAGCAATTATGGAAGAATTGTTATTAGAGTTTCAATCAAAAATAGCGCATATATCAACCGATATACAGCGTTATCTTGTTCGCACTATAGATATGAACAATCGTTTAATTGCTGTAAAAGGAGCAAGGGGAGCTGGAAAAACTACTTTATTATTACAGTTAGCAAAGCTATATTTGCCTTTACAAACAACGTTATATGTAAGTTTAGATCATATTTATTTTTTCGATAATAAATTGTACGATCTGGCAAAGCATTTCGTGCAATTTGGAGGTACACATCTTTTGTTAGACGAAGTGCATAAATATCCTAATTGGTCAAGAGAAATAAAATTAATTTACGATAATTTTCCAGAACTTAATGTGATTTTTACTTCATCTTCGATGCTTGAAATTTATAAAGCAGAATCAGATTTAAGTAGGCGAGCGGTTAGCTATTATCTAAAAGAATTATCATTTAGAGAATTTATTACGTTTGAAACAAAAAAGACATTACCAACTTTTTCTTTCTTGGAAATTTTAGCTCATCACAATCAATTTGCAACAGAAATTTTAAGTGATTTGAGACCCTTGCCTTTGTTTGAAAAATATCTAAAAACAGGTGTATATCCGTATTACAAGGAAAATGAAAGTCTTTACATACAAAAATTGGAAAACACCATTAATTTAATTATCGAAATAGATATTAATGCGGTAGAAGATGTACAATATGAAACATTGGTTAAACTTAAAAAGTTGCTAATTACCATTGCTTCAAGTGCGCCATTTACTCCTAATATTACCAAATTGAGTGAGAAAGTGGGAGTGTCACGGAATATGTTGGTTCAAAGTATTAAAATTTTAGAACGCGCCGGACTGATTAATGAGTTGTACAAAGATACGTCGGGTATTGGTGTATTAACAAAACCCGAAAAATTATACCTGAATAACAGTAATTTAATGTATGCTTTAGCAAATGAAAATACGAATGTAGGTAATGTACGAGAAACTTTTTTCTTAAATCAGTTTAAAGGTTTGCACGAAATTAATCTTTCTACAACTGCCGATTTCATCATTGATAAAAAATATACTTTTGAAATTGGCGGAAAAAACAAATCTAAAAAACAAATCTTGAATACAGAGCATGCTTATATTGCCAAAGATGGCATCGAAATTGGTGTGGGAAACATCATTCCCGTTTGGTTATTCGGATTTATGTATTGAGAATCATATTAACCTGAGTTAGATTATAAAATTGAGAATCATATTTCAATAAATGAGTAAGATACGAGCGTTTATCAGGAAGAAATAGCGGGCTATTTTGAGTGAAAAAGGCGAAGTAGGTTGCCATTTATTGGAAAGTTAATAAAATATATTTATTAATTATAACTCTAATAATCAGCGATATGAAACCAAGAGAAGAATCAAACTCAGGTTATTAGTTCACAGGCAATTTATCGATCTTAAATAAAAAAATGTACTTTTGTGCATCAACCCATACACATATGAAAAATTGTTACATCAATGGAATTGGCGCCGTAAATATTCAACCTGCAGATTTTGATTTATTTATAACTGAAATAAGTTCATTGACCAATCAAAATAAAGCACAACAACCATCGTATAAAGAACTTATTGCACCTGCAATGAGCCGACGTATGGCAAAAGGTGTAAAAATGGGAATTTACGCTGCAAACGAAACTCTAAAAGAAAGTAAACTTCAAAACATAGATGCCATTATTGTTGGAACAGGTTTGGGCTGCATTGAAGATTCTGAAAAATTTTTAGACGCCATTATTGAAAATGACGAGCAGTTTTTAACTCCAACATCTTTTATACAATCCACACACAATACCGTTGCCGCGCAAATAGCCCTGCATTTGCAATGTAAAGCGTACAATTTCACGTATGTTAACGGAGGAAATTCTTTTGAAAACGCCTTGTTCGATGCGTTTTTACAATTAAAACATTTAGAAAAGAATGAAATTTTAATTGGCGGAGTCGATGAAATTGCACCTTATACTTTTTCTATGTTTGAAATGATTGAACGTGTAAAAAAAGTAGGAGAGGAGCTTGATTTTAAAAATACAACAACAGCTGGAGTTGCGTTGGCAGAAGGTGCTACTTTTTTTGGATTATCTACTCAAAAAACAAATGAGACTTATGCAGAAGTGTTAGACGTGATGTTGTTTAATGCGTTTAATGAAGATGAAAAAACAACAATTAGCGCCTTTTTAGCTAAACACAATTTAGAGATTTCAGCGATTGATGTTGTGCAGTTTGGTGTAAATGCCGATTTAAACCAACAGGACTTTTATCAAAAAATGGCAACTATTTTTAAGGATACACCGCAAACTTATTACCAACATTTATCAGGCAGTTACGATACTGCATCGGCTTTTGGTTTAAAAGTAGCTGCAGAAATTATTCAAAAACAACAGTTGCCAAAGGTTGTTCAATATAATAACATCAAACCAAATAAAATAGAAAAAGTGTTGTTAATCAATCAATTCAACAATACCGATTTTAGTTTTGTTCTACTTTCAAAATGTTAAAGCATAATTACATAAAATGGTTTTTTATTGCCCTTTTGACTTTCCTGTGGTATGCTTATTTTGCGCATAAATTGCCCTTGTTTTTAATTTTTATGGCGATAATTATTTGGTTGGGAATTACCGCTTGGGCATCATTTGATATTCGATTAAATTACTTTATAAAAGCACATTCATCAAACAAAAAAATCGATCGAAACGTAGTTGCTTTAACGTTTGATGACGGACCAACCGAAATCACTTCAGAAATTCTACATCTACTTGAAAAATACCATCAAAAAGCAACCTTTTTCTGCATTGGTAAACAGTTAGAAAAATATCCTGAAATAGCGAAAGTTATAGTAGAGCAGGGGCATGTAATTGCAAATCATACTTATTCGCATACCAACAAAATGGGTTTTTTAAGCGCAAAGGAAGTTAATTCCGAAATAGCATCAACCCAAAAAATCATTGAACAAATTACAGGAAAAATTCCTAATTTATTCAGACCACCTTTCGGAGTTACAAATCCAAACATCGCAAGAGCTTGCAAAGAAAATAGGGTAGAGGTAATAGGTTGGAACATACGATCTTTAGATACCGTAATAGCATCAGAAGACAAAATTTTAAGTCGAATTTTAGATCGATTTGAAAAAGGTTCAATAATTTTGCTGCACGATACATCAACCAAAACATTAAACGTATTGGAACGGTTGTTGATAGTGTTGGAAAAGAAACAAATACAATCGGTTACGGTTGACGAATTACTTAATATTAAAGCTTATAAATAATGAAACATATTTTTTTAGGATTGATGCTTTTAGCAACGTCGTTTGGATTTTCGCAAACACAAATGTCGGCTACAGAAGTAGCATCATTTAAAAAAGAAGTAAAAAATCAGGCGGATAAAACCACATCAATCACTGCCGATTTTGAAGAAACAAAGCACGTAAGTGTATTAAAAAACGCCTCTACATCGTCGGGAATTTTTCGTTTTAAAGGCGAGAAACTGCTTTGGCAATACAACACACCAAAAAAGAATGCGATGTTGTTTAGCAAAGACAATTTAAAGATCAAAAATGAAAAAGGAAAAGTTACATCGATTGATCTGAACAAAAACAAGCGTTTTAAACAGTTACAGCAATTAATGGTGGGCAGTTATACCGGAAATTTGTTTGATGAAAATTCTTTTAATATTACCTATTTTAAAAACGGCACTACAAAATATGCTGTTTTAAAGCCTAAAAGCAAAGATATGAGCAAACATATTAAAGAAGTTACGTTAACGTTTAAAAACAACGAAGATACGGTTTCTGAAATTAAAATTGTAGAAAGCTCTAACGACTATTCGGTAATTAAATTAAAAAATAAAAAACTAAATACGGCTTTAAGCGATAGTGTTTTTCAACTATAAAAAAATCCCTTGTTTTAATTTAACAAGGGATTTTTTTGTTAATGAGCCGATACCATTTTTAAACCTACAATAGATGAAATTAAGGTGGTAATAAAGAACAATCGCCAAAAAGTTGCTGGATCTTTAAAAATAATAATACCTACTAAAACGGTGCCTACTGCACCAATTCCTGTCCATACTGCATAAGCGGTTCCTAAAGGCAGCGTCTGTGTTGCTTTCATTAGCAACGCCATGCTAACAACTAACGAAATTCCAAAACCTACATACCAACCATAAGCATCGCTACCATTTAATTCTTTAGCTTTTCCTAAACAAGTAGTAAACAAAACTTCAAACAAACCTGCAATAATCAATAAAATCCAATTCATCTTTTTAATATTTACAGCAAAGTTCTCTCTTTAAAAAATGTTATTTTTTTACAAATGATAAATAATCAAATGTCAGCACGAATTCTACTCAAACTTACCTGCGTTATACCTAAATACGATGCAATATGCATTAAAGCTACACGCTGAATTAGATTAGGATGATTGAAAATTAAATCAAGGTAGCGTTCTTTTGCTGTTTTGCATTGCAGCGAAATAAGTCGTTCTTCGGCTTTAACAAGTTCCAATTCTATCATTTTGCGTCCCCAATTCGCAATTTCAATATTTGTTTTATACAACGTTTTTAGTTCGCTGGTTTTAATTACATACAAATCACAATTCTCAAGCAGTTCAATATCTTCATAACTAATTTTATTGTTCACGTAACCGTTCATAGACAAAACAGTATCGCCCTGGGTACCAAACCAAAAAGTAATTTCGCGGTTTTCGGTATCAGAGTAGGCGCGTACCAAGCCGTTTTTTAGTAAATAAATATTCGGTTCTGTTTTAGCACTGCTAATTAAATGGGTTCCTTTAGGTAAAGAAACTTCTTTCACTATAGCGCGAAGTTGTTTTTTAGAGGCATTAGATACCGTATAAACCTTATCTAAAATATGATCTAATTCCATTAAAATATGATTCTGTTAGTTAAAAGTACTGTTTTTACACATGTAATTGTTGATTTCTTAAAAAAGGTATTTAAAAATAAATCCTTAATTTCGCTTTTTAAACAATTTGTATGTTAATACCTCATTTTTACAGTGTAAAAGAATTTAATTTTACCGAGAACCAATTACAGGCGATTATTGAATTGAATGCCCAACATGAGGTATTTAAAGGACATTTTCCTAATAACCCAGTAACGCCGGGTGTTTGTATGCTGCAAATTTTAAAAGAGTTAACAGAACAGGCAACCCAAACAAAACTGTTTATAAAAGAATGCAGTAGCGTAAAGTTTATGGCATTAATCAATCCCGAAACACATGCTATTTTAGATATTACTATCAATATTAATAAAACAGAAGAAAACTTTAAAATTAAGGCTTCGGCTAGTTTTAATGAAACCGTTGCGCTTAAAGTAAATGCTTTACTAACCCAGCAATTATAATGAATACGGTGCAAAATAATAAAACGTGGTGCGTAATTATTCCAACCTATAACAATGAGAAGACCTTAAAGCGCGTTATAGACGGAGTTTTAAATTACACCAGCCATATTTTTATTGTTAACGATGGAAGCACCGACGAAACTGCCGATATTCTAGAGGATTACAAACAACTTTACATTTTAAATGTACCGCAAAACAAAGGCAAGGGAAATGCTTTACAAATTGGGTTTAAAAAAGCATTGTCTTTAAATTACGATTATGCCCTAACGATTGATTCTGATGGACAACATTATCCTTCGGATATTCCTGTTTTTTTAGAGGAATTAAATGTTGCTAACGAACCAATTCTTTTGATTGGAAGCCGGAATATGACGCACGAAAGTGTTCCTAAAAAAAGTAGTTTCGGGAATCGATTTTCTAATTTCTGGTTTCAGTTTGAAACTGGTATAAAACTAACAGATACACAATCGGGTTATCGTTTATATCCGTTGAAGCATCTTCCAAAAAGATTTTTCACAAAGAAATTCGAGTTTGAAATTGAAGTAATCGTGCGTACTGCATGGAAAAATATTTCGGTAAAAAATGTACCTATTCAGGTTTTGTACGATCCAAACGAACGTGTTTCACATTTCAGACCTTTTAGGGATTTTACCCGAATCAGCATTTTAAACACGGTTTTGGTTACCATTGCATTAGTGTACATTAAACCCAGAGATTTCATTTTAAAATTCAAAAAAAAAAGTTTTAAAACGTTTTTAAAAGAAGATCTGTTACACATTAATGACACCAACGAAGTAAAAGCTGCATCGCTGGCATTGGGCGTTTTTATAGGTATTGTTCCTGTGTGGGGTTTTCAAACCTTTTTATCGATCTTTTTAGCAGCAATTTTCAAATTAAACAAAACCATTTCTTTTGTTGGATCCAACATCAGTCTTCCGCCATTTATTCCGTTTATTGTATTGGCATCATTAAAAGTTGGGAGTTTTTTTGTTGGAGAAAGTGGCGAAATTCTCATAGATTTTGATAATATTTCGTTCCATTCTATAAAAAACCATTTACTGCAATATATTGTGGGAAGCACAATTTTGGCTACATTTATTGCTGTTTTATTAGGATTGATTTGTTATACAATTCTTAATTTTTACAATCGAAAAACGGCAGCATAATGTTTAACGGATTTTATTATTTGTTCCAAAAAATTCAGAAATATCCCAAAACAGCACTTTTAAGTTCGTTGTTGTTTTTGGTATGCTCGATTTTTATCTTACAAAAAATCACTTTTAACGAAGATATTACGCGGATTATTCCAAGCAATAAAACCAATAACAATACGGCACAGGTTATTAACGAAATGAATTTTACCGATAAAATAGCGGTAATTTTTAAAAAGAAAAAAGGAGCAGGTAATGATGATTTAATTTCCGCTGCCGAAGCTTTTACTGATACACTTCCTGTTGTAAACGACTATTATTTGTCGGTTCAGGGAACATTAAACGAAGATCTTTTTCAGGAATCATTCCGTTTTGTGTACGAAAATTTACCGATTTATCTGAACGAAGCCGATTATAAAACCATCGACCAAAAACTGAATAACGACAGTCTTTCCAATCAAATTCAGCAGAATTATGAAACTTTAATAAGCGGCAATGCCTCGTTTATGAAAGATGTTGTGGTTGATGATCCTTTGCAATTATCGTTTTTAGCTTTAAAGAAACTACAACAGTTTCAAGGAAACGGGGATTATAAATTCCAAGACGGATTTTTGTTTACGCAAGATGAAGAAAAAATTGTGCTTTTCATTAACCCGAAATACAGCGGAAGCGAAACACAACACAATGAAATTTTCGTAGAAAAATTAAATGCTTTAAAACAGCATATTGCAGATAAAAATTCAAAGGTTGAGGTGCAATATTTTGGTTCGCCCTTTATTGCCGTTGCTAATGCACAACAGATTAAAAGCGATATTTTAACAACGGTAGCCATTTCGGTTTCGGCTTTAATGTTGCTGCTTATTTTTTATTACAGAAACTGGCTGGTTCCAATAATTGTAATGATCCCATCGGTATTTGGTGGATTGTTCGGTTTGTTGTGCTTGTACTTTCTACGGACAGAAATTTCGGCGATTTCTTTATCTATCGCTGCTATTTTAATAGGAATTACCATTGATTATGCACTACATTTTTTAACGCATTCCAAAAACACACAAAGCATGCAGGCGTTGTTTAAAGATGTTGCAAAACCTTTGTTAATGAGTAGTTCTACCACTGCGGTTGCTTTTTTATGTTTGCTTTTTGTTCATTCTGATGCATTAATTGATCTGGGAATTTTCGCAAGTATATCTGTAGTTGCAACAGCCGTTTTTACATTGATTATTTTGCCGCATATTTATAAAGGCAAAACCTTAAAACAAAGCCATGCGATTGATAAAATTGCGAAATATCCGTTCGAAAAAAATAAGACTTTAATTGCGTTTACCTTGCTTTTGGTTGTAATGAGTGCTTTTACGTATCATAAAGTGCAATTCGATGGCGATTTGTCTAAAATTAATTTCATGCCTACAGAACAGCAACTGGCTGAAAAAGAATTATATACAGATAATAAAATTGCAAAGAGCTTATTTGTAGTTGCTTATAATGAAAACGAAGATCAAGTTTTAGAAGATAATCAATTGATTTCCAATAAACTGCAATCAAATAATTATGTGAATAATGTGCAGTCGGTTAGTAGTTTGGTTCCTTCAAAAACTGAACAATTAAAAGCTATTGAACGTTGGAAACAGTTTTGGAATCCTTCTAAAATCAATCAAACCGTACAAGCAATCGAAACAAAAAGTGTAGCACAAGGTTTTAATGAGCAAACGCACGAAGCTTTTTATCAATTACTGAACAAAGATTTTTCAACCATAAATCTGGCATCGTTAAAGCAGTTTAATCAACAATTGTACAACGAATTTGTTCATGGTAAAAACCGATATTTATTATCAACCGTTGTAACAATTGACCCAAAAAATCGAGATGCATTTGTAAGGAATTTCGAGAAAGAAAATCAAGGTAAACAATTACTTTTAATTGACCGACAAGCGTTAAACGAACAATATTTAGGTTTTTTGGTGAATGATTTTAATTCGTTGGTTTCGTATTCGTTTATTGCCGTTTTTGTCATTCTTTTTGTTTTTTACAGAAGAATAGAATTGGTTATAACAGCATCGATTCCTATTGCATTAACAGGTTTTATTACCGCGGGTTTAATGGGATTGTTGGATATTCCGTTTAATATTTTCAGCACCATTGTTTGTACGCTGGTTTTTGGCCACGGAATCGATTTTACCATTTTCATGACCAGTGCACTGCAAAAACAATATACCGACGGTAAAGACGAAATGCCTTTGTATCGAACATCAATCATATTGGCGGTTTTAACGACAATTTTAGCAATTGGGGCATTGATATTTGCACAACATCCTGCATTAAAATCAATTGCATTAATTGCATTAATAGGTGTAAGCGTGGCGGTTTTGGTAACATTTGTGCTGTATCCGCTGTTGTTTAAATTTTTGTTTTTCAATCGAGTAAAAAAAGGATTGTCGCCAACAACGTTTTTCCTTACCGTTCGCTCAATTTTAATGTTCACGTATTATGTAATTGCCAGTTTAACTATCTCGGTTTTCATGCGCGTGGTTTTCTGGATTTTGCCAATATCAAAAAACAAAAAATGGCACTTTTTCAGCAGTGTAATGGCGGGTTACATGAAATCGGTTTTACACTTAAATCCTGCGGTAAGTAAAAAAATATTTAACAAAGAACGCTTGCAAAAACAATCGGTAATTATATCAAACCATACCTCATTTTTAGATTCATTGACTATTGGAATGACGTATTCTAAAGTAGTTTATATTGTGAACGACTGGGTTTATAAATCGCCGGTTTTTGGCAGAGCGGTTAAGTTTTTAGGATTTTACCCGGCAACGAAAGGAGTAGCTCAAGGTTTGATTCCGTTGGAAGAACGCATTGGAAACGATTTTTCTGTAATGGTTTTTCCCGAAGGAACGCGCTCAAGAACATCAGAAATTGGTCGTTTTCACAAAGGTGCTTTTTTTATGGCAGAAGAATTGAATTTGCCAATTCAACCGGTTTATATCCATGGAAATGCTGATTTACTGCCTAAAGGTGATTTCATTATTTACAATTCGAATTGCCATGTGTATGTAGGCGATCCTATTGCGATTAACGATGATTCTTTTGGAACTTCGTATGCAGATCGTACCAAGAAAATAAGTCGATTTTTTAAAGAAGAATACAACAAAATTCGTTTAAACGCAGAAGATGCCGATTATTTTAAACAGAAACTGTTCTTGAATTTTTTGTATAAAGAACACGGAATTTTAAATACGGTTAAGAGAGATTTTAGTCAGAACAAAGCAATATATCATCAGTTATTTTATTTAATTAGCGATAAAGCCGTAATTGCGCATGTTACCAACGATTTTGGTCAGCTTGATTTTCTTTTGGTCAACCAATTTCCATCTCGAAAAGTGCATACCTATAATTTAAACGAAGAACACAGATCAATTGCCAAAGCCAGTTATATCAACAATAAATTTAAAGTAAAATATGCCGACGATTTAGCGGAGATTTGGCAGAACAGCAACGTGTTGATAATTTCTCATTTACAGCAATTTAACGATAATATTCCGCAGAATATCAAGCAAATTGTAGTGGTTTGCTGTAAATTTAAACCAGATTTCAATGGTTTTACACAAACGCACAATGAATTAAAAATTCAAGTACTTAAACGTAATGAAACAAACTAAAACATACGATGTTGTTGTAATTGGCAGTGGTTTAGGCGGTCTGGTTTCGGCATTATTGCTGGCACAAGAAGGCAAAAAAGTATGTGTTTTAGAAAAAAACAATCAGTACGGCGGTAACTTGCAAACGTTCGTGCGTGATAAAACCATTTTCGATACTGGTGTTCATTACATTGGCGCGTTAAATAAAGAGGAGAATTTAGGTAGATATTTCTCATATCTTAACATTTTAAACGATTTAGATTTATCACTTTTAGATAAAAATAAGTTCGATGTTATTAGTTTTGGAAACGAAACCATGCAATATCCCCAGGCGCAAGGGTATGATAATTTTGTTAAGCAGTTGCTGGTTTATTTTCCTGACGAAGAACAAGCTTTGAAAAAGTATATTGAAACCATTCAGTTTTATTGCGATCAATTTCCGTTGTACAACTTAAAAAACAGTACGGGTTATAACGAAGAAATTATGCAACATTCGGTTGAAAACGTTATGAATTCAATCACTTCGAACAAAAAATTACAAGCAGTTTTGTTGGGAAACAGTTTTTTGTATGCCATAAAAGCGACCGAAACTCCTTTTTATGTGCATGCCTTAACGGTAAATTCGTATATACAAAGTTCGTGGCGTTGTGTGAAAGGTGGCAGTCAAATTACAAAAGCGTTTATTAAGCAATTGCGCAGTTTTAATGCCAATTTATTCAAACATCAAAAAGTAGAAAAGCTTAATTTTAAAGATAATATTTTAGAAAGTTGCGAAACGGTTGATTGTATTTATAAAGCCGATCAGTTTGTTTCTGATATCGATTTAAAACAACTTTTTTCGATGTTTAATGATGAAAATCAACGAAAACCTTATATAAAAAGAATCAATCAGTTAAAAAACGGACCATCGGTTTTTTCGGTTCATATCGTTTTAAAACCAAATACAATTCCTTATTTCAATCACAACATTTATCATTTTGAAAGTGAAGATAAAGTGTTTTCGTACAAAGATAATTGGATCGGAAACAAACCGCAATCTGTTGTAATTACTACAAATCCGCACAACAAAAATGAGGAATTTGCGCAAAGCATTTCGTTAATGACGTATATGGATTATGCGCAGGTTGAAAAGTGGCAGCATACCTTTAATACAGTTAGAAATGAAAACGACCGCGGAACTGATTACGATCAATTTAAAAGCGAAATTGTAACCGAATTATTACAGATTTTACCTAAATATTTTCCGAATATTCAAGAAAATATTGTTTCAACACATACATCTTCACCGCTTTCGTACCGTGATTATATCGGCACTTTGGACGGAACCATGTACGGTTTTGAAAAAGAAGCTTCACAGCCTTTAAAAACAATGATTTCGCCAAAAACAAAGATTGATAATTTGTTTTTAACCGGACAAAATGTGCGTTTGCACGGAATTTTAGGTGTAACGATTACGGGCTTTTTAACGGTTGCCGAAATGCTTGGAAAAGATTATTTTTTCGATAAAGTTTTTAAAAAAGTAGGGTATGAGTAAAAAAATATTTTCACTTGTTTTTCTGCTTTCTTTAATAAGTTGCGGGAGCATTAAAAATCTGAAAAAAGAAGCTGATTTGTTTGAAACCGAATTTCAACAACAAAAGGTTTCAATTGAAAAAAGAGATGTTTTAAACAAATCAATCAACGGAAACTGGCAATTAAGAATTTCGGGAAATCCGTATGAACTAGGTTATAAAAAGGGATTTTTAACGCAACAGTTGTATCAAAATCAAGAAAAAATATTCTTTGGAAAGGTTTCCGAAATGATTCCCAATCCATCTAAACAAAACAAGTTGCTGTACTTTTTAAAATGGTACAATCGCAACATTCTTTCGGCGATTCCTTTGGATTTAAAGCAAGAATTGTATGCTTTATCTTCGTTTGGATCTGAAACTTTTAACGACATCGGTACAAAATTCGAACGGAATTTATTGTTGCATAGTTCGCACGATATTGGTCACGCCATGCAAGATTTAATGCTGGTTGGCTGTTCATCGATTGCTTTGTGGGACAATTTTACCGAAGATGGAAATTTGCTTATTGGCAGAAATTTTGATTTTTATGTGAACGATGAATTCGCACAAAACAAAATAGTAGAATTTATAAGTCCAGATAAAGGATACAACTACGCATCGGTTACTTGGCCTGGAATGGTTGGAGTGGTTTCGGGTATGAACGAAAAAGGATTAACGGTAACGCTGAATGCAGGAAAATCGGATATTCCAATGCGTGGAAAAACGCCGGTTTCTATTGTCGCGCGAAGTATTTTACAGCACGCCCAAACTATTGATGAAGCGGTTGCAATTGCCGAGAAGTTTGAAGTTTTTGTATCGGAATCTTTTTTAATCGGCAGTGGAAAAGACAATAAAGCGGTTGTGATTGAAATGAGTCCGAAAAAAATGGATGTGTACGAAACCAACAACGGTAAGCTGATCTGCACCAATCATTTTCAATCAAACGGATATAAATCAGACAAGCGAAATAAAGAACATATAGAAGAATCACACTCTTATTATCGATTGGAAAAATTAGAAGAATCTTTTACCAACAATAAAAAATACCAGATAAATGATGTAGCAACAGTTTTACGTGATGTTTCTGGTTTGCAAAATCAAAATATAGGTTTGGGTAATGAAAAAGCGTTGAACCAGTTAATGGCGCATCATGGAGTAATTTTTAAACCTGCCGAATTAAAAATATGGGTATCTAATAATCCGTATCAGTTAGGTGCTTTTGATGCGTATGATTTAAACACGGTTTTTCAATCAAAAGAACTAAAACCTATTAAAAATTTAGAAGTACCTAAAGATGATTTTGTTTATTCTGATGATTTTAAGCATTATCAAAGTTTTAAAAACCTGATAAAAGTTATAGAACAGGCAACAAATTCCAAAAAAACAGTTTCAAATGAAATTTTAACTGCTTTTACAGAATCAAATCCCGAACTTTGGATTGTTTATAATCAATTGGGCGATTATTTTTATAGTCAGAAACAATGGAAAAATGCGGTAAGCAATTATCAAACAGCATTGCAAAAAGTAATCAGTTCTGAAAATCACAAAAAAAACATCGAACAAAAATTAAAGAAAACCCTGAAAAAACTATGATTCCCGATATAGAAACACAAAGCACAAGCAATATAGCACATCTTCAGAATACACTTTTGCAAAAGCACATGGCGTATTTAGTGCAACATTCGCCTTTTTATCAGCGAAAATTCAAAGCCGAAAACATTCAGATCGATACCATTAAAACCATTGACGATCTGCAAAAAATATCGGTAACCACAAAAGCCGATTTACAAATGTACAACCAAGATTTTTTCTGCGTTGATAAAATCGAGATCCGCGATTACGCAACAACTTCTGGTACTTTAGGCGATCCCGTAACTTTTGGATTAACCGATAACGATTTAGAACGTTTGGCTTATAACGAAATGCTTTCTTTTAAATGTGCAGGCGTTCAAAAGGGCGATCTGGTTCAGTTAATGACGACCATTGACAGACGTTTTATGGCTGGTTTGGCTTATTTCTTGGGTTTGCGAAAGTTAGGCGCAGGAATTGTGCGTGTTGGTGCAGGTGTTCCACCTTTGCAATGGGATTCTATTTTACGTTACCAACCTAAATTTTTAATTGCCGTTCCATCGTTTATTTTAAAAATGATCGAATATGCCGAAGAAAATAATATCGATTATAAAAACAGTTCGGTAAAAGGAGTAATCTGCATTGGTGAAGCTTTAAGAACAACCGATTTGCAACCCACACTTCTTGCACAGCGCATTCAGGAAAAATGGAATATCAATCTGTTTTCTACTTATGCATCAACCGAAATGAGTGCTGCTTTTACAGAATGCGATCAGTTTGCTGGCGGTCATCATCATCCCGAATTAATCATTACCGAAATAGTAAACGAAAATAACGAACCTGTTGCAAATGGCGAATTGGGCGAATTGGTTGTAACCACACTTGGAGTTGAAGCTATGCCTTTGCTGCGTTTTAAAACCGGCGATATGGTTCGTAAACATACAGAAAAATGTAATTGTGGCAGATCAACTTATCGTTTGGGTCCGGTGGAAGGTCGCAAACAACAAATGATAAAATACAAAGGCACAACGCTGTATCCGCCGGCAATGCACGATGCTGTGGCTCATTTTAAAGAAATAAAATTACATTTAATAGAAATATCCTCAAACGAAATTGGTACAGACGAAATTTTAATCCGCATTTTTTCTGTTGATATTACCGATGAATTTGCAGGAAAACTTAAAGATTATTTTAGAGCAAGATTACGTGTTACACCACAAATAATCTTTGAAGATGAATTAACTTTACAAAAGATTATTTACGATCCGTTAAGCAGAAAACCAATAACATTCATAGATAAACGCTAACAACTTTCTATCTTTGAAAAAAATACGAAAAAGATGACAAAACCAGTACGTGTACGTTTCGCACCAAGCCCCACAGGACCATTACATATTGGGGGCGTAAGAACGGCTTTATTTAATTACCTTTTTGCCAAGAAAAACAACGGCGTTTTTTACTTAAGAATTGAAGATACCGACCAAAACAGATTTGTTCCAGGAGCCGAAGAATATATTTTTGAAGCATTAAAATGGTTGGGAATACAACCCGATGAAACCATTGGTGTAAACGAACAATTTGGACCTTACCGTCAAAGCGACCGTAAACATTTATATAAAGATTATGCCTTACAATTGGTACACGATGGTTTTGCTTACTACGCCTTTGATGAAGCTACAGAATTAGATGCTTTAAGAAAAGAAGCCGAAGCAAACGGAAAAACGTTTATTTACAACCATTCTGTGCGTGAAGTCTTAAAAACGTCGTTAAACATGACGCACGATGAGTTAGAGGCAAGGTTGTTTAACAAAGACCCTTATGTGATTCGTTTTAAAATGCCTGTTGATGAAAAATTAACATTGAAAGACATTATTCGTGGCGAAGTTACGTTTGATACTTCTTTGTTAGACGATAAAGTATTGTATAAATCAGACGGTATGCCAACCTACCATTTGGCAAATATCGTAGACGATCATTTGCAGCAAACATCGCATGTAATTCGTGGTGAAGAATGGTTGCCATCTTTACCATTACACTATTTATTGTACCGATCTTTTGGATGGGATGCACCAGAATTTGCACATTTACCATTAATATTAAAACCAGTTGGTAACGGAAAATTATCAAAACGCGATGGAGATAAACTAGGTTTTCCTGTTTTTCCGTTAGATTGGAAATCAGAAACAGGCGAAACATCAATGGGTTACCGTGAACAAGGTTTTTTCCCAGAAGCAGTAGTAAACTTTTTAGCACTTTTAGGTTGGAACGACGGAACCGAAAAAGAATTATTTACATTAAATGAATTAATAACTTCTTTTGATTTGGCACGTGTAAACAAATCGGGTGCAAAGTTTGATCCAGAAAAAAACAAGTGGTTCAATCATCAAGTTTTAGTTCAAAAGCAAAACAGTGAATTAGCTGTTTATTTACAGTCGGTCTTAAAAGAGAAAGGAATAAATGCAGATGATTCAATCGTTGAAAAAATAATAGGATTAGTCAAAGAACGTGCAAATTTAACCACCGATTTATTCGCTTTAGCAGATTTTTTCTTTATTGCCCCTGAAAAGTACGATGAAAAAGCATCAAAAAATTGGAAAGAAGATACTTCTGACCTTATGAAACAAGTAATTTCTGTAATTGAAAATGTTAAAATTTTCGAAGCAAAAGAAATAGAAACAGCAATAAAAACTTGGATTCAAGAAAACGGGTTGGGAATGGGTAAAATAATGCAACCGCTTCGTATTTCGGTAGTTGGCGAAATGAAAGGTCCTGATTTATTCGAAATTATCAGCATTTTGGGAAAAGTCGAAACTGTTAAAAGATTACAATCAGCAATAACTTTTTTCACTAAAATGTAATTTTAACAGATTAATGCTTTGCAGTAAAAATATTAGTCGTATATTTGGGATGTGATTAACAAATGCCCAAATGTTTTTCACAATGATATTTTTTTCATATCAACAACAACAATTTTTTTCTAAATTTTTCTAAATCCCATTCCCTAAAAATGGGATTTTTTTATTACCTTGGTTTAAGTTTTTAAAAATAATCTTATTATGAAAAAATATTTTTTCTTTCCTATACTTTCTGCCGGTTTATTATTCGCTTCATGCGGATCAGACGATTCTAAAAAAGACGAAACCGAAGTAGTAACAAAAGCCAATGAATGGGAACCAACAACCATTCAGTTAATAAAAATAGTTCCTTTACAAACAATTGAGTATCCGCATACAGAAAATTGCACTAAAGATTTTTTAAAAATTTCTTCTGATAATAAAGCGGTATTTTTTAGATATGAAGGTGCCGATTGTAAAGTAACCGAATATGCCGATGCATTTCAAAGAACAGGAAACAATGTTTCATTAAATGTATTAGGCTATAAAGTTACTGGAACCATAGCTGTAGAAACTAACACCAATATGGAAATTGAAAGCGATATTTCAGAATATATCCCTTTAATTAAAGCACAGTTTCCACAATACGAACAATATTTAAGTTTATTAGAAGGCGGAACCGTAAAGTTGTCCTTTATTAAAAAATAGCCTACAAACCTCTTTGAAAAAAGAGGTTTTTTTTATATCTTACCAAAAACTTAATTTAATAAAATGATTGCACTTTACCTTATCATTGCTATTTTTTTTATAATAGTACTATCACTTTTTACCGTGAAGCAACAAACAGCGGTTGTTATTGAACGTTTTGGAAAATATCAATCTATCCGTAACTCGGGTTTACAATTCAAGATTCCATTGGTAGACCGTATTGCCGGTCGTTTAAATTTGCGAATTCAACAGTTAGATGTAATTATTGAAACAAAAACAAAAGATAACGTATTCGTTAAAATGAAAGTTTCTGTACAATTTAAAGTAGTGCAAGAACGTGTTTACGAAGCGTTTTATAAATTAGAATATCCTCACGATCAAATTACTTCTTATGTTTTTGATGTGGTTCGTGCCGAAGTTCCAAAATTGAAATTAGACGATGTTTTTGAACGTAAAGATGATATTGCTATTGCAGTTAAGCGTGAACTGAATGATGCCATGGTAACTTACGGTTACGACATTATAAACACGTTGATTACTGATATTGATCCTGATATTCAGGTAAAACACGCTATGAACCGTATTAATGCCGCAGATCGTGAAAAAACGGCAGCAGAATATGAAGGAGAAGCAGAACGTATTAGAATTGTAGCTAAAGCAAAAGCCGAAGCAGAATCTAAACGTTTGCAGGGGCAAGGTATTGCAGACCAACGTAGAGAAATTGCTCGTGGTTTGGTAGAATCGGTTGATGTATTAAACAGTGTAGGAATCAACTCACAAGAAGCATCGGCATTAATTGTTGTAACCCAGCATTACGATACTTTGCAATCAATTGGTGCAGAAAACAATTCCAACTTAATTTTACTGCCAAATTCGCCGCAAGCGGGTAGTGATATGTTAAACAATATGGTAGCATCGTTTACCGCAAGTAATCAAGTAGGCGAAGCAATGAAAAAAGCCGGCGATAAAAGCCCAAAAGATTATCAAAAACCTAAAAACAATCCACCATCAGAACCTATGTCTGGTTACGAAGATTAAAAAATAACACCGCAATTTGCGGTGTTATTTTTTCTTAATAAGTTTATTAAATAAAAATTTTAATACAGTTGATACAACTAAAGTTTTAATCCCTTTTGAATTTTTTACCGAGCTACCAAAAGATGTTAATCCTTGCTGCAGTAAATTACTCGGTGAAAAAAGATGGGTGATATCTTCAGCGTTATTACCAATCTTCCTAATACTAATTTCGCGTTCAAGTCTTAAGATTTCTAGTTCTTTATCAACCTCTTCATATGTTGTATATTGTTTCTTCATAAAATTTAGTCAAAAAAGATTTTAGAAAATTTTTTAAGAATAGGTATGTCTATTAAAACATTGCGCAAAGAGTAAGATACAATAGCCGCAAGAATATAAAAACCACCTATAATTAAAAAGCCATAAGTATTACTGTCTAAAACTTTTCCAATAGCAAATGCTGCAGCAAATGATAAGAAAAATAGAGCTAAAACAGCAAATAAACTTAAGGCGAAAATTTTTAAAATGAAGCCTGTAGCTTTAGATGCTACTTTAAAACCCAACAGTGAATAATAATCAATGTTCGTTTCTAAAAAAGCTTTAGCTTCAGACTTCACTTCATGAAGATTGTTCTTTAGATCTTCATTAAATGCCATACGTTACTTTAATTCCGATTTGATATTATCTGCAGCTTTATTAGTCATATCTTTTGCTTTATCAACCGCATTAGAAGTCTGACCTTTTAATTCAGCCAATTTACTCTCTAAAGTTGCAATAACATCTTCTTTTTTATCATCGGCTTTGTTAATCAATGTACTGAAAGATGATTCGAAATCTGCCTTTTTAGAAGAAATCAAACTTTTTACCTGATTTTTTAAATCATCCATTTTGCAATTTAGATCATCGGTACCAGATTTTAATCCGTCCGATATTTTTCTTCTTGTTTTTTGTCCTTGTTCAGGTGCTAATAAAATTCCGGCTACAGCACCAACTGCTGCACCTGCTAAAATAGCTACCAATGTGTTTCCTGTTTTTCCCATAACAAATTTTATTTTAGTTTTTAATAAATGAAATAATAGTACTAAAGTTAAGAAAATAATTTCTAATTGGTGTTAATAACCGGTTAAAATTTAATAGACCATACCATAAGAACCCCAAAAAATCTATTTATATTTGCTTTTCAACCCTTTTAAATAACAAATATGTTTAAAAATAAAGTAAAAATTTTTACTACGATATTTATTACTCTTGCAATTATAATAACGCTTTTATACGAATTTGATATTATTTCTATTTCGGCTGATTTTATGATGGGTGTGCGTTGGGCAACTGCTTTGGTATTGATTATCAATGCTGTTTTTAGAAAAAACCTTACCACCTGGATTATAACCTGCATGATATTAGGAGTTTTTGTAGGGATTGATTTTCCGAATGCAGCTATGGCACTGCAACCTTTAAGTAAAGGATTTATTAAATTGGTAAAAACCATTGTAGCTCCTATTATTTTTGCAACATTAGTGTATGGTATCGCTGGGCATTCCGATTTAAAACAAGTGGGGCGTATGGCCTGGAAATCTATGCTTTATTTCTTTTGCGCTACTTCATGTGCCATTTTTATTGGTTTAGCGGTAATTAATATTACACAGGCAGGGGTAGGTATTGATATACAAAGCATGCCACATGAAGAATTACCAACACCAAAGGCACCAGATACTGCATTACAAACATTGCCAGATCATGTTCATGGAATTTATAAGTTTACTCATTTTATTTACGATTTGTTCCCAGAAAACATTGTAAAGTCAATGTATGAGAACCAGGTATTACAGGTAGTGGTATTTTCGGTTTTATTTGGAATTGGATTAGCAATGGTTGAAGAAAAAAAACGTAAACCGTTGGTAGATTTTACCGAGAGTTTGTCTGAAACCATGTTTAAATTCACCAATATTATTATGTATTTTGCACCAATTGGTGTAGGGGCAGCAATGGCATATACCGTAGGACATTTAGGGGTTGATATCCTTAAAAACCTGTTCATGCTTTTAGGATCTTTATACATGGCGCTGGTATTTTTTCTATTGCTGGTTTTTGTACCAGTTATGTTGTTCTTGAAAATACCGATTAAAAAGTTTATTGCAGCCGTAAAAGAGCCGGTTTCTATTGCATTTGCAACCACAAGTTCCGATGCCGCTTTACCAAAAGCTATGAGTGCGATGGAAAAATTTGGTGTACCGCGTAAAATTGTATCGTTTGTAATTCCTACAGGATATAGTTTTAATTTAGATGGAACTTCGCTGTATTTGTCATTGGCATCGATATTTGTTGCGCAAGCAGCCGGAATGCATTTAGATATCGGTCAACAGTTGGGAATTGCCTTTACGTTAATGATCACATCAAAAGGAGTGGCAGCTGTTCCGCGTGCATCGTTAATTGTGTTAATTGCAACGGCAGAACAATTTGGCTTGCCGGTATTTATTATCGCCGCTATTTTAGGTATTGATGAATTAATGGATATGGCACGAACATCGGTAAATGTTATCGGAAACTGTTTGGCAACGGTTGTAATTGCCAAGTGGGAAGGTGAGTTTGACGAAGCCGCTCCATACCGCTTAACCGATGAAGTTTTGGATGAAGTTTAAAATTTTAAAACTACTTTATCTACAAAAAGACCTCACAGGTTTTTAAAACCTGTGAGGTCTGAAATTACGAAATTTAATATTACAAATAACCCCATCCGATTGGTTGGGGTTTGTTGTTTGTATAAATCGAAAAAACTTTACTCTTTACTTTCAACTTTAGCCCACGTATCGCGTAAGCCAACCGTTTTATTAAATACCAGTTTTTCTGCGGTAGAATCTTTATCTGTTGCGAAATAACCTAGACGTTGAAACTGGAATTTATCTCCGCTTACAGCCGCTTTTAAGCTTGGTTCTACATAACCGGTGATTACCTTTAACGAATCAGGGTTAATATACTCTTTAAAATCTACTTCTTTGTTACCATCAGGGTTTTCATGAGTAAACAAACGGTCGTAAATACGTACTTCGGCTTCAACAGCATGCGGAATAGAAACCCAATGAATAGTTCCTTTTACCTTGCGTTTTGATGCTTCCGTTCCGCTGCCCGATTTAGAATCTGCATCATACGTTACATGAATTTCAGTAATGTTTCCGTTTTCGTCTTTTACAACGCTTTCACCTTTAATAATGTAGGCATTTTTTAAACGGACTTCTTTCCCTAATGTTAATCGGAAAAATTTGTTGTTTGCTTCTTCAAGAAAATCTTCACGTTCAATATATAATTCTTTAGAAAAAGGGACTTTTCTAAACGTTAGTTCTTCTGCTTCCGGATTATTTTCAGCATCTAACCATTCTTCCTGACCTTCTGGATAATTGGTAATAATCATTTTCACCGGATCTAAAACAGCCATTACACGATCGGTAATCTTGTTTAAATCTTCACGAACACAGAATTCCAACAACGAAACATCAATTAAATTGGTACGTTTTGCAATTCCAATAGTATCGGCAAAATTACGAATTGCAGTAGGAGTGTAACCTCTACGACGCATGCCCGAAATAGTACTCATACGCGGATCGTCCCAACCAGTAACATGACCTTCGTTTACCAATTGCAGTAATTTACGTTTTGATACAACGGTGTGCGATAAATTTCTACGAGCAAATTCGCGCTGTTTTGGTCGAACTTTCTCGTCATCGTAAATTTGATCTAAAAACCAATCGTACAATTCGCGGTGTGGTAAAAATTCTAATGTACAGAAAGAATGTGAAATTTGTTCGATATAATCACTTTCACCATGAGCCCAATCGTACATAGGATAAATTTTCCAATTTGCGCCTGTTCTGTGGTGCGATGCATTAATGATGCGGTACATAATTGGGTCACGCATTAACATATTGTTCGATGCCATATCAATCTTTGCACGTAAAATATATTCGCCTTCTGCAAACTCACCGTTTTTCATTCGTTCGAATAAATCCAAGTTTTCTTCAACTGATCGATCACGATTTGGCGAATCTACTCCAGGTTGCGTTGGCGTACCTTTTTGCTTTGCAATTTCATCTGCCGATAAATTATCAACATAGGCTTTACCTTTTTTAATTAAAGCGATAGCCCAATCATATAATTCCTGGAAATAATCAGACGCATAAACTTCCTGATCCCATTTAAAACCTAACCATTCTACATCACGTTTAATAGCATCAACAAACTCTTGTTCTTCTTTAGCAGGGTTGGTATCATCAAAACGCAAATTTACCGGTGCGTTATAATCTAACCCCAAACCAAAGTTTAAACAGATCGATGAAGCGTGCCCAATATGTAGGTATCCGTTAGGTTCGGGCGGAAAACGAAAACGTAATTTATCTTGTGACAAACCATTTTTAAGATCTTCTTCAATGATTTGTTCTATAAAATTCAATGATTTTTCTTTTGTTGACATTGTATTTCTTTCTTTTATGCAAAGATAGAAAATGTTTAAAGTTTAATGTTTAAAGTTCATAAAAAAACAGATAAAAAGTTAGTAACTTTGAACTTGAAACCTGAAATAAATTATATGGGAATTATTCGTTTAACAAACATACGCGTTTTTACTAATCACGGCTGCTTGATTGAAGAAGCTAAAATTGGATCTGATTACAGGGTAGATTTAGAAATAAAAGCCGATTTGCGAAAATCTGCAGATACTGATGATCTGGCAGATACAGTTGATTATGTGCATTTGAACAAGATTGTTAAAGAAGAAATGGCAATTAGATCAAAGTTGTTAGAGCATGTTGCCAAGCGTATTATTGTGCGCATTTTTGCAGAATTGCCTATGGTTTCGCGTATTTTGCTAGAAGTTTCAAAAATAAATCCGCCAATTGGTGGTGATGTACAGCAAGTTACTATTGTGATGGAAGAATTCAGAGCATAATTTTAAGTTTTGAGTTTTGATATTTGATTTTTTGTAGTAGATTTGCAAACACATTACAGAATGGCATCTTGGCCGAGCGGCTAGGCACCGGTCTGCAAAACCGACTACAGCGGTTCGAATCCGCTAGATGCCTCTAATAAAAACCTTCAACTATTGAAGGTTTTTTTGTTTTACTACATTTTTCGTTTTTCAAATTACTATATTTACTAGCTATTGTACATTTAGATACTGAAAATTATCAACAACATCTCTTCGAGTAAAATTTCGTAACGAAGTGGAGTGAATTTTGTATCGAGAAGTCATAAATTGTAAGTTCTCGATACATTTTCAGATGAATTTTCAGCAAAATTCATCTGAAAAACACTCGGACTGACGAGTTGACTGAACAACACGATCTAAATGCACAACGGGTTTATTTATCTAAAAATAATAAAAATGAAAAAGATTATATTATTATTCCTGTTTTTTGGAATTGTTGCGTGTTCGTCTGAATCTTTATCGGTTAAACAGGCTACAAACTTAATTAAAACGCATACAGAGAAATATCCTTACTTCGAAAAAACAACTTTACAGTTAGGCGAACAAAAGTTTAATGTTAGAAAAGATTCTTCCGAACTATCGGTTTTAAGAAACCTGGCAGCACAAGATTTAATCAGTTTAAAAACCATTAGTTCGCATAAAAAACTGCTTTCAAAAGATTCAGTTTTAGTGGTAAATATAGGCTTAACAACCAATTCTGCTAATTTTGTAGTAGATCAAAAAAAGAATAAGGCACAGGTTAAAACCTACCTTTTCACTATTCAAGAAGATTCTGATGTGCAGTTAGAACTAAACAGTAAAACCAAAGCAACAGCTAAAGCAAAATTGATAAAAACCGCCACACATTTTGCAGGTTTAAGTAAAGATAAAAATCCGAACAGCGACTTTATTTCACAAGATTTTATATTGAAATACAACAAAGAAACAGGTTGGTATGTAGTAAAGTAGCTGAAAAAGGAAAGGACAAAAGGTAAATAAACGGTTCAACAATTCAACAATTCACCAAAAAAATATATATATTTGGTTTTAAGTATTTTTTAACAAAACTATAATATTGATTATATGGGTGTATTTTCAAAAAAATCTATTGCATCATTAGTTGCAGAAGCTAATGAACAAGGCGAAGGAACCTTAAAGAAAACTTTTAGTTCATGGGGGCTTGTAGCTTTGGGTGTTGGTGCAATTATTGGTGCGGGTTTGTTTTCGTTAACGGGGATTGCCGCCGCAGATAATGCCGGACCAGCCGTAGCTATTTCGTTTATGATTGCTGCTTTAGGTTGTGCTTTTGCAGGTTTATGTTATGCAGAATTTGCATCGATGTTGCCTGTTGCTGGTAGTGCATATACCTATTCGTATGCCACTATGGGCGAATTTATTGCTTGGATTATTGGTTGGGATTTGGTGTTAGAATACGCTTTGGCAAGTGCAACGGTTGCGGTTAGTTGGTCGCAATATTTTAATGAATTACTCAAAATATTTAATTTAGAATTACCCGTAGAACTGTTAAAAGGACCGTTTGAAGGCGGAATGATAAACCTGCCCGCTATTGTTATTGTATGCTTATTGTCGTTATTATTAATGCGCGGTACACAAGAATCGGCACGTTTAAATAATTTACTGGTTATTTTAAAAGTAAGTGTTGTAATTATATTTATTGCTTTAGGCTGGCAGTTTATTAACCCGGCAAACCACGATCCGTTTATTCCGGTTAACGTTGGCGAAGAAATGGTTAAAAGTGGCGAACTTTCTTTTTCTGCTTTCTTATCAAGTGATTATTTTGGTGAATACGGTTGGAGTGGAATTATGCGTGCTGCAGGAGTAGTTTTCTTTGCTTTTATTGGTTTTGATGCCGTTAGTACAGCAGCCCAAGAAGCAAAAGATCCTAAAAAAGGAATGCCTTTTGGAATTATAGGCTCGTTAATAATATGTACCATATTATATGTTTTATTTGCTTATGTTTTAACAGGTTTAGAAAACTACCTGATGTTTAAAGGCGATGCAAAACCAGTAGCAACAGCCTTTGCTAAAACAGGATACCACTTTTTAAATACCGCATTAATTGTTACCATTATTGCAGGATATACTTCGGTAATTTTGGTGATGTTGTTAGGGCAAAGTCGCGTATTTTATTCTATGAGTAAAGACGGTTTGTTGCCAAAAATGTTTTCAGATTTATCTAAACAGCAAACCCCATGGAAAACCAATTTGGTGTTTATGGTATTTGTAAGTGTGTTTGCAGGCTTTGTACCGGTATCCGATTTAGGACACATGGTAAGTATAGGAACCTTGTTTGCATTTACTCTAGTGTGTATTGGTATTTTGGTATTACGCAAAACACAACCCAATATAGAACGACCGTTTAAAACGCCATTGGTACCTTTAGTTCCAATTATGGGAATTATAGTTTGTGTGGTAATGATGGCTTCTTTACCAATTGAAAGTTGGGAACGTTTGGCTATTTGGTTAGGAATTGGTTTAGTTATTTATTTTGCGTATAGTAAAAAACACAGTAAACTGAATAATCAGTAAAAAACTAAAAAATCAGCTTTTAAAGCTGATTTTTTAGTTTTTAGTACCTGTCCAAGTTCCATTATAATTTTGAATCTTATTATTCCAAGTACCCGATCCTGTTTTATCGGTTAACGTACCTGTCATGGTCCCTACCACAGTGGTACCGCTCATAAATTCTGCGTTAATGATTCCGTTTTCAGCAACCTCACCTTTTAGGTTAAAAGTACTACTTCCCGATACAAGTGTTCCTACAGCATTACCTGCACTGTCAAAAGTAGCTGTCCACGTACCATTACCATCGCCTGTGTAAGTTCCTACCCAAGTTCCTTTAAATTTCTCTATTTGGTTTTCTTGGTGAACATGATTGTCATCGCTAGAATCACAAGAAATTGTTCCAAATGCCAATGCACTAAAAATACAGATTGTTAGAAAATGTTTTTTCATTTTAAATGTTTGTTTTATAGTATAGACGTAAATGTAAACAAAAAGGTTGTAAACGATGATTGTTTTTTTGAGTAAGAATTATTCAATAAAAATTGTTATAATTCCGCTTTTGGTAAAAAGATAGTTTTTAAACTATGAATGTCAATCTAGGTGCGATAAATCTCTTTAATATTAGCAGATTCTTCACTGCACTTCGTTTCGTTCAGAATAACAAATTTATATTTAATAATTACCTATTAAAACTGATGTTCTTTTATGGTTTTAGGGATTTTAATTTCGCTTTTAATGAATGATTTAGACATGATTACTAAACCAAAAATTGCCAGCAGTACGCAGCTTATCTTTTTTACCTTTAAAATGTTTTTGGGAGTTAGTTTGCTTTGCAATTGCTTGGCTAAAAGCATTTTAATAATATCGGTCAATAAATAAGAGGCAATAACAAAAGCAAAGAAATTAATCATTTTACCATGATTCATTTCTAATTGCGGACCAATGGTTATGATAATAGTTAACCAAAAGCCTAAAACGCCTACGTTGATGAAATTCAATAAGAATCCTTTTGCAAACAGTGAAAAATAATTGTTTTTGTAAGAATTAGCTTCGATATGGATCTCGGATTTTTTAAGTTTTTTAAGTTTAATAAAAGAAATAACCCCATAAGTTAGCATAATCATTCCGCCAAAAAGAAAAAGGGCAGGGTCGTCTTTAATTCTGTTTATTAGCTGAAAACTACTGAAATAAGCAATAAGTATAAAACAGATATCGGCAATAATAACTCCGGCATCAAATGTTAAGGCAGCTTTAAAACCTTTGGTAATACTGGTTTCTATCAAAATAAAAAAGACAGGTCCAATCATGAAACTGAGAAAAAAACCAAGCAATATTCCTGTTACAAATAAATCCATTCTTTATAAAAAAAATGCCAATTTTGGTTGGCATTTTAATTTAGTGTTACCACAAATTTACGATAAAATTATTTAATATACTCAATACTGCCATCTAACGTTATTTTTTCTTTAACATCTTTTGGAGTACCGTAAATTTTAATAGTTCCGCCTGCTAATACATGTGCCTCTAAATAATCGGTTGCAGTAGCTTTTACCATACTTCCCGAATTTACCCTAATATTATTGCGCAATGTGTTAAGTTCATTGGCGGTTATTTGTGCGCCAGTAGAAGCTGTGAGTTTAACCGATTTTGACACTGATCCGTTTAAAAATAATTTTGCTCCTGTGTTAGAATTGGCTGTTAAGGTTTCTGATTTTAGGTTTAATTTTATGGTAGAACCTAAATTGGCAGACAGTTCTATTTTGTTTTGATTTATAACGGCATCGCTGTAAACATAGGAACCACCTTGTGCATCGATTTCTTTTAAATGGTTGAAATAAACCTGAACTATAGAATATTCGCTTTCCGAAACCAGTTCTTTTAAGGTGTTTTTAATGATTAACCTGCCGTTTTTGTTGGTGATGTTTACCGCATCTTGCTGACTTTCTTTTAGAACTACTTTGTTTTCGGTGGCAGGAATTAATTCTACTTTTATACGGTTACTAGTTTTTAGCGAGGTGAAATCGCCTACGTTTTTATCAATTTGCGCACTCACAAAAGTTTGAAATCCTAAAAATACCGCTGTAATTAAAAATTGTTTTTTCATTCTTCATCTGCTTTTTTAATCAACGTAAAATCTAATTGTTTTTTAACTAAATCGGCATTTTTCACTTTAACAATTACTTCATCGCCTAACTGTAATGTTTTTTTGGTTACTTCGCCTACTAATGCAAATTGCTCGGGATCAAAAGTGTAGTAATCGTCTTTAATTTCGCGAATATGAACCATGCCTTCGCATTTGTTTTCTACAATTTCAACGTAAATTCCCCATTCGGTAACACCTGAAATTACACCCAAAAACTCCTCGTCTTTATGATCCTGCATAAACTTCACCTGCATGTATTTTATGCTGTCGCGTTCGGCATTTGCAGCCAAATTTTCCATTTGTGAACTATGTACACATTTTTCTTCGTATAATTCTTCGTCTGCCGATTTTGCTCCGTCTAAATATTGTTGAAGTAATCTGTGCGCCATTACATCGGGGTAACGACGGATAGGCGAGGTAAAGTGCGAATAATAATCAAACGCCAAACCGTAATGCCCAATGTTATGAGTAGAATACGCCGCTTTACTCATACTGCGAATTGCCAAAGTATCTACCATATTTTGTTCTTTTTTACCTTGAACATCGCTTAACAACTTATTCAACGATTGCGAAATGGTACTTTTTGATTTAAAATTGATGCCATATCCAAATTTAGAAATCACCGATTGTAAATTGAATAATTTGTCTTGATCTGGCTCATCGTGGATACGGTAAATAAAGGTTTTCTTTTGTTTTCCGATAAATTCAGATACTTTACGATTTGCCAACAACATAAATTCTTCAATTAAATGATTGGCATCTTTAGAAACTTTAAAGTAAACACCTGTTGGCTCGTCGTTTTCATCTAAATGGAATTTTACTTCCACTTTATCAAACGAAATAGCTCCGGCTGCCATGCGTTTAGCACGAAGTTTTTTGGCCAAATCGTCCATTGTTAAAACAGCATTTACAATCGAATCATCAATTATTTGTTCTTCGTTGGTTAACGATATTTCGGCAGGAATTTTATTTCCTTTGGTTTCAATAATAACCTGCGCTTCTTCATACGCCATGCGTTTATCAGAATAGGTAACTGTTCTGCCAAACCAAGAATCTACAATTTCGGCTTTTTTGTTTAAAGTGAAAACAGCAGAAAAGGTGTATTTTTCTTCGTTAGGTCGCAAAGAACACGCAAAATTTGATAGTACCTCAGGCAGCATCGGTACCACGCGATCTACCAAATAGATAGATGTAGCACGGTTGTATGCTTCCTCGTCTAAAATAGTGCCTTCTTGCACATAATGAGAAACATCGGCAATGTGAACACCAATTTCGTAATTTCCATTTTCTAATTCTTGAAACGATAAGGCATCGTCAAAATCTTTGGCATCGCGCGGATCAATCGTAAATGTCAACACATCACGCATATCACGGCGTTTCGCAATTTCTTCTTCGATGATTGATGTGTCTAATTTCTGAGCGAAAGTTTCCACTTCAATAGGAAATTCGGTTGGTAAACCATATTCAGCCAAAATAGCGTGCATTTCAGTATTGTGTTCACCCGGTTTTCCTAACACTTTAATCACTTTCCCGTAGGGATTGTTTGCTTTTTCGGGCCAGTCGGTCATTTTAACCAATACTACATCGCCGTTTTCTGCATCGCCAAATTTTTCTTTCGGAATAAACAAATCCACATACATTTTAGGGTTTGCCGAAACCACAAAAGCAAAAGTGCCACTCATTTGAATTACACCTACAAATTCGTCTTTTTTGCGCTCAATCACCTCAATTACTTCGGCCTCGGGCTTTTTACCTTTGCGTTTGTTGTAAATGTAGGCTTTTACTTTATCGCCATGTAACGCTTTGTTAAGATTGTTTGCAGGTATAAAGGCATCTTCTTCAAAATCGGGTGAAACAAAATAGGCAGTTTTGCGAGATGTCATATCAATTACACCTTCAAAATAACTGCTTTGTTCGGCAATTCTGAATTTACCGCGTTCGGTTTCTTCTATTTTTTGTTTGCTTAAAAGGTATTTTAATTCTTTAATGATTTCGTTTCTTCCTTTGGTATCGGTTACTTCAAAAGTTGCAGCAATTTGTTTATAATTAAAAGATTTTGAACTGTTTTTTGAAAGTAATTTTAAGATTTTAGTTGAAAAATCTTTTTCTTTTTTATTGAATTTTTTGATTCTTTTTGTCATATATAATTTTCAATCTGCTTTAAAAGCATAATTCTTATTAAAGGTACAAAATTAAGTATCTATAAATGTTTTTTTAATGATTTTTTATGAATTGGAAATTTTAAACTAAAAATGATTTCTTTGTTTTTTAACATTTCTAGAAAAAAATATTTGTAAATTATGCATTGATAATTTAAATTGAAATATATGGAAACGCTGTCTTACGTACATGGTGCAAGTAATAAAAATTTATTAGGCGAAACTATTGGGGGAAACTTAAAAAGAATTGTTGAAAAATTCGGGAATAGTGAAGCATTAGTATCGGTACATCAAAATTATAGGGCAACATATAAACAATTTTACGAAGAAACGGGAAAAGTAGCCAAAGCGCTGTTAGCAAATAATATAAATAATGGAGATAGGGTAGGAATTTGGGCTCCAAATTGTTATGAATGGGTATTGTTACAATTTGCTACTGCTAGAATTGGTGTAATTTTAGTGAATTTAAATCCAGCATATCGTGCGCACGAAGTAAGCTTTGCAATTAATCAATCGGAAACAAAATTAGTAGTTTCGGCATTAAACTTTAAGAAATCAGACTATAAACAAATGTTGGCATTGGTTAAGGAAGATTGCCCTTCGTTAGAGAAAATTGTGTATTTAAATGAAAATTGGGACAATTTTTTAAAAAAAGGTTCAAAAATAACAGATGACTTTTTGGAGCAGGAAGAACGAAAAGTACAGTTTGACGATCCTGTTAATATTCAATACACATCTGGAACTACCGGATTTCCAAAAGGGGTAACACTTTCACATCATAATATATTGAACAATGGATATTTTATTGGCGAACGTTTAAATTATACCGAAAAAGACCGCGTTTGTATTCCCGTGCCTTTTTATCATTGTTTTGGGATGGTTATTGGTAATTTGGCATGTGTTACACATGGCTCATGTATGGCAATTCCTAATGATGCGTTTGATGCTGCTGTGACTTTACAAGCAGTTCAAGACGAAAAATGTACTTCTTTGTATGGAGTTCCAACTATGTTTATATCAGAATTAGGTTTGCCTAATTTCAAGGAATACAATTTATCAACCTTAAGAACCGGAGTAATGGCAGGATCATTGTGTCCACCCGAAATAATGAAACGTGTACAAAGCGAAATGAACATGAAAGAAGTAAGTATTTGTTATGGAATGACCGAAACTTCCCCTGTATCTACACAAACTAAAATTGGTGTTCCGTTTGAAAAGCAAGTCAGTACCGTGGGTACGGTTCAAGATCATTTAGAAATTAAAATTATTAATCCCGAAACAGGGAAAATTGTAAATAGGGGCGAATCAGGAGAATTGTGTACGCGCGGATATTCGGTAATGCTGAAATATTGGAACGATCCTGAAAAAACAAAGCAGTCGTTAGATGAAGAAAGATGGATGCATACTGGTGATTTGGCGTCTATGGATGAAGAAGGTTATATTACAATTACGGGAAGAATTAAAGATTTAATTATTCGTGGCGGAGAAAACATATCGCCTAAATGGATTGAAGATTTCTTATATACACATCCTAAAATTGTTGATGTACAGGTGATTGGTGTGCCTAGCGAACGTTTTGGAGAAGAAGTTATGGCTTGGGTTAAACTGCATCCGGGTGTTGAGGCAACTGGCGAAGAACTGCGTGCCTTTTGCGATCAGAAAATAGCACATTACCGCATTCCGAAATATTGGAAATTTGTTGATGATTTCCCAATGACCATTTCTGGTAAAATTAGAAAAGTTGAAATGCGCGAAATATCAATTAAAGAATTAGGGTTAGATAAGTTGGTTTGATATTAACATTCAGCAGCAATACACTATAATTTTACCACTTTCTTACTACCTTTGTACAAACAATACAACTCAACAATATGAAAATAGCCATAGGAAACGATCACGCAGGTCCGGAATACAAAAAAGCAATAGTTCAAATGCTTCAGGATAAGGGAATAGAAGTAGTTAATTACGGAACCGATACATTTGATTCGGTTGATTATCCCGATTTTGGACACAAAGTAGCTCAGGATGTAGAAGATAAAAAAGTAGATTTTGGAATCGTTATTTGTGGGTCGGGTAATGGTATTGCTATGAGTGCAAACAAACATCAAGGTGTGCGTTGTGCATTATGTTGGACAAAAGAAATTGCGGTTTTAGCTCGTCAACACAACGATGCCAATGTTATTTCTATTCCTGCTCGTTTTACAGCAATTCCACAAGTTTTAGAAATGGTTGATGCTTTTTTAACGACCGAATTTGAAGGTGGTCGCCATGCTAACCGAGTGAATAAAATTGCTTGTAGTTAGTTATAAACTACCAAAATAAATCAAAAGTCAAAAGAAAATCTTTTGACTTTTTTTTATGCCTTTTGTTTTTTATTGCGTTTAAATATATTGTTTTTTGTTAAAAGATAAATTAAGTTGATGGCTTTTTGTTTTAAATTGATAAATATCTATAAAAATAAAATTAAACAACTGTTTAAATTAAACGATTGTTTAATTTTGCATCAAATCTTTTTGATATGAATGAAAAACAATTAGAAATTATTCATCACGCAGAAAAACTGTTTGTAAAAAGCGGTTTCGACGGTACCTCCATTCGTGATATTGCAAAAGAAGCAAATGTTAATATTGCTATGATTTCGTATTATTTTGGTTCCAAAGAAAAGTTGTTAGAAGCTATTTTTACGTATAAAATTGATTTGTTTTATGCTAAAATGGAAGCCGGAAATATTTTCACAGATGCAGATTCGGCATTACAAACATTAGAAAAATATATAAAGCATTTTATAAAAACCATGAATATAAATCCTGGTTTGTTTCAATTTCTTTCTATCGAGGGCGGAATAAAAAAACGCCTAATGGTGTCACCTACATTTTTAAAGTTTAAAGAATACAATTTTGTGTTATTGAAGAAGGTATTGGAAAAAGGATTTAACAACGGAAGTTTTTTTTATAACGATCCCATTTTAATTTCGGCAACCATTAATGGTACGTTTTTAAATTTTCAAATGAACCAAGTATTCTTAAGGCAACAATTAAACATTACTTCAAGCGAAGAATACAATAACTACATAGAAAACCATTTATCAAATCATATTTTCAAAACAATTAAAGTGCTATTATTAAATGAAGAATAAAGCAGTCTGGTTAGGATTTTGTTTGTTTTTAAACGGAATTAATTTGTATGCGCAAGACAAATTTCCCTTAAAAATAAACGATGCCATTCGTTTGGCGGTTAACCAAAGTAAACAAGCAAAAGCTACCGAAACAAAAGTTTTAAACAAAACCTATGCAGTAGATGTAGCTAAAAATAAAGCTTTACCCGATGTAAAGCTAACAGGACAAGTAGCCTATTTGTCTACACCTACTATCGATTTAAAAATTCCTATGGGAAATTCGGGTGAAGGTGCCTCAAATATTGAAACTAATAGGATGTATTTGGGAATGTTAAACGTTAATATGCCCGTTTATGCCGGCGGAAAAATAAACAGTGGTATTCAATTATCTAAAATGGCTTTGCAGAATGAGAAATATTCTGCCATGATTCAAAAAGATCAAATTGCAAACCAAACAATTGCCTTATATGTTGCTTTATATAAAGCGCAGCAAACGGTTGTTTTAATGGATGAAAACATTAAAAGAGCATCGCAACAGGTGGTTGATTTTAAAGCAATGGAACAAAACGGATTAATTGCACGTAATGATTTATTAAAGGCAGAATTACAATTGTCTAATTATCAGATTCATCATCAAGAAGCGGTTAAAAATTGTTCGGTACTTAATTATCAGTTAGTAACCCTGTTGGAATTAGATCCTGCTACAAAAATTGCCGACATTCAGTTTGAAGACACCGTTTATGAAACATCAAATCTAGATGAAAACTACGCTTCAACCCATAGAAACGAAATAAAAATGATCGAAAATCAGCGTTTAATGGGTTTAGAACAGGTAAAAATAACAAAAGCAGATTATTTTCCAACTGTTGCAGTAACAGCTGGTTATAATGCGTTGGGCTTAAAAGATGTTGTTACGGTTAACAATGCTATGACTATTGGTTTGGGGCTGTCTTACGATTTAGGATCTTTTTATAAAAACGGTAAAAGTGTTAAGCAGCATAAAACCGATGTGAAAGAGGCAGAAGAACAACTGGAAATTTTAAACGACCGTATTAAAATTGAAGTATATCAGGCACAACAAGACTTTGATTTATCTAAAAATCAAAAAACAGTGTTTGACCAAGCTTTAAAGCAATCAGAAGAGAATTATCGTATCGTTAAAAATAAATACGACAATGGTGTAGCCGATACAGATGATTTGTTAGAAGCCGATGTACAAAAAGCGCAAGCACAAATTAACGTAGCAGTGGCGCAGGCAACTATTATTGAAAAATATTACAACTTATTATTAGTAAATGGAGATTTAACTTCACAATTTTTAAACTAAAATGGAACAGTCAGAAAAAAAACCTTTAAATAAAAAATTTATTATTGCATTAGTAGCTTTGGTAATTGGCGGTGGTGCTTTTGGTACGTATAAATACATGCATGGACAGGCACATGAAACAACAGACGATGCACAGATAGAACGTAACATGACACCTATAATTCCAAGAGTAGGTGGGTACATTCAAAAAGTTTATGTAAAAGATAATGATGTAGTTAAAAAAGGCGATACCTTGTTTGTTATAGATCATTCAGATTATTTGGTTCGTTTACAAGAAGCCGAAGCAAATTTATTGTCAGCACAAAATTCATTTGAAGTTTCTGTTGCCGATGTAAGTGCAACAAGTGCTAATGTATCTATTTCTGATGCAACGGTTCAGGCAAACATTAAAAGCATCGAACTGGCTAAAATAAAAGCAAAACAAGCGCAAAACGATTTTGAACGCTTTGAAAATCTGTATAAAACACATTCAATTACTAAACAACAGTACGAACAAGCTTTAACTGCAAAATTAGCAGCAAACCAAGAAGTTGAAATTTTACGTCAGCAACAAAACGCTAGTTCATCACAGCGAAATGCAGTTGTTAGTAAAACCAATGTGGCATCAAAACAAACCCAGGTAGCTAAAGCAAATATAGATCGAGCTAAAGCGGCGGTTGAATCGGCGAAATTAAATTTATCTTATACAGTTGTTTTGGCATCTGTAGATGGGCAAGTTTCAAGCGTAAAAATTCAACCAGGACAAATGATTAATCCGGGCGCATCCTTATTTTATATTGCAGATAATTCTGATACATGGGTGGTTGCAAATTTCAAAGAAACACAGTTGAATAAAATGCGCGAAGGTCAAAAAGTAGAAATTAAAATAGATGCGTACCCAGACACCGTTTTCCAAGGCGAAATTAGTTCGTTTTCACCAGCAACAGGTTCTCGATTTTCTGTATTACCACCCGATAACGCTACAGGTAACTTCGTGAAAACAGTACAACGTGTTCCGGTAAAAATTAAATTAGCCGCTAGTAATACTAAAGAATCTATTGCATTGTTACGTCCTGGTATGAATGCCGATGTAGATGTATTCGTAAAATAAGATGAAAGAAGACAATTCAGCCGACAGTTTAGTTGAATACGGTTTTAAACGAGTAATCATTACCATTACTGCGGTATTGTGTGCTTTATTAGAAATTGTAGATACAACAATTGTTAATGTGGCTTTAAACGATATGAAAGGATCGTTAGGAGCAACTTTAACAGATGTGGCCTGGGTAATTACAGCGTATGCAATTGCGAACGTTATTGTAATACCAATGACAAGTTGGCTTTCGCTTCGTTTTGGAAGAAAAAACTACTTTGCCGCATCTATTATTATCTTTACAGTTTCCTCTTTTTTGTGTGGTAACGCAGACAATATATGGGAATTGGTATTTTTTAGATTTATTCAAGGAATGGGTGGTGGTGCCTTACTGGTAACTGCCCAAACCATTATTACAGAGAGTTATCCGGTAGCAAAACGCAGTATGGCGCAAGCAATTTACGGTATGGGTGTTATTGTGGGTCCAACTTTAGGACCGCCTTTAGGAGGCTATATTGTTGATAATTTTTCATGGCCTTATATTTTCTATATCAATTTGCCGTTAGGTATCATTGCTACTGTTTTAACTATTATTTTTGTTCGAAGTCCAAAATACGGCAACGAAGAAAAAACATCTAAAAGCAAAGTTGATTGGTGGGGAATGTTGTTTTTAATTATGTTTATTGGATCGTTACAGTACGTGTTAGAACACGGTCAGCAAGACGATTGGTATTCTAACAAAACCATTACCATATTATCTGTTTTGTCGTTTGTAGGTTTGTTTTTATTTATATGGCGCGAATTGGTGTGCGATAATCCTATTGTAAATCTTAGGGTTCTTAAAAACAAAAACCTGCAGGTGGGAACAATTATGAGTTTTATTCTTGGTTTTGGTTTGTTTGGATCTACTTTTATTATACCTATTTACACACAATCTTTGTTAGGTTGGACCGCTACCGATGCCGGTTTGTTATTAATTCCAAGTTCTATTATGACCGGATTAATGATGCCCTTTATAGGTAAAATGATTCAGGCTGGTGTGCCACAAAAATATATGGTAGCACTTGGTTTATGTATTTTCTTTGGATTTACATTTACAATGTATGGACGTATGACTAATGATACGGGATCGGAACATATGTTTTGGCCATTGATTATTCGAGGTGTAGGTTTGGCATTGTTGTTTGTACCTGTAACTACCTTGTCATTATCAACCTTAGTAGGTAAAGAAATTGGTGAAGGAGCCTCTTTTACAGGAATGATGCGTCAGTTAGGTGGATCGTTTGGTATCGCATTAATAACCACATTTATTTCAAGAGATTCACAACATCACCGTGTAAATTTGGTATCGCATTTAGATCAAGCTTCTTTTGAAGTGCAACAACGCGTGCAAATGTATCAGCAAAATTTTATAAGCAAGGGTTTTTCACCAAACGAAGCTTTAAATAAAGCCTATCAGCTTTTAGATTCGTCTGTTACCAAACAGGCAGCCGTTCTTTCTTATATGGATGTATTCTTATATTTAGGTATTCTCTTTTTAATATGTGTACCTTTTGTATTAATGATTAAGCAAGGAAAAAGCAAAATAGACACTTCAAGTGTTCATTAAAACGAAATCCGAAGAATTTTCTTCGGATTTTGTTTTTATATAATAAACCTCTTCTTATAAACTGCAAAAAAGAATAAAATCTGCAAAATTAAAATACCGTAAAACCACAGTTTAAAAGACAATTTTTTGGTTTTGTGTCGATATTTCTGCATACCCAAATAAGCACCTAAAGTTCCGCCAAAAGCCGCAATGGTTAACAAGTTTTTTTCAGAAATACGTCGTTTACCCTTAATTGCCCGCTGTTTATCTAAATGATATAGGCTAAAGGCAATGTAATTAACAATAATTAAGTATATATATACAAATTTCATAAGGTACTAATTGGCACAAAGGTAGTATTTTTGCAATTCAAAATTCATGTAATGAACACTATTCAATATATAAAGGAAAAAATATCAGTTTCCGAAAAATCCATACAAAGCACTTTAGAATTATTAGCGCAAGACTGTACCATTCCGTTTATTGCGCGGTATAGAAAAGATGCTACCGGAAATTTAGATGAGGTTCAAATAGAACAAATTGCCAAACTTTCCAATCAGTTTGAAACATTGATTAAAAGGAAAGAATCAGTTTTGGCATCAATTGATGAACAAGGATTATTGACCGATTCTTTAAAAGATAAAATTCAGAATTCTTATGATTTAGTAGAGATTGAAGATTTATATCTTCCCTTTAAAAAGAAAAGAAAAACCAAAGCCGATACCGCTCGCGAAGCAGGATTAGAACCTTTGGCAAAGATGATTATGTCGCAAAATGTAGACGATTTAGAATATACTGCCGAAAGATATTTAAACAGTAAAGTTTTTTCTAGTGAAGATGCTTTGCAAGGCGCGCGCGATATTATTGCCGAATGGATTAACGAAAATATTTTTGTTCGTAAAGCACTTCGACGCAAGTTTCAGCGCAATGCAGAAATTTCGACTAAAGTTGTAAAAACAAAGAAAGACGAAGATGCTGCAAAGAAATTTGAACAGTATTTTGATTGGAACGAACCATTGTTTAAAGCACCTGCACACCGATTGTTGGCAATGTTGCGGGCTACTAACGAAGGTTTTGTAAAGTTAGATGTAAGTATTGATAAAACCGAAGCAATCGCATTTATAGAAGATGCTGTGATTAAAAATAAAAATCACGAAACAGCTGCCGAAATTTCTAAAGCAGTTGCCGATTCGTACAAACGTTTGTTAGAACCTGCATTATCTAACGAAGTTTTGCAGGAATACAAACTAAAAGCCGATTTACAGTCGATCGGAGTTTTTTCAGAGAATTTATCGCAATTATTATTGTCGGCTCCATTGGGTGAAAAACGTGTGATGGGAATAGATCCTGGATTTAAAACCGGTTGTAAGGTTGTGTGTATCGATGAAAACGGAAATCTTTTGTATAACGAAACTATTTTTCCGCACGCACCCCAGAAAGATATTGCCATGGCTACCAAAAAAGTCCGCTCTATGGCAAATTCGTATAAAATCGATGCCATTGCCATTGGTAACGGAACGGCTAGCCGTGAAACGGAGTTTTTCATAAAAAAGGTTGCTTTTGATAAGCCTTTACAGGTTTTTGTGGTAAGTGAGGCAGGTGCATCGGTTTATTCTGCATCAAAAATTGCTCGAGAAGAATTTCCTACTTACGATGTTACTGTTCGTGGTGCCGTTTCAATTGGTCGCAGATTGCAAGATCCTTTGGCAGAATTGGTAAAAATCGATCCAAAATCAATTGGAGTAGGGCAGTATCAACACGATGTGGATCAAACCTTATTGAAAGAAGAATTAGATCAGGTGGTTATTCGCAGTGTAAATAAAATCGGAATCAACTTAAACACGGCAAGTAAATCTTTGTTGAGTTATGTGTCGGGAATCGGTGAAAAATTAGCAGAGAAAATTGTTGTGTACCGAGCAGAAAATGGAGCTTTTACCAATAGAAAAGAATTGAAAAGCGTACCGCGTTTGGGTGAAAAAGCGTATCAGCAGGCAGCAGCTTTTGTTAGAATTGTAAATGGTGATTTTGTGTTAGATAATTCTGCAGTGCATCCGGAAGCTTATGTTTTGGTCGAAAAAATGGCGAAAGATTTAAAAATCAGTACGAATGAATTAATTGGGAATAAATCTGTAATTGAAAAAATAGATCCTTCTAAATACATTTCAGAACAATTTGGAATGCACTACATAACCGATTTGTTGAAGGAATTAGAAAAACCGGGATTAGATCCACGTAAAAAAGCAAAAGTTTTAGAGTTTGATCCTTCTTTAAAATCAATTAATGATGTTGAGGTTGGCAAAGTTTACAATGGTATCATTAACAACATTACTAATTTTGGCTGTTTTGTTGATATTGGCATTAAAGAAAGTGGTTTGGTACATATATCACAGTTAAAAGAAGGCTTTGTTGCCGATGTAAATGAAGTCGTAAAACTACATCAGCACGTAGAAGTAAAAGTTTTAGAAGTAGATCAGCAGAAAAAACGTTTACAATTAACTATGATATTAAATAATTAGCAATTACACACTTAAATAGTAGAAATAATACTCAAGTCGGGTATGCTTTCACAGTTTGTAAAATAGTATTTAACCTATTTATGTTATGAGAAAAAAAGCATATTTATTTTTAAAATATTGATTTTCAATGTTTTAATTTCGTTTCCTGTAAAAACACACACAATAGTTTCTTTTTTGGTCTTTGATTTGCTTTATATATTATGAAAAAGAAAATTACTAAAAAAAGAATTGTTATGAAGAAGACTATCGTTTAATTTAAATGATAGTAGTTTTAAAAAAAAGTAGTGTTTTTATTATGTTTTATAAGGGATACCCGTTTGATACTTTTCAAGCGGGTATTTAATTTTAAATTGTTTCCAAGTTAAGGTCACTTTCATCAGTTCGACCTTATCGAAAACTTATCACATAAAAAAAGATGCATTAAGCATCTTTTTTACGTTTATTCAGATTTAGAATCTGTATTGTCTTTATTCGGATTTGAAGTTGCTCCACTGTTATCCTTCGTAGCATCTTTAAATTCTTTAATACCAGAACCTAATCCTTTCATTAATTCCGGAATTTTTTTTCCTCCAAACAATAATAGTACAACTACTACTATTAAAATTATCTCGGTAGCACCAAATCTTCCCATTTTATTTTATTTATTTTTAGATTGATCTTTGTTGTCTTCTTCTTTCGTAGCATCTTTAAATTCTTTAATGCCAGATCCTAACCCACGCATTAATTCCGGAATTTTTTTTCCACCAAACATCAGCAAAATAACAGCAACAATTACTAAAATTTGCCATGCACTTGGCATTCCTAAAAATACTACTAAAGAATTCATTATATTTAATTATAATATTACGCAAAGATATAACATTTTAAACCGTTCTTATTTTTTTATTTTGTAATTTTTAACACTAGAAAATGTTAATATTAAAATAATTAAACTTTTTAGCGCTTTGCTGTGGTATTAAATTAAGATGTTCGATTTTTGTATTATTAAATTAAAAATATGTCTGTTAAGTCGTTTTTTGCAAAGATATTCGCCAATGTTGTGGTTATGCAGCAACAAAAATGGATAATTAATCCGGTTGTAACTCAAGAAAATTTGTTTCATTCGTTAGTTCAGCAAGCAAAGCAAACCCAGTTTGGTAAAGATCATTTGTTTTTGGCAATAAAATCGCATGCCGATTTTGTAAAATACGTACCGGTACGCGACTACGAAGCTTTAAAGCCTTATATAGATAAAGTGGTAGCCGGCGAAAAAGATATTTTATGGAAAGGCAAACCCTTGTATTTTGCTAAAACTTCGGGTACTACATCGGGTGCAAAATACATTCCTATTACAAAAGAATCTATGCCTTATCATGTAGAAGGTGCTCGCAATGCCATTTTGTTTTACATTCAGGAAACGGGTAATGCCGATTTTGTTAATGGAAAAATGATCTTTTTACAAGGAAGTCCAGAAATGACCGAAAAAAACGGAGTAAAAGTGGGTAGATTATCTGGTATTGCAGCACATTATGTTCCTAAATATCTGCAAAAAAACCGTTTGCCAAGTTGGGAAACTAATTGTATTGATGATTGGGAAACAAAAGTTGATGCCATTGTGCAGGAAACAAAAGATCAAAATATGTCGGTAATTTCTGGGATTCCTTCTTGGGTACAAATGTATTTTGATAAATTAATTCAAGTTTCCGGACAAAAAGTAGGCGATTTGTTTAAAAACTTCAATCTGTTTATTTATGGCGGGGTAAATTACGAACCTTATCGTAAAAAGTTTGAACAGCTAATTGGCAGAAAAGTAGATAGTATTGAATTGTATCCGGCATCCGAAGGTTTTTTTGCTTATCAGGATTCTCAAACTGCAAAAGGAATGTTACTGCTTTTAAATGCAGGTATTTTCTACGAATTTATAAAAGCCGATGAGTTTTTTACCGAAAACCCAAAACGATACACAATAGGCGAGGTAGCTTTAAACGTTAATTATGTAATGATTATTAGTACCAATGCAGGTTTATGGGCGTACAATATTGGCGATACCGTAATGTTTACAAGTTTAAAACCATACAGAATTATTGTAACCGGGCGTATTAAACATTATATTTCGGCTTTTGGCGAGCACGTAATTGGTAAAGAAGTTGAGCAGGCAATGCAACAGGCTTTGAATGAAACCGATGCCATGGTTACAGAATTTACCGTTGCCCCGCAAATTAATCCCGACAACGGATTGCCTTATCACGAATGGTTGGTAGAATTTGAAAAAGAACCAACAAGCCTAGAAGATTTTGCACTGAAGATTGATACTGCATTAAGAAATCAAAATGTTTATTACGATGATTTAATTGTTGGTAGTATTTTGCGTACTTTAGTAATTACCAAAGTTCCGGTTGGTGGTTTTAACGAATACATGAAATCGCAAGGAAAATTGGGCGGACAAAACAAGTTGCCGCGCTTGGCAAACGACCGTAAAATTGCCGATTTTATTCATGAACTAAAATGATTATTAATAATTTTATATCAAATCAAAATCCAATTAATATAATTCGTCAGTTTGAGCGAAGTCGAGAACCGAATCTTGTCAAGAATTTTAAAGTAAATACTTCTCGATACGATTTCTCATTTCATTACGAAAAATCTACTCGAAGAGACGGATCTGAATTTTTTTGATATCAAATTAATAAAAAGTCATTCAAACTAAAATAGCCTATGAAAAAGTTGCTGTTTCTTTTATTGATACTTCCAATTAGTGTGGTAGCACAGATTAGCGGAACGGTGGTAAATTTTGAAAACAAACCTTTGCCGCTTACCAATATTTGGGTTAAAGATGGAAGCGACGGCACCACAACCGATTCGTTAGGTATGTTTTACATACCGTCGGCTTTAGCTACGGATACTTTAGTTTTTAACGCATCGGGACATAAAATTTTTCAAGAAGAAGCATCAAAAACCACAAATGTCACATTAGAAGCTTACGAAATTCCGCAACCTGCGTTGTTGGTTCTACCCGAAAAATCGTTCCACCATACCATTGGCAATGCACATTACGAAAATATGTATTTTACTCCAGGGAATGTTCCGTATATGTATGGGAAGTTTTTTGAGAACGATGCCGAAATAAAATCGGTTCAATATATTGATAAAGTAATTGTGTATACCAAAAGTGCCGTTGCAGCTGCCACTATAAAAATTCGGTTTTTACGCATGAACGAATATGGCTGCCCAACCGATGATTTACTTATTGAACCTATAATTACGACAGTAAAACGAGGAACCAAGAAAAATTTAATCAACGTTTTAAAGCACAATATTAAAATTCCAAAAAACGGAATTTTTGTAGCGGTTGAATGGTTACTAACCGAAAACAATCAGTTTCGTCCGGCAAACTTTGTGAAAGGAGATCAGTTGTTTGAAGATTTTCGCTATCAGCCCGATGTTATGAACAATAAGGTAGAAAAAACATCATCGTTCAGATACATGTACGGCGAATGGTTTCCAAATGATCAGTTTCAGCCAAGAAACCCCAATGCACCAAGAGAAATAGTAGATCCGGCAATCGGATTGATTTTATCAAATTAAATAATGACAGAAATAAAATACATAACAAGAACACGAGCGCAAGAATCATCGGCAGCGGTAGAACGTTTGTACATTACCATGCGCCATTTGTTTAACCGCGGTTTTTATAAACCTATGGGCGTTTCGGGCGAAACCTTGCGCGAAGCGTTATTACTTTTACGTCCTGAAATTTACGGATCGATCGCCGATGAAAAAGTAGAATTAAGCGGTTTGCTTTATGTTATAGAACGCTTGCCAATTGGTATTGAAGAATGTCGATACATCAATTTAACATCAGACGAAGGTTATTCGCAATCGCATTTTGAAGCAATTGTGCCACCAAAACGTCGTAGAAATTGTTACCGTATTGATTACGAACAAATGAACATTGAAATAACACGCGGACGATCTGATATTTACGATGTTTTAACGCATTTAACCTTTATGTTTGTGGAATCGCACAAAATTAAAGACCGCATTTTAATTGACGATGACGACAATGTTTCGCGCGATTGGCTAAAACTAGAACAAGCCGTTTTAACACAAGAACCTTTATCGTTAACCGAACGTGAAATTGCCATATCGCACACCACCATTATTTTGGGGAGAAGCTTTGCAGAAATCAACGATATTTACAGCGCGTTTGCTACCGAAGAAAATCCCGATCGTTTTTTACACGTAATTTACTGGCTTGGTAAAATTGCTTTAGAAGAAGTTTTGGAAAACAACAAAAGAACCATTACTTTTAGTCCGATTTTGCGCGAACGTTTAGGTCATCATATTTACGGCGAAATTTGGGCAACAAAAATAAAAACCGAATTGCAACGGTTAAACCTGTTACACCGTCCGTTGCACATTATTAGTGCAAACATGCATAGTGTAATGAATTCTATTTTTGCTGCCGATGTTTTAAAATCGAAATTGCGAGGAAAAGATAAAACACAAGTTTTTGAAGAGTTAAGCAAAACCGAAAACAGCGATCTGCGTGCTTTGGTTGCCGAACGTGCTACAAACGAAGGAATGCTTTTTTTGCCAGATACATCAGGAACCAATATAGACGTTCAAATTTTTGATACCGCTAAAATAAAGTTCGAAAACACAGCGTTTAACAAATATGCAGTTCCTGAAAATACCGTAAATAAACCTGTGTTAATTGTTATGGATTATGCTTTTGGTGAACAGGCTTATGAAACTATTGACGAATTATTGAAACCTTTTAATAAAGATTTTCATTTAAATGTAGAATCGGTTTCTATAATGGGAAAAGCAGGGATTTTAGTGGGTGAGAAAGGAGATATTATGATACCTACGGCTCATATAAACGAAGGTACAGGCGATAATTATCCGTTTGAAAACGAATTAACTGTTGATATGTTCCAAGGAAACGATATTCCTGTTTTTGGCGGATCTATGATAACCGTTTTAGGGACATCGTTGCAAAACAAAGATTTATTAAAGTTCTTTCACGATTCTACCTGGCGAGTAATTGGGTTAGAAATGGAAGGCGCACATTATCAAAAAGCCATACAATCGGCATCAAAAATAAGAAAAAGCATCAACCCCAATGTTAAAGTACGTTATGCTTATTACGCATCAGATAACCCATTAGAAACCGGAAGTACACTGGCATCGGGCGGTTTAGGAGCATCGGGCGTAAAACCAACTTATTTAATAACCATAAAAATACTAGAACAAATTTTTAACTGTTAATATGCAAGAAAAACTATCAAATTATAATTCTGATTTACCTAACGAAGTAGATGTGAAGTTCATGGCGCAACGCGCTAACAGTTTTTACAATAATTTTATTTTTAATATCTATCGTTTGTTGCGATTCATTGTTCGCCGATGGTATGTCTTTTTAGGACTTTTAATTGTTGGAATTGCCTTAGGAATGTATGTAGATTCTACAAAAACAAGTAGATTGCGCCATGAATTAATTGTGGTACCTAATTTTGGAAGTATTGATTATTTAAATCAAAAGGTTAAAGATTACGACCGTTTAGAACTTAATAAAAAGCTAATTGCGCTGAATGCAGGTAACGAAGTTTATAAAATAAAAATTGAACCAATTTATGATGCATATAATTATATTTTAACCGATCCGGTTCATTTTAATGCTTTTAAAGTTTTAAGTGACCGTGGTATTGATATTGAAAAATATTCTAAAAGTAAACTAGCATCAAAAAATTACAAATACCACATGTTAACTGTTTATACCGAAGGCTTAGGAAAAACAGATGTAACGATTGATAAAATATTAGAAGAACTAAACAGCGATAGCTATTTTAACCAACGCAAAACAATAGAAAAAGCCAATACACTTGCCAAACGTGCAGAAATAATAAAATCTATTGAACATATTAACGGTTTGTTTCAACGATTAGGTAGCGAAAATAAAGTGAATGATATTACCATGAACGCTTATCCAGAGTTAGCAGATTTATTAACTGCAAAAGAAGGATTGTTAAAACAGCTAAATGCTGTAGATGTACAGTTAATAGAGCAAGATAAAGTGGTATATGTGGCTACCAAATTTATGAACATTGCGGTAAGTCCGTTTTTGCCTTATTTTATCACATTACCATTACTATTTTTATTTTTTTATACCATTATTGCTTATTTAAATGCTAAAATCAAGCGTTTAAAAAATTAAATTTTTTGGATAATAAAGTCTCTATAAAAAACATAATATTACATGGTGCCGGACAAGTTGTAAATTTGCTGGCGCCTTTTTTAGTTGCACTTTATGTTATTCCAGTTTGTGGTGTTGATAAATGGGGAATAGTTGGTGTAGTAACTACAGTTTATATTTTATTGGGACTTGTTATTGAATTTGGTGCCAATTTAATAGGGGTAAAAGAAATTAGTTCTAACCGATTAAAAAAAACATATTTAAAAAACTATATAGGATTAAATTATAGCTACCGGTTACTATGTTGTATATTTTTAACGGTTTTATTATTGGCTATTTTCATTGTTTTAAAGGTTGATACCACTTATTATTGGGGTTTAACATGGATTTTAGCTTTGTATTATAACCCCATTTGGATTTATCAAGCACACGAATCGTTTGGTAAAATAAATTCTATCATATTTTGGTCTAAACTAATATATGTAATTGGTATTTATCTATTGGTAAAAAAAACTGAAGACTATGTATATGTTGTAGGCATTTTAGGGGTATCAAACAGTGTCATTTATGGTTGGTTTTACTACAAAATATCAAAAAATACTAAATTATCGGCAAAAAGAGTATGGGTTTTTATTCACCAGAATAAATCAATAGTATTGTCTAATTTTTCTATTAGTTTTTATACCCAAGCACCCGTATTCATTATCAACACGGTGTTAGGTAATACCTATGCGGGGATTTTTAAAATAATTGATTTATTTTTAGTAGCTTTCAGAAGTTATTTAGGTGTTTTTTTTAATGTTACCTATCCAAGTTACTGTAATTTAATTGTAACAAATTTTAAAACTGCAAAAAACTATCTGTTTAAAATGACCTTTTTTAATACCATATTTTTAATAGGTACAGCGGTTGTAATTGTTGTATTAATGCCTTTTTTGTCTGAATTTTTCAATTTAAACTACCAAGTAAACGAAGGTTTAAAATTAAGTAGTCTATTGCTTTTTTTGCCCATTATAGTAGCTTGGAATATTCCGTTTTATCAAACACTGTTGTTTAAAAATCATCACAACAGAATTTTAATAATTTTGAGTACTGCTTTAATAATCATGATAGCTTTAGGTTTTGTTTTAACATACAGTTATGGTTTATATGGTATTATTGTAACATTATATATTACAGAAATTTTTGTAACTGCAAGTATGTGGATAAATGGTAAAAAGGAATTGACGCGATGAATAACGATACCTATATAATTCTTTTAAACCACAATGGAAACAATGATACATGCGAGTGTATTCTTTCGTTACAAAAATTAACAGATAATAATTTTAAGATAATTGTTGTAGATAATTCTTCTAATACTGATGAGTTCACAAAACTTACTCAATTTGTAAAAAGCCAACAGATACCATTTGTAAGCTTTTTTCAAGATGAAGACAAAAAAATAGGTAACGAAGAAATTATTCTAATAAAAGCTAAAGAAAACAAAGGTTTCGCACACGGTAATAATATTGCGCTTCAGTTTGGTTTGAAGCAAAAAAATGCGAACTATTTCTGGATTTTAAACAATGATACCATTGTTGACTCTAAAGCTTTAAGTGAATTAAAAAAATATCATTCAAAGCACCCCAATACCATTTTAGGTAGTAAATTGTTGTATTTCTATAATAATGAAACAATACAAGCTGTGGGGGGGGTATTTAATAAGACCTTCTATATTTCTGAACATGTGGGTGAAGGAAAAAATAAAAATACTTTAAAGAAAAATTTACCAATTATTGATTATCCTCATGGTGCTTCTATGTTTGTCTCGAAATTATTTGTGGAAGAAGTAGGTCTGTTGAATGAAGATTTTTTTCTTTATTATGAAGAATTAGATTGGGTGTATCGCGCAAAATTAAAAGGTTTCATACCAGATTGGTGCGAAGAAAGTATTGTATATCATAAAGAAGGTGCAACCATTGGATCATCGTACAAAAAAAGAAAAAGCATTTTTTCTGAAACACAACTTTTTATCAGCAGAAAAAAAATTATTAAAAAATACTATTCGTTAAGTTTTAAATTTTATTTTTCTAGCTTATTGTTAATTTTAAACCGATTGCGAAAAGGACAATTTGCATTAGTAAACAAACTAATTAAAATTACATTTAATGACATTAAATAAACAGGTTATTATCTATTTAATAGTGATTTTTTCTGCCATTTATCAGGACTTTCCTTTGCATAATCTGGTAGGCGAAATTGGTAGGTCACCAATAGTACTACTTGTGCCTTTTATGCTTGTTTATATTATATCTAATAAAACAATAACATTTAGCAACTACGCCGTACATTACTTAAAATATTTGCTTTACAGTTTTTTAATATCTGGTGTTTTTCTTGTTGTATCGTACATTCATTATGAAACACTTGTTGTTTTAGATGAAAATATAATCATTAAAACTCTTAAAATGAGTGTTTACCCTATGGTTATTTTTATACTGTATCAGTTTTTTTACTTGTATTTAAGCAATAATTTTAATAAAATTAAAAACCTTTTTTCGGCAGTTTATTTAATACAATTGTTTATAACCTTGTTTTTAACGGTAGAAATTTATTTTTTAAAGACAAATGAAATTTTTTTACCATTTTTACACACGTTAGCTAAAAAATATTGGCGTGTTCGATTATTAACGCCCGAAGAAAGTTGGACCGGAACCATATTAATTATGTTTATTTTTCTGCCTATTTTTTTAGTTCATTACTTAAAGATTAAAGGTTTTTGGAAATGGATGGTTTATCTACAAAGCATTTATCTGTTTTTAGCTTACTCATTGGTCAGTGAATCTAAAGGGTTTTTACTGTTGGTATTGCTTTCTATTTTGCCTTTAACATTATCGTATCTAAAGAAAAATAAATATTTACAAAATGCTTTTGTAGTAGCTATAGCCTTGCTTTTAGTAGTGGGTGGTTATTTAGGTTTTGTCTTGCGTGAAATTATTGCAGAACAGATAACAACGAGCGGAACTTTTGGTACGCGGTTTTCATCAATAATAACATCCTTAACTGTTTTTGTTTTATGTCCGTTAGGCGTCGGTTGGAGTGGTTTTGTAACCTATTATCCGCAGGTTTTAGAATATATTTTAGAATCAAGTATAGTAGATCAGTTCAATTTGCAAGAAATTCGCGGATATTTATCAACAACTCAAGCGTTATCAACCAAAAGTGCTTTTTTTGATGAATTAATGTTTGGTGGCGTTTTCTTTATCATCTTCTTTTATCGTTTCTATATAAAAAGATATTTAACGTTAAGTAAAATAAAAGATTTGGATTTTTATTTTCTACGAATTCCGTTAGCGTTTGCAGTTATGGCAGGAATTGTTTATATTACCTATCACGTAAAATACGATGTATGGGTTTTTCTGGCAATTGCCGATGTTTTTGAAAAGAAATATAATTTAAAACACAATGAAAATAGCGGTTGTTAGCGGTTTTATTCCCTCGCCTCCAATTTTTGGCGGAGCTATCGATGTTTGGGAACGTATAAAAGGTTTAGCCGCTTTAGGGCATGAAGTTGATTTGGTAGTTACCGATAAAGTAAACCCTACGCAAAAACAAATCGATGAAATTGCTTTACACACACGACATTTTTTCTTTACACGTCGTAAAAATCAGCTACAACAGCTTTTTAGTAAGTTGCCTTTGCAGTTTTTAAGTCGAAACGGTTTGGCATCAATCGATATAAATGAATCTTACGATTTGGTTATTTTAGAAAGCGAATTCTGTTGGGGTATCACGCTTAATAAATCAATCAGTTACAAAAATATAGTTGTTAGGGTGCATAATATCGAAAGTCATTATTTTAAAATGCTGGGCAAAAGTTCTAACAGTTTGCGTGCAAAAATCTATTATAAACTAGAAACATCTAAAATAAAATATTTGTCTGCTTTGGTTTTTAATAAAGCCGATAAATTATGGTTTATTTCAAAAGACGATTTATCTGCCGTGAATCTTTTGCAGAAAAGTGTATTTATGCCTTTCCCTATTAATGATGAATTTATTGTTCCGACAGAAAAAGTTGGGAATAATATTGTTTTTATGGGATCGCTTTTTATGCAGAACAACACTTTTGGTTTAGACTGGTATTTAAAAAATATTCATCCTTTACTCATAACCGAAGTTCCCGATTATCATTTTTATATTGTTGGATCTTTAAAAGAAGAAAATAAAGAAATTCAAGAAAAATACAGTCGTTTGCCGCAGGTAACTTTTGTGGTAAATGCACCGTGTTTAAAACAGTATTATCAATTAGCAAAAGTGTTTGTAAACCCAATGTTTCATGGCAGTGGCGTTAAGGTAAAATCGGTAAATGCGTTAATAAACGGTGTATCGCTGGTAAGTACAAGTGTGGGAGCCGAAGGTATTGGGTTAACGCACGATATGTATTTTCATGCCAATGATATTTTCGAATTTAAAAATCAGATTTTATCGGTTATTAACAATCAGCAAAAGGCTATTGAAAAAACCTTGAAAGCGCAGGAATATCTCAAAAGAAATAATTACCTTGATGTTTTAAAAACCGAATTAAATGCGTTTAGCTAAAGTTTTTTATTTTAGTACCTGTGCGTTGGCGCTATTTCCTGTTTTAAAACTCAACCATTTCTCTATTTTAATGATGATTTGGTTTGTTTTAGCGTTGATAAATGCGTTTAAAAACAAAACATTTACACATTTAAAAACACATAAGTTTACGTTTATTATACTAGCTTTTTTGTGTTTAATGTATGTATTTTACCTTCCGTTTGCAGAGAATTTTAAAGAATTAGGTAAATCAATCACTAAAAGTCTGCCTTTTTTAATTTTCCCTTTAGGATTTATTGTAAATAAAGATTTAATAACCAAAAAACTGTTACAAACTTTTGGTTCAATTTATATTTCATCGGTTTTTGTATTGAATGTCCTCGGTTGGATTAAAGTATTAAATTTTGGTTGGAACAACGCTTGGCAACAAAACGATTTTTATCATCCTATTTTTCGGAATTTGTTTGCAGAAGCAACCTCGTTACACTTACCATATTTAGGTTTGTTAAGTATTTTTGCCGCCTTATGTCTCACCTTTAAAATGTTTTTCAACAGAAAAATAAACCTGTTAAATATTTTAGTAATAGCCTTTTTGTTGGTTTCGGCTTACATTTATTCGGCACGCATGGCATTGGCTTGCTATTTAATTGGTTTGTTATTTATTATTTTTAAATCGATAAAAAATAAAACAATTAAATGGAGTTTTTTAGTGGTTTTGCCTTTTTTTGCTATAGCTTTTTTTTGGCTTTCACCAATGAAGGAACGATATATGAAAGTAGTTGAAAAGGACATGATTTTGCCCAATAAAAATCAAGAACCACATCAGGTAAATTACCGTTACGGAATTTGGTATTGCGCCACCAATCTTATATCAGATCATTTTGTGTTGGGAGTGGGAGCCGATAAAGTTCAAGAAAAATTAAACGATTGTTACAACGAGTTTACTTACAAATCATACGAAGATTTTTCAAAAGTAATCTATAATACACATAATCAGTATTTCGATCAAATGTTGAAATTCGGCGTTTTCGGATTAATTTTATTTGTAGTAACGTTGTTTTATTTCTATCCAAACTCATCGGTTTTATATCAAACATTTATACTTGTAGTTGCCATTGCCTTTTTAACAGAAAATCTTTTAGACCGCCAAATAGGTGTAGTGTTCTTTTCGTTGTTAAATACTATTTTTGTAATTCTTAAATTAAACAAGGTTGAAAAAAGCATTAGTAGTAGATTGGTTAGATAAATACGGCGGCGCAGAACGTGTGTTGACTTCTTTGCAGAATGTTTTTAGGTTTAACGAAACGCATACTTTGGTAAATGTTATGAAGGAAAAAGATTTTAAAAAGATTTTCCCCGAAAACTACTACGTTAAAGCTACTTTTCTACAAATAGCAGGTAATTATTTCAGATTTTTTTTCTTTACTTTTCACTATTTTACATCAAAAATAAAAATTAATAAAGAGGTTGATTTAATTATTTCGTCGTCCCATGCGGTGTCAAAAGGAGTTAAAAAGACATCTGTTAATCAATTGCATATCAGTTATTTTCAAGCTCGAAATTTTAAATATATTTGGGATGAGGTTGATTTGTACTTTGGCAAAACTGCTTTTTTATTAAAACCACTAATTAATTTGCTTCGAAAAATTGACGTACGTCAAGCACAGCGTCCCGATTTTATCATAAGCAATTCAAAATTCGTTCAAAATTGGGTCAAACAAATGTATAAACGAGATTCGGTTGTGATCTATCCGCCTGTAAGTTTAGAGCATTTTTCTTTTTGCGATGTTAAAGATGATTATTACGTTGCTATTGGCAGAATTGTGCCTTACAAACGTTTTGATCTGGTTGTGGAAACCTTTAACACATTAAACAAAAAACTGATTGTTATTGGCGATGGAGATCAATTATCAAAGTTAAAAAGTATTGCAAACCCCAACATTCAGTTTACAGGTTATTTAGATTCTACCCAAGTAAATAAAATACTTTCAAAAGCAAAAGCCTTTATACATATAGGTTTAGAAGATTTTGGTATTGCCCCAATTGAGGCGCAGGCGTGCGGAACCCCCGTAATTGCTTATAAAGCAGGCGGAGTTTTAGAAACAGTTGTTAATGGCAAAACAGGTATTTTGTTTAACGAACAAACAACAGCATCTTTAAAAATGGCTATTGATGAATTTGAGAGTACCACATTTAATTTATCTGAAATAAGAAACCATGCTTTTACTTTTTCTAAAGAACGATTTGAAGCAGAGATAAAAAAATATGTTTCAAACTGTTTACAAAATAAATTCATTACACAATTATAAATAATTGTAATAAAGCAGTAATTTTACCAAAATAGCAAACAATAATGAAAAGGGTATTAATTACAGGCGCTGCAGGTTTTTTAGGTTCGCATTTATGCGACCGTTTTATAAAAGAAGGTTTTTATGTTATTGGAATGGATAATTTAATTACCGGCGATTTAAAAAACATTGCGCATTTGTTTAAAAACGAACATTTTGAGTTTTATCATCACGATGTAACCAAATTTGTGCATGTACCCGGAAATTTAGATTATATTCTACATTTTGCATCGCCTGCAAGTCCAATCGATTACTTAAAAATTCCTATTCAAACACTTAAAGTAGGTTCTTTGGGAACACATAATTTGTTAGGATTGGCTAAAGCAAAAAATGCCCGAATTTTAATTGCATCTACATCCGAAGTTTATGGCGATCCGTTAGTTCATCCACAAACCGAAGATTATTACGGAAACGTAAATACAATTGGTCCGCGCGGAGTTTACGATGAAGCCAAGCGTTTTCAAGAATCGCTTACAATGGCGTATCATAATTTCCACGGATTAGAAACCCGAATTGTACGTATTTTTAATACCTACGGACCAAGAATGCGCTTGAACGATGGTCGTGTAATACCTGCATTTATGGGTCAGGCGTTGCGTGGCGAAGATTTAACTATTTTTGGCAATGGAAACCAAACGCGCTCTTTTTGTTATGTAGACGATCAGATCGAAGGAATTTTCAGGTTGTTAATGAGCGATTATCACCTACCAGTAAATATTGGTAATCCTGATGAAATTACCATAAACGATTTTGCAAAAGAAATTATTCAGTTAACAGGTACAAATCAAAAGATTATTTACATGCCCTTGCCAGAAAATGATCCGTTGCAACGCCAGCCCGATACAACTTTAGCTAAAAAAGTGTTAAATTGGGAAGCAAAAACCAATCGTAAAACAGGTTTGCAGAAAACGTTCGATTATTTTAAAACTTTATCGGCAGAAGAATTACAAAAAGAAGAACACAAAGATTTTTCTAAATACATTTATTAGTGCAACGAAAAATAGGTAGATATTCCAAGTATTTAAGACCCATTACCATAACTTTTGATTTATTAGTTCTGGTAATTTTTGGTATTTGGCTATTACCCGATTCTTTTCAGGGTGTTTATTTTTATTTGTACTTTGCTTTTTCGTGGATTGTAATATCAATAATAACAAAATTTTATCAGGTATATCGTTTTACAAAACTCATTCAAATTGCTCAAAAAGCAATAAAACAGTATTTTCTGTTTGCTTTAAATATATTTGCCTTAAACGGTTTATTTTCGTTAACAAAAGAATATAGTGTAGTTGGGTTTTATTTGCTGTCAACATCAATAGCAATTGTTTTGGCAAAATACCTTGTTTTTTGGATGCTTAAAATGTTCAGAAAATATTATAAAGGAAATTTAAGACGAATTGTAATAGTAGGTCACGACGATTTAACGGCTAATTTTATAAAATTTGTAACCGAAAACGCAGATTATGGCTACAAATTATTTGGCAGTTTTTCATTGGGGCATAATTCAACCACAGATATCATTGCTTTTTGCGTAGAAAACGATATCGATGAAATTTATTTAAGTTTAGAAAAAACTACCACAAAACAAGTAACCGTTTTTATTGATTATGTAGATAACAACCTAAAGCTTTTAAAGTTTTTACCATCTAAAAAAGATCTGCTTTCTGCTAATTTAAAAGTCGATTATTATGGTGTGATACCCGTAATGGCATCAAGAACAACCCCGTTAAACGATCCTATTAATTACTTTATAAAGCGTTTGTTCGATATTGCTTTTTCCTCTTTGGTTATCATTTTAATCATGTCGTGGCTAACACCGTTAATAGCAATTTTTATTCGGTTAGAATCTAAAGGACCTATATTCTTTAAACAAAAGCGACACGGATTAGATTATGAAGAATTTAACTGCTATAAATTCCGATCGATGTTTGTAAATGAAAAAGCTGATACAGACGAAGCCATTAAGAACGATCCCCGAATTACAAAAGTAGGTGCGTTTTTACGTAAAACAAGTATCGACGAAATGCCGCAGTTTTTTAATGTTTTTTTTGGCAGTATGTCTGTTGTAGGCCCACGTCCGCATATGATTAACTTTACCGAAAAATACGCAGTTAAGGTCAATAAATTTAAAGCGCGCCATTTTATTAAACCAGGTATAACGGGCATGGCGCAAACACATGGTTACCGTGGCGAAATAGAAAACGACAACGATATTATAAACCGCATTAAATACGATATTTTTTATATGGAAAGTTGGTCGTTACTGCTCGATTTAAAAATTATCTACTTAACTATTAAAAATGCAATCAAGGGCGAGAAAAAAGCCTATTAATTGTTTTTATATCTTATTTTTGCAATAAAATTACAACACACAAAAAATGAATATTTTACTATTAGGATCAGGCGGAAGAGAGCATGCATTAGCGTGGAAAATGACACAAAGTGCAAAATGTACCCAATTATTTGTGGCACCAGGAAATGCAGGTATTGGTCAAATTGCAACAAATGTTGCTGTAAACCCTACAGATTTTAACGCTGTTAAACAGTTTGTTTTACAAAATGCGATAGAAATGGTAGTTGTTGGACCAGAAGATCCGTTAGTAAAAGGTATTTACGATTTTTTTAAGAACGATACTGCACTAAATACAATACCTGTAATTGGTCCGTCGCAACACGGTGCTCAGTTAGAGGGCAGTAAAGAATTTGCTAAACAATTCTTGGTTAAAAATAATATTCCAACGGCTCGTTATGAAGCGTTTACAAAAGATACGGTAGAAGCAGGTTGCGAATTTTTAACAACTTTAAATGCTCCTTATGTTTTAAAAGCCGATGGTTTGGCTGCTGGTAAAGGTGTGTTGATTTTGAACGATTTAGCCGAAGCGCAACAAGAATTACGCAATATGTTAGTTGATGCCAAGTTTGGCGACGCATCGTCTAAAGTGGTGATTGAAGAATTTTTAGACGGTATTGAATTATCATGTTTTGTTTTAACCGATGGAAAATCGTACAAAATTCTTCCAACAGCTAAAGATTACAAGCGAATTGGCGAAGGCGATACCGGTTTAAATACGGGTGGAATGGGAGCTGTTTCTCCGGTTCCGTTTGCTGATGCAGAATTTATGCAGAAAGTAGAAGAACGCGTTGTAATACCAACAATTAACGGCTTAAAAAACGATGCTATTGAATACAAAGGCTTTGTTTTTATTGGTTTAATTAAAGTAGGAAACGATCCTTTTGTTATTGAATACAACGTTCGTATGGGCGATCCTGAAACCGAAGTGGTTATTCCACGAATAAAATCAGATCTTGTAGAATTGTTCCAAGCAGTTGCAAACCAAACATTGTCAAATACAGTGTTAGAAACCGATGAACGAACAGCTACAACCGTGATGGTTGTTTCGGGGGGATATCCTGAAGATTACGAAAAAGGAAAGGTTATAACAGGATTAGATCAAGTAGAAAATTCTATTGTTTTCCATGCAGGAACAACAGAAAAAGACGGAAATATTGTAACAAATGGCGGTCGTGTACTTGCGATTACATCGTACGGAGAAAATTTTAGTGAAGCATTAAAGCAATCATACAAAAACGTTGAAAAAATAAATTTCGACAAAAAATATTACAGAACCGATTTAGGTTTTGATTTGTAAAGAACAAAAGACCTCACAGGTTTTTAAAACCTGTGAGGTCTTGACAAAATAAATGGTAATGTATTAATAGTTATATTGTTGTGTAAAAAAACAACCCCGCGAGAGTTGCAACTCTCGCGGGGTTGTATAATTTAAGAAATGATTTTTAAACATCATCAAAATCAACATAGATTTCATCAGAGGTTACATACGCCTGACATGCTAAAACCAAACCTTCTTCAATTTCATCGTCCATTAAAATATGGTTGGTTTTCATTTCCACGGTCCCTTTTACGGTTCTGCACATACATGAACTGCAAATACCACCTTGACAAGAATAAGGTGCATCAACTCCATGTTTTAAAGCGGCACTTAAAATATTTTCGGTACGCGGCATATTAAACGTAGTTTCTACATCATCAACCAAAACAGTAACTTTTACCATACCTTCGCCCGAAACCGGAATTTCTCCGTTGGTTGAACTTGTGGTAAACAGTTCGTAATGAACTTGCTCATCGGTAGCGCCGTTTTCTTTTAAAACATCAGTAACTTTTTTAATCATGTCTTCAGGTCCACATAAAAAGTATTTATCAATACGTTTTTCGTTATGTTTGTTTTTAAAGACAAAATTAATGGTTGATCGTTCTATACGACCAAAAAGCGAACCTTCTGGATGTGTTTTTGTAAAGGTATAATGTACAAAAAAACGACCTAAATAGGTGCTTTTTAATGCTTCAATTTCGTTATAGTAAATTGTATCTTCAACCGATTTGTTTCCGTAAATTAAAATAAAAGTAGTATCGTTTGCGCTTTCTAAAACATCTTTAGCCAACGAAATAATAGGCGTAATGCCCGATCCTGCTGCAATACCGGCTATAATTTTGGCATTTGTATCTTCTAAAACAAATTTACCTTCGGGTTGTGCAATCTCTAAAATATCGCCCACCTTAAGTTCTTTTGTGGCATAATTAGAAAACAAACCGCCATCTATTGCTTTAACTACAATACGTAATTCGTTGCTTTTTGGAGAGGAACTGATAGAATACGATCGTCTTACTTCTTCGCCGTTTATTTGCGCTTTAATATTTACATACTGCCCAGCCGTAAATGTATAGTCAGCTTTTAATTCTGCTGGTATATCAAACACAATAGAAACAGCCAAAGGTGTTTCCTTTTTTATTTCTTTAACCTTTAAAGGATTGAATTTTGACATTATCTAAAATTTTTACAAAAATACAAAATTCAAACGGCTTCAAAGTGACTTTTATCATTTCTGAAACATTTTTAATACCTATAACTTGTATGTATAAGAATTATATGTATATTTGCTGCATACCTAACAATCATAAGTATGAAAAAACAACAACAATTATATAAAGGCAGCCTAAATACCATTATTATGAAACTGTTAGAGCAGCAAGGGAAAATGTATGGTTATGAAATTACCCAGAAAGTGAAAGAAATTACTGCGGGCGAAATGAATATTACCGAAGGTGCGCTGTATCCTGCTTTACATAAAATGGAAGCCGAAGGTTTTTTAGATGTAGAAATGGATCGTGTAGACGGACGTATTCGTAAATATTATAAACTTACCGAAAACGGTATAACCGAAACCGCATCGCGTATGGAAGAATTGGAGAACTTTATTCGTAACATGCAAAATATTGTAAACCCCAATTTGAAATTTGGTTATTAATGAAGTTATCAGCAGACAATATCAACTATATCGATTATGTTTTAAAAAAGCATTACACATTTGAGTATTTCGATGATTTGCGAACCGAGTTACTAGACCATATTGCCTCAGATGTAGAGCTTTTAATGGAAAACAAGCAAATTAATTTTGAAGAAGCTTTACCAATCATTTTGCAAAAATGGAAAGAAGAAATTTCTTGGGATAGAAATTCAATTTACAATAGTGTTCCAAAAATGGTTTCGACACTTTGGAAAAAATTGGATTGGAAATACAACATTTGTGTATTGCCATTAACTGCTATTCTTACTTTTGGATCAATACCTTTTAGAAAAGAAGATTGGGTTACTTATGCCATGTATTTTATTGCATGCATAGGACTTGTTTTAGGTAGCTACTTATTGATTCTGTTTAGAAAAAATCAATTCAACACTGTATTAAGTAGATATGCTAAAAATAAAATTAATCTTTATGTTGGTCTTTTTCTTTTCGCATTAATACTTAACATATATGCGAACTACAGCGATGGCGATTTACTATCTCGTCCTGCATTATTTGTTGTTGTTCATACAACACTTGTGTTTGCAGTACGAACTATTCTTATGCGAAAAAACATTAAAATAGAAAACCAACTTTTAAAAGTGATCTAATGAAACAACTTACTTTCCAACGAATACAGTTTATAGAAAATGCTTTAATTGAAAAATGTAATTTTAAAGATTTTGATGATGTTCGTTTAGAAGTTGTAGATCATATTGCATCAGAAATTGAAGAAGATTTACAGAATAACCAAACTACATTTGATCAGGCATTTGTAAAAGTTATGAATCGTTGGAACCCAATGATTTTGCCGAAAACATGGAGTCGCTACGAACATATTCCATATATTGTTGCTAAACTTTGGAAATCATTAGATTGGAAATTTCAATTTAGCGCAATTCCTGTTACGCTTGTTATTTCTTTGATAGCGTATTATGGTCAACAAAATGGCATTTCAGGATACCTTTTTCTATTACCAATGTTAGTATTGGGGGTTTTAGCGAATGCCTATTTATTAATGCGGAAATATAAAAATAAAGTTAACTCTACTTTAAGCGCTTACGCATTGCAAAAGGTTTTCGGACAGACGTTAACTTTCTTAGCATTTTTAATTATTAATGCATTTTTTATGTCTGAAGAAACATACGAAACAATTCTACCCCTGTTTTGGCCAAGTACTTATGTTTCATTATTAATGTTAGGTAAGGCTTGGGTTATGCATAAGCACATTAAAATAGAAAATCAACTTTTAAAAGTGATTTGATGAAACAATTAACTACTGAACAAATTCGAATCGTAAATCAAAAACTTATTAAGTACGGATTCACTTTTATTGATGCACGAATCGAAGTTTTAGATCATATTTTATGTTTGATCGAAGAAAAAGAAAATATGTCATTTGAAGGAGCTGTTGATTTAGTTTTTGAAGAACAAAAAGAGTATCTAAAAACTCAAAAATTAATGCAATGGACGAACGTAACAGCTCAACGTGTTTCGTTATTGAAAGATATTTTTCTAAATCCTGTTTTCATTCTATTATGGATAATATCTTATTTTGTTTATGATAATTTACCTTATTCAAATTATAGCGCACTTGTAGAAGATTTGAAATTAATGCCATTTACACTTCCGGCAATCAATATAATTATTTTAGGATATTATACTTTCTGTTCAAAAAACAAAGTAGCTACAACTTATGGAGCATTTTTCACCATTAGCTTCATATTGATGTTCTATTTGTATTTTGGAATTCATTGGATTAAAAGCATGGGTAAATTTCCATCGTTGCTAATGTTATCAGGTTTTACTGCAATTAGTCTAATGCTTTATCACCTTTTTTTCTACTATAAAATTAAAAACGAAAGAAAATTTAAAACCTTACTTAGTCAAAAATGAAACAATTAACTACTGAACAAATCGACGCTTTATTTACTTTTACCAAAAAACATTATGTTGAATTTTATGATGTTCAGGTAGAATTGGTAGATCATTTAGCGAATGCTATTGAAGAGCAATGGAAAGAAAATCCAAACATTTTGTATGAAGATGCCTTGCAAATTGAATTTAAAAAATTTGGTGTCTTTGGTTTTACAGGACTAGTTGAACAAAAGCAGGCTGAACTACATTCATATTACACCAAAATGTTGTGGAGTGAACTTTTAAAATTCATTTCTATTCCAAAAGTAGTGGTTACTATTGCTTTGTATTTAGCTATTTTTTTCTTTCTAAAAAATACTGGTGAAATTGGAGAAATGCTTGGTTTAGGTTTTCTAGTTCTTTCGTTTGCTTGGTTTATGGTGGATGGTTTGAGATTTATTTTCAAAATAAAAAAAGAACAAAAGAAAAAAGGTCAAAGTTGGTTGATACAATCGGTAGCAAAATCTGTATATTCTTTACCGACAGTTGGAATTTGTGGCGGATATTTTCAAATTGTTAGTCGTTTTTTTGGTAATGAATATGGTTTGTCAAGTGCTGGTTATCATTTTCTTTCCATATTTTTAGTGATACATTTTATTACATTTTTTATTTTTTTCAAAATAATTAAACCTAGTCTAAATCGAAGTATTCATGAAACCGAAAAAAAGTTTCAATTTGTATAAATTTGTAAAAAAGTAAATATGAATCTTTTTAAATTTTACAGAATAGCTTTTGTGTTGAGTTTTATAATTTTAATTGTAGGATCGGTATTAAAAGTAACTCACACAGAATTAGGTTTTTTAAACGGGAACAGTTTAATAACCGTTGGTTTAATATCATCGGTTATTTACATAGCTTTGGCGTATTTTATGATTTTTAAATCGGAAAAAATGCCGGCTGGCGAAAAATTAATCTGGGTAATTTGTTTTGCCTTGGGTTTTGTGGTAAATGTTGGTTTTATATCGTTTGCAACTGCTTTAGTGTTCTTTATAATAGGTTTTAACAGATTGTATCATAAAAACAACACTATTAACGAATAACAAAAAAACAGCCTTGAAAATCAAGGCTGTTTTACTATAATTTATTTAGAAATTTGCTTTAAACTGTTCTAAAAAGCGTACATCGTTTTCAAAATACATACGAATATCGCCAATTTGGTACAACAACATTGCCATGCGTTCTAATCCCATTCCAAAAGCAAAGCCAGAATATTCATCGGGATTGATGTTAGATGCCTTTAAAACATTAGGATCTACCATACCACAACCCATAATTTCTAACCAGCCCGTTCCTTTGGTAATGCGGTAATCGGTTTCGGTTTTTAAACCCCAATAAACATCAACTTCGGCACTTGGTTCGGTGAAAGGAAAGTAAGACGGACGTAAACGAATCTTCGATTTTCCGAACATTTCTTTCGTGAAATATAATAAAGTTTGTTTTAAATCGGCAAACGATACATCTTTATCAATATACAAACCTTCTACCTGATGAAAGATACAGTGCGATCGCGATGAAATAGCTTCGTTACGAAAAACGCGACCTGGAGAAATGGTTCTAATAGGTGGCTGATTATTTTCCATATAGCGTACTTGCACCGATGACGTATGTGTACGCAATAAATAATCTGGATTCATTTGCACGAAAAACGTATCCTGCATATCGCGCGCCGGGTGATGAGCCGGGAAATTCAACGCTTCAAAATTATGCCAGTCGTCTTCAATTTCCGGACCTTCCGAAACATTAAATCCAATGTTAGAGAAAACGTCTATTACCTGATTTTTAACTAAAGAAATAGGGTGGCGTGAACCAATGTTTACAGGTGTTCCCGGGCGTGTTAAATCGCCAAAAATACCTGCGGCTTCTTCTTTAGATTCTAACGCATCTTGAATAGATTTAATTTTATTTTCTACAGCATTTTTTAACGAATTAATTGCCTGTCCAAATTCTTTTTTCTGATCGTTTGGAACATTTTTAAATTCGGCAAAAATTTCGTTAATCAAACCTTTTTTAGAAATAAATTTAATCCTAAAAGTATCTAAAGCATCTTTATTATCGGTAGTAAAAGCTTCAGCCTCGCCAATTAATTCTTTAATTTTATCTATCATTGTTTTATAAAAAGGTATTTTGCAAATTTACGGTTTTTGGTTGATGCTAAAAAATTAGAATGGTTAAAAATTAACTTATATATCCGTTGTCTAAAAAATAGTGTACAATGGCATCTTTCATTAATACCGTTTGTTCGCCTGCCTTTAAATGCGGCAATTGGTCTTTTATATTGTAATGTGGCCAACCGTCGGTATCGAAATGCGAAAATTCATAATAGCCAAACGGTTCAAGTAAACGGCAAATGGCAATGTGCATAATGTTTACTTTTTCGTCTTTCTTAAATTTTTTTGTGAATTTGCCCAATTCCTGTACGCCGATTAAATAAATAATTCCATCTACATCTAACGTATCTCCGTCGGCAAATTGATCAGACAGTTTTTTAACAAGCAAATTCCAGCGTTCTTTTAATTCTTCGTCTCTTGCCATAATTTTATATTGAACTGCAAAGATATTTTATAATGCCGAAACAGCTGTATATTTGTACTTTATTTTAACGATATGATTGTTGTAGATTTAATAATTGCCGTTTTATTGGGATACGCCTTGTTTAAAGGAATAAAAAACGGGTTGGTAGTTTCGGTTATTTCATTAATTGCATTAATAGCAGGTATTTATATTTCGTTGCGTTTTTCGTTTTTTATGCGTGAATTTTTAATGGCAAATACACAGTGGAATCCAAATACGTTAACCGTTTCGGCGTTTTTTATAACTTTTGTAGCTGTCTTAATTGCTCTTTTTTTCTTGGGAAAAGCAATTACAAAATTAGCCGAAAGTTTGGCGCTTGGTTTTGTAAATAAAATTTTTGGAGCCGTTTTTGAAGGCATTAAAATGATTTTGATTATTTCGGTTTTCTTAAATGTTTTTCAAAAGATCAATTTTAATCATTTAATTGTGTCGCAAGAAAAGTTGAACGAATCGGTGTTTTATCATTCTATAGAAACTGTTTCAAAAACAGTTTTTCCATTAATGGACAAATGGTATAAAATTGCCTTGAATGAGGCTTCTGAAAGTATCGAAGGAATGAAAGAAAATAAAAAATCCACTTCGCTTTAAAGTGGATTTTTGGGTGTTTAAATATTGGATTATTTATTTGCTGTCCAAGAACCTTTAATTCCTTTAGAATCGTTTGTCCAAGTTCCTGATGCGTTAGAATCAAATATTGTTCCTACGTAACTACCTATTTCTTCGTCCACATCGTCTTCAGTAGTATTTATTAAAATCATAGAAATTTCGCCATGAATATCAACTTTTCCTTTTAAAGTTAGTTCTGCGTTTTTAAAACCTTCAGATTGTACATCGCCCACTATTGTTCCATCTGCATTTACTTTAAAATCTAAAGTTCCTAAATCACTTCCCATATACTTTCCAACCCAAGCTCCTTTATATTTTGCGTAAGGTGATGTTGCAGTGATTGGATCTTCTTCATCGTGACAAGATACGGTTAAAAGTGCCAATGGTAATAATATTAATAAAAGTGAAAATACTTTTTTCATAGTTATTAGTTTATAGTTTATGTATTTTTTATGCTAATGTAATAAATTTTTATAAGTTACAATGATAAAAAATAATTTTTAAAAGATTGTAGCTATTTTGATAAATTTTCTAACATTACTTTTGTCATGCTTTCTAAATCGTAATCGTGTTTCCAACCCCAATCTTCACGTGCCGATGAATCATCAATACTGCTTGGCCAAGAGTCGGCAATTTCTTGACGGAAATCGGGTTCATACGAAATTTCGAACCCAGGTTTTTCTTGGGCAATAACTGCAGCAATTTCTTTAGGTGTAAAGCTGATAGCCGATAAATTGTATGCCGAACGTATTTTAATATTTTCTTTCGGAGCCTGCATAATACCAACGGTAGCACGAATGGCATCATCCATATACATCATTGGCAATTCGGTATTTTCACTTAAAAAACAAGTATATTTATTGTCTGAAACTGCTTTGTAGTATATATCGACAGCGTAATCGGTTGTTCCACCGCCTGGAGGCGTTTTCCATGAAATTAAACCAGGATAGCGAATAGAACGTACATCAACCCCATATTTGTTAAAGTAATATTCGCACCAACGCTCACCAGCTTGTTTAGAAATTCCGTAAACGGTAGATGGCTCCATAACGGTATATTGTGAGGTGTTGTGTTTTGGCGTTGTAGGTCCAAAAACTGCGATGCTTGATGGCCAGAATATTTTTTTGATTTTACCTTCTTTGGCTAAATTCAACACGTGAAACAGTGAATTCATATTCAATTCCCAAGCAAAAGCCGGGTTTTTCTCTGCAGTTGCCGATAATAACGCTGCCATTAAATAAACCTCATCAATTTGGTATTTATCAATTAATGCAGCAACAGCATCGTAATTCATAGCGTCTACTAACTCAAAAGGACCTGTTTGAAAAACTTCTTGTTCGCCTTTTCTAATGTCTGATGCAATTACGTTATCTAATCCGTAGATTTCTCTTAATTTTAGGGTAAGCTCGGAACCAATCTGTCCGCAAGCTCCAATAATCAATATTCTGGTATCGTTCATGTTGTTTAAATTCTTCTACAAAGATAGCTTTTGTAACTATTTTTTTAAATCTTTTCTAAAAAAAACCTTTAAAACAGCTTAATATTTGTTCTTTAAACTGTTTAGTAAGGGCAATATTAGTAATTTTGTTATTTGGTTTAAGATACATTTTATGAGATATATTTTTATTTTGATACTGCTTGCAACGACAACAATAAGTTGTAAAAAACAGACAAATACTGCAGTTGTTGCAACAAATAAGATTTCGCAAGATTCTATGGTGAAAACCATTCACGCAAAATGGAAGTTTAACGTAACGGTTTCAAATCCGGCAATTACTTTAAAACTGAACAATTGGGAAGATTGGAGAAATTATGTGAATGAGCTAACCATTGCGCCTAATGCAAGCCTTCGGAATTACATACACAAATCGAATACTTTGGTTGAAAAAGTAGCGGTATTAAAAAACAGTATTCCCGAATTATATAATAAACAAGAAACAAAGGCACGACTTTCCCTGTTGGAAACCCATATTCAAAATTTAAATATGCAATTAGAATTGGAACCTTTGAATGTTAAAGAAATAAACAGTTTATTGGCGAGTATTCAAAAAAGTACCAATTCTATTCTTAACCAGTTTAACGAATTCGAAATAAAGTCTAAAATTCCGAAAGAAGTTGGTGAAGATCAGTTAAATCAACGAATCGATACAATAAAACGTGCAACTTTAAACGCCATTCCACAAGAATAATGAGTATTAAAAAAATATTTGAACAAGCTACAAAAACCCAGCAATTACAGCAGCAACTTGGTAAATTAGGCAATAAAATACATGCCAAAGGATTTGTTGGATCGGCTTTGTCGTTTCAAATTCAGGCATTGTTTAAAGATTCCGATCAACATTTTTTATTGATTTTTAACGATAAAGAAGAAGCTGCTTATTATTTGAATGATTTAGAAAATCTGATTTCGAAGGACTATGTGTTGTTTTATCCGGGATCGTACCGCCGTCCGTATCAAATTGAAGAAACAGATAATGCCAATGTGTTGTTACGTGCCGAAGTTTTAAACCGATTAAATGCTCGTAAAAAACCGGTTGTGATAGTTTCGTATGCCGATGCGTTGTTTGAAAAAGTGGTTACCCGCAAGCAGTTAGATAAAAACACGTTGAAAATTGCTGTTAACGATAAAATGACGATTGATTTTGTAAACGAAGTGCTGTTTGAATACAACTTTAAACGAGTGGACTTTGTTTCGGAACCGGGCGAATTTTCGGTTCGTGGTGGAATTATCGATGTGTTTTCTTTCTCTAACGAAAATCCTTATCGTATTGAATTTTTTGGAAACGAAATCGACAGTATCCGTACGTTTGATGTGGAAACGCAGCTATCAATCGAAACAAATAAAAAAATCACGATTATTCCCAATGTAGAAAACAAGTTTTTGCAGGAAAACCGTGAAAGTTTTTTGAATTACATCAGTCCAAACACGGTTTTGTTTATTCAGAATACCCATTTAGTAAGCGATCAACTTACCAAAATGTTTCAAAAGGCAACCGAAGCATTTCAAAAATTAGGCGATAATGTGAAGCACTTAGCTCCCGAAGAAATGTTTGTGCCGTCAACTGAATTTTTACAAAAAGCTGATGATTTTACAGTGGTTGAACTCGCACAGCAAAACTTTTTTACACCGCATTTTTCGGTCGATTTTTATTTCAATCCGCAACCGTCGTTCAACAAACAGTTCGATCTGCTTATAGAAAATCTAAATGAAAATACTCAAAACGGTTTTACAAACTATCTATATTGTTCCAGTGAATCGCAAAGCAAACGTTTCGAAGAAATTTTCAGCAGTTTAAAAGATCAAAACAAAAGTATTCAGCAGTATCAAACGGTAGTAATGCCTTTGTATCAAGGTTTTATTGATAAAGAAAATCAAATTGCGTGTTATACCGATCATCAAATTTTTGAACGCTACCATAAATTCAGCATAAAAAACGGGTACACCAAAAAGCAAACCATTACTTTAAAAGAACTTACCACGCTTTCGGTGGGCGATTATGTAACGCATATTGACCATGGAATTGGGAAGTTTGGCGGTTTACAAAAAATCGATGTCGACGGTAAAAAACAGGAAGCCATAAAATTGGTGTATGCCGATAACGATATTGTGTACGTTTCCATCCATTCACTTCATAAAATATCAAAATACAACGGCAAAGAAGGTGCGCCGCCAAAAATATATAAGATTGGTTCGGGTGCTTGGAAAGCCTTAAAGCAAAAAACAAAAGCGCGTGTAAAACACATTGCTTTCAACCTTATAAAACTGTACGCAAAGCGCCGATTGGAGAAAGGTTTTGCTTGTGCACCCGACAGTTATTTGCAGGCAGAGTTAGAAAGTTCGTTTATATACGAAGATACCCCAGATCAGTTGAAATCTACTATTGATGTAAAAACCGATATGGAAAATGAACGGCCAATGGATCGTTTGGTTTGTGGCGATGTGGGTTTTGGTAAGACCGAAGTTGCTATTCGCGCGGCTTTTAAGATGGTCGATAACGGAAAACAAGTTGCGGTGCTGGTACCAACAACCATTTTGGCATTTCAGCATCATAAAACATTTACCGAACGTTTAACAGATATGCCGGTGAGTGTAGCTTATTTGAATCGCTTTAAAACAGCCAAACAAAAAGCAGAAACATTGAAAGATTTGGCAGAAGGAAAAATCGACATCATCATTGGAACGCATCAGTTAGTAAATAAAAATGTGGTTTTTAAAGATTTGGGCTTGCTGATTATCGATGAAGAACAAAAATTCGGAGTAGCGGTAAAAGACAAATTAAAAACCATTGGCGAAAATATTGACACCCTAACGCTTACCGCAACACCAATCCCGAGAACGTTACAGTTTTCTTTAATGGCAGCCCGCGATTTATCAGTTATTACCACACCGCCGCCTAATCGTTATCCCATCGAAACCAATGTGATTGGGTTTAATGAAGAGGTGATCCGCGATGCTATTTCGTATGAATTGGAACGTGGCGGACAAGTTTATTTTATCAACAACCGAATTGAAAATATTAAGGAAGTTGCCGGAATGATCCAGCGCTTGGTTCCAAATGCCAAAGTGGGTGTGGGTCACGGACAAATGGACGGTAAAAAATTAGAAGAACTTCTTTTATCGTTTATGGAAGGCGAATTTGACGTTTTGGTTGCCACAACTATTATTGAAAGTGGATTGGATGTTCCAAACGCAAATACCATTTTTATCAATAATGCCAATAATTTCGGATTGAGCGATTTACATCAAATGCGTGGTCGGGTAGGGAGAAGCAACAAAAAAGCATTTTGTTATTTTATTACGCCGCCTTACAGTGTAATGACCGAAGAAGCGCGTAAGCGTATTTCGGCATTGGAACAATTCAGCGATTTGGGCAGTGGATTCAATATTGCTATGAAAGATTTGGAAATTCGTGGTGCCGGTGATATTTTGGGTGGCGAACAAAGTGGATTTATCAATGAAATTGGTTTTGAAACCTATCAAAAAATCATGAACGAAGCCATTGATGAGTTGAAGGAAAACGAGTTCAAAGATCTGTACGAAGAAGAACAGAATATTGATACAAAAGAGTATGTAAAGGATATTGTTATAGAATCGGATTTTGAGATTTTGTTTCCTGATGATTATATAAACAGTGTTTCTGAAAGACTTTCTTTATACAACGAATTGGCAACTTTGAAAACCGAAGATGAACTGATTGCTTTTCAGAATAAATTGATCGATCGATTTGGTGCATTACCTAAACAAGCAATAAATTTGTTAGATTCTGTTCGAATTAAATGGATTGCATCAAAAGCCGGAATTGAAAAATTAGTGCTAAAACAAAGCAAAATGATTGGCTATTTTGTAAGCGATCAGCAATCAAGTTATTATCAATCGGCACAATTTAGAAAGGTGTTACAGTTTATACAGGTGTACCCAAAATTAGCGACTTTAAAAGAAAAACAAACCAAAAACGGACTGCGCTTGTTGTTAACGTTCGATCAGGTGAAATCAATTCATAAAGCATTGGAAAACCTTCAAAAATTAGAGCAATTATGAGAATTTTAAGTATATTTTGTTTTTTGTTAATGTCTGTTGCAAACGGTTTCGCACAAGACACGCTAACTATTGAACATCAGCCAATTGTTATCGATGCAAGTTATGCCGGTGGCAATACCGAAGATTTGTATTATTACGTAAACAACAATTTTAATTACAACAACGTAAAAAAAGAAGATATTCCTGCAAAGGCAAAAAAACAGCCGTATTTTGTTTTTTATGTGGTATTTGCAGTGAGCGAAGACGGTAAGGCTTTTGAATTTTCGCCCAAAGAAATTGGTGCTGAAAACAGTTTTTATAAAGAAGCAGTGCGTGTAATTGCATCAACCCGATGGAATCCTGCTTTGGTTGACAATGAATATAAAAAGCAGTTTTTAGTTGTGCCTATTAAAGCTAACATTGGTGATTTTTGATAAAAAAGTTGAATTAACTAGATATACAAAAAAGCCCAATACAAAACATCGGGCTTTTCTTATTCTTGTACCAAAGCATTTAATGCTTGGTGTACTTTTTCAAAATTAAAATCTTGTATTACTTTTTCAAAAGCTTCAGAAATCTGTTGATTCATTAAATTTCCAATACTTCCTTCGTGGGTATGATTTACTTCTTTTAACGGCTTGTATGTATCATTTTCAATAGCTAAACCTATGTTTTTGTACGCTTCACGGAACGGAACTCCGTTTAACACTTCGTTATTCACAACCTCAACGCTGAATAAGTAATCGTATTTGGGGTCGTTTAAAATCTCTTCATTGATTTGAATATGATCTAACATCAACACCAACAATTGCATACAATCGTTCAAGGATTCAAACGCTGGGAATAAATTCTCTTTTAACAACTGCAAATCTCTAAAATACCCAGAAGGTAAATTGGTAGTCATTAAAGCGATTTCATTCGGTAATGCCTGAATTTTGTTGCAACGCGCACGAATCAATTCCAACACATCCGGATTTTTTTTATGCGGCATAATACTCGATCCTGTGGTTAAATGATCTGGAAATTTTACAAAAGCAAAATTCTGATTCATATACAACGTAATATCCATTGCCATTTTAGCCATTGTTGCTGCAATACTGCTCATTGCTTGGGCTAAAATACGTTCGGTTTTACCTCGTCCCATTTGGGCATATACCACGTTGTAGTTCAATTGTTCAAAACCTAACAAATCTGTTGTTAGGGTTCTATTCAATGGAAACGATGATCCGTAACCTGCTGCAGATCCTAATGGATTTTTGTTGCTAATTTTCCAAGCGGCAAGCATTAATTCTAAATCGTCGATTAAGCTTTCTGCATACGCTCCAAACCACAAGCCAAACGAACTTGGCATAGCTACTTGCAAATGCGTGTAGCCTGGTAACAACACGTTTTTGTGTTTTTCGCTTAATGAAATCAAGGTTTCAAACAATTCTTTTGCGTGAAGAACCATTTGCTCGATTTCTGAACGGAAAAACAATTTTAAATCTAGCAACACCTGATCGTTACGAGAACGTCCGCTGTGGATTTTTTTTCCTGCTTCACCAATGCGATCAGTCAGCATAAATTCTACTTGAGAATGTACATCTTCTGCATGGTCTTCGATTTGAAAATTTCCAGCTTCGATTTCGCGGAATATATTTTTTAATTCTTTTTGAATTTCTTCAAGTTCAGCAACCGATAACAAACCAATAGATTCTAACATACGCGTGTGAGCCAATGATCCTAACACATCGAATTTTGCTAAGTAAAAATCCATTTCTCGGTCGCGACCTACAGTGAATTTTTCTACGGTTTTATCTACTTCTGTATTTTTTTGCCAAAGTTTCATAATACGATTTGGTCTAACATTTTTACATATAACGGAATTCCTTCCTCAATTTCATTCACATAGATGAACTCATCTGCTGTGTGCGAACGCGCCGAATCTCCAGGTCCTAATTTTAACGAAGGAATAGACAATAATGCTTGATCGCTTGTGGTTGGTGAACCATAAGTTGTTCTTCCCAATGCCAAGCCCGCTTGAACAATTGGATGATTTTTATCGATACAAGAGGGTTTTAAACGCGTAGATCTTGGATGAATATCACTAATAGTATGCTCATGAATAATATCTAACACTTCTTCATTTGTATATGCATCGGTAATACGAACATCTACCACAAAATCGCAACTTGCTGGAACTACGTTGTGCTGTGTACCAGCATTAATCATAGTAACCGACATTTTAATGGGTCCAAACATTTCAGATTCTTTTGGGAATTTGAACGATTGAAACCAAGCAATATCTTTTAGGGCGTTGTAAATGGCATTTTCTCCTTCTTCGCGAGCTGCATGACCCGATTTTCCAGGAGCTTTACATTCTAAAACCATTAACCCTTTTTCGGCTACAGCCAAATGCATTTGTGTAGGCTCACCAACAATGGCAAATTCTAAATCGCCTAATTTCGGAACCACAAATTCTAAGCCGTGTAAACCAGAAATTTCTTCTTCGGCAGTCGCAGCAATTACAAAATTGTATTTTAAATCTTGCTTATCGTAATAATGTAAGAAAGTTCCTATTAAAGATACCAAACATCCTCCGGCATCATTACTACCTAAACCAAATAATTTTCCATCTAAAATTTCAGCATGAAAAGGATCACGTGTATAATCTTTATTTGGATGAACAGTATCGTGATGAGAGTTTAATAAAATCGTTGGTTTTGAAGGATCGTAATACTTATTGAAAGCCCAAACATTATTTAATTCGCGGTGCGTTTCTACACCATGATCTTTTAAATACGTATCGATAATTTCAGCTGTTTGATCTTCTTCTTTACTAAATGATTGCGTACGGATTAAATCCATCAACAATTGAATACTTCCCTCTGTAATATTTTTCATTTTTTTCTATTTTGTAACGATGGTCCCTGCTGTTTGATTTAATAAATCGTTGGCATTTTTAATAATTACCTGCGAAACACCTTTGTTAACGGCTTGCAACGCATTGGTAATTTTTGGAATCATTCCATCTGCAATAATTTTCTGTTCAACAAAACTATTAAAATTAGCTTCATTAATACTAGAAATTACCGAATTTTCATCGTTTATGTCTTTTAAAACACCTTTCTTTTCAAAACTATAAATCAATTGCACATTATAAATAGCAGCCAAAGCCACAGCAAGTGTAGATGCAATAGTATCGGCATTTGTATTAAATAATTGACCTTGACCATCGTGAGTTATTGCCGAAAACACTGGAACAATGTTTTGATTAATTAAAGATGATAAAAATTCTGTATTCACATTTTCTTCAGTAACATCGCCTACAAAACCAAAATCAACTTCTGTAATTGGTCGTTTTTTGGCTACAATAACATTTCCGTCGGCACCTGTTAATCCTAAAGCATTACTGCCTAACCCTTGTAATTTTGCAATAATGGTTTTATTGGTTAACCCGGCATAAACCATGGTAACCACTTTCAACATTTCGGCATCGGTTACCCGACGACCTTTTACCATTTCAGGGTTCAAGCCCATTTTTTTACTCAATTCAGTAGCAATTTTTCCACCACCATGAACTAAGATTTTTTTTCCTGGTAATTGTTGAAATAAGTTCAGGAAATCATTCAACGCATTTTCGTTGTCGATGATGTTTCCGCCTATTTTTACAAGTGTTAGTTTTTCCATTGTTATAATTGTTACCACAGATACACAAATAAAAAAATGAATCTGTGAATCCGTGGCATACTATTTAATTATTTTCTAAAATACGCTTAATCACTACTTGAGCTGCCCAAACACGATTTCCTGCTTCTTTAACCACTAATGATTTTTCTGAATCTAAAATATCTGATCCTAATTCTAAATCACGACGAACGGGTAAACAATGCATTACTTTTGCATCATTAGTAATTTTCAAACTTGGTAAAGTTGGCATCCATTCTCCTTCTACAGGTAAAATAGCTCCATAATCTTTATGGCTCGACCAGTTTTTAACGTAAATAAAATCAGCATCTTTAAATGCTTCTTCTTGATTGTAAACCAAGGTTGCTCCAGGTGTAAAATCTTCGTTTAATTCGTAACCTTCTGGTTGCGCAATGACAAAATCAACTAAACCTTGTTTCTGAGCTTCGCACATCCATTCTGAAAATGAATTCGGAACTGCTTGTGGTAACGCTTTTACGTGAGGTGCCCAAGTTAAAACAACTTTTGGCTTTTTACCGTTTGGAATGTATTGTTGTGTAGCTTCATCAAACGTATAATCACCATTTTCAATAATCGTGATTAAATCGGTTAAACTTTGTAATGGATGGCGCGTTGCACTTTCTAAACTTACCACCGGAGTATTACAGAATTTTAAAAATTTATTGAATAAATCTTCGCTATAATCTTTTTGAGCATCTTTTAATCCAGGGAAACAACGCAATCCTAAAATATCGCAATATTCACCCATAACCGCAGCCGCTTCACGAATATGTTCCACGGTTGTACCGTTCATTACCACTCCATCATGAGTTTCTAATGCCCAACCGTCTTTATCCATATTCATCACCATTACATTCATTCCTAAATTCATAGCTGCTTTTTGCGTACTTAAACGCGTACGTAAACTTGGGTTTAGAAATACTAATCCCATCATTTTATGTTTTCCTAATGCTTCGTTGGCATTGGGCGAAGCTTTTTCATTTAAAGCCTCTTTTACAATTTGTGATAAATTATCTACATCACCTACAGAAAAAAACTTTTTCATTTATCTGGATTTCAAATTGTTTATAATTAATTTAAGTCGTAAAGTTGAAAGTCTTAATGTCGAATGTCATTCAGAACGAAGTGAAGAATCTTGTTCTATTAGATTCCTCCTAGCGTCGAACACTAGCTTGCGAACTGAACGTAGTTAATGACAACTCTTTCTTCTAAAAAAACTAATACTTATTTAACTGTTCTTTCAAAGCTTCTAAGAAAATATCTGCTTCTACTTTTGTAACATTTAATGCAGGCAATAAACGAATGACGTTAGGCGCTGCATAACCTGTAAAGATTTTATTTTCGAACAATAAATTGTCTTTTACCGCTTTTAATTCCATTGGTAAATCAATTCCAATCATTAAACCTTTACCACGAACTTCAGTGATTTTGTCGAATGATTTTAATTCGTTCATTACATAATTTCCAACTTCTAAAGCATTGTTCATTAAATCATCTTTTTGGATTACTTCTAAAACAGCTAAAGCCGCAGCACATGCTAAATGATTACCTCCAAAAGTTGTACCTAATTCACCATGCCAAGGAACAAATTTTTCAGAAATAGAAATTCCCCCAATCGGAAAACCATTCCCCATTCCTTTTGCCATTGTGTAAATATCAGCTTCAACACCTGAATAATCTTGTGCGTAGAATTTACCAGAACGACCGTATCCACACTGAACTTCATCTGCAATAAAAACAGCATCGTACTGCGTAGTTAAGGTTCTAATTTTTTGTAAGAAAGATTCTGAAGCCAATTGAATACCACCAACTCCTTGGATACTTTCAATAATTACAGAAGAAATTTCGTTACCAAAATCTGCGAATGCTTTTTCTAAAGCTACTTCATCATTAAATGGTAAGAAAACCACGTTATCTGTTTCGTTCACCGGAGCAACAATTCTTGGATTATCTGTTGCTGCAACTGCTAATGAAGTACGTCCGTGAAAACCGTTTGTAAAAGCAACAATCTTTTTACGTTTGTTGTAGAACGAAGCTAATTTTAAGGCGTTCTCGTTGGCTTCTGCACCCGAATTACATAAAAACAATTGGTAGTTTGCTTTACCTGAAACTTCGCCTAATAAAGAAGCTACTTGTTTTTGGATAGGAATTTCAATAGAATTTGAATAGAACCCTAAGTTTTGTAATTGCTCTGTTAATCTGTTTACATAATGTGGATTTGTGTGCCCGATTGAAATCACGGCATGACCACCATATAAATCTAAATATTTTGTTCCGTTCGCATCGAAAACATAAGAACCTTGTCCTTTTTGAATTTCAACTGCGTTTACTGGATATACATCAAATAATTTCATTTTTTAATCTGTTTAAATTCGTTCAATTCGACTCCGCTTAGTCAACGAATGTTAAGATTTCTCACTTCGTTCGAAATGACAAAAGTTCTCGATACGATTTTCTTCACTTTGTTTCGAAAATCACTCGAACTGACGAGCGTCTTAATACTTAATACTATTATCTTTAATCCTTTTAGAATACTACCGCTTTCAATTTTAAACCAGCTGTTTCTTCCAAACCAAACATCAGATTCATATTTTGAACGGCTTGTCCGCTTGCTCCTTTCAACAAATTGTCGATAATAGAAAAAACAGCCAATTTATTCCCGTGTTTTTTCACGTGGAGCAAGCATTTATTGGTGTTTACCACTTGTTTTAAATTGATATTTGATGAAGAAACAAACGTAAACGAGTGTTCTTTATAATACTCTTGGTATAATTTTACTGCCTCATCTTCAGACAATTCTGATTTTAAATAAACCGAAGCAAAAATTCCTCTTGAGAAATCGCCCCGTTGGGGAATAAAATCAATTTCATAATTGAAATTAGACTGTAATGAAACCAAAGTTTCTCCAATTTCATTCAAATGTTGATGAGAAAAAGCTTTGTAAACCGAAATATTATTGTTTCGCCAACTAAAATGTGAAGAAGCGCTTAATCCTTGCCCGGCACCAGTAGAACCTGTAATGGCATTGATGTGAATGTCGTTATTCAACTTATTTGCTTTTGCTAATGGCAACAAAGCCATTTGAATAGCTGTAGCAAAACAGCCCGGATTGGCAATATAATTTGCTGTTTTAATTTTTTCACGATTCATTTCAGCCAAACCGTACACAAATCCGTTAGCATTTACTGCCAAACGATGGTCTTGACTTAAATCGATAATTTTAATGTTTTCGTTGAATAGATTTGCATCTAAAAACTTCTTCGCATCTCCGTGCCCCACACACAAAAACAATACATCAATATCTTGAGAAAGTTCACTAGTAAACAACAAATCGGTTTCACCAATTAAATCTGTGTGAACTTTATATAATGGATTACCTGCGTTACTATTGCTATGAACAAACGTAATTTCTGCATTTGGATGATTTACTAAAATACGCAACAATTCACCACCTGTATATCCTGCACCGCCAATTACACCAACTCGAATTTTTTTCATTACTTCTGATTTACTTTATGCCAAATAGAAACTTGGTTTCCAAAAATTTTCGAGAAACCTTTTACATCGTCACTTGTCCAAGAATTGTTCATTTCACCGTACGTACCGAATTTACTAGACATTAAATCGTTTTCAGATTCAATACCAATTACCGTGAAATAGTTAGGTTGTAATTGAACGATTACTCGTCCGTTTACCGTTTCTTGAGACGATTGTAAGAAAGCCTCGATATCTCTCATTACAGGATCGTGGAATTGTCCTTCGTGTAAAAAGTTACCATAGAAAGCTCCTAATTGATCTTTCCAAGACAATTGCCATTTTGTTAATACGTGTTTCTCTAACGTGTGATGTGCTTTTACAATAATGATTGGTCCGGCAGCTTCAAAACCTACACGACCTTTGATACCAATAATTGTATCGCCCACGTGAATATCACGTCCAACACCGTAAGGTTGCGCTAAATCTTGTAATTTTTGAATTACCTCTACCGAAGTCATTTTTTTGCCGTTTAATGCCACAGGTTCGCCTTTTACGAAATCTATCGTTACTTGTTCTGAACCTGTTTTTGTGACAGGCGTTGGCCAAGATTCTTCTGGTAAGTATTGGTTAGAAGTTAAGGTTTCTTTACCACCCACTGAAGTTCCCCAAAGACCTTTGTTGATAGAATACTTCGCTTTTTCAGCGTTGATTTCAACACCATGTTTGTGTAAATATTCAATTTCTTCTTCACGAGATAATTTTAAATCACGAATTGGAGTAATCACCTCAACATTTGGAACTAAGATTTCGAAAATCATATCAAAACGAACTTGATCATTTCCTGCTCCTGTAGATCCATGCGCCACACATTCTGCTCCAATTTTCTTCGCGTAATTTGCAATAGCTGTAGCTTGACAAACACGCTCAGCACTTACTGATAACGGATACGTAGCGTTTTTCAACACGTTTCCGAAAATCAAATATTTAATGCTATCGTTGTAATAATTTGTAGTTTCATCAATAACATTATGAGAAGCTACACCTAAACTTAAAGCCCTCTCTTCGATTTGTTTTAACTCTGCTTCGTCAAAACCTCCTGTGTTTACAACCACTGAGTGAACTTCTAAATTTAAATCTTTAGCTAAATAGATGCAGCAGAATGACGTATCTAAACCTCCACTGAATGCTAAAACAACTTTCTTTTTACTCATTTTAATACTTATTGATGATTATACAAATAATGTTACGATTTTACTTCCTTTTAACTTCAATACCAATCGTTTTAGTAAGGAAGATTTTTTTTGCATTTCTTTTAAACGCTCTTTCGCTTTCGTTTTTTCTTCGATTTTGCGTTTTAATTCTTTTTCTTTTTCAGCGGGATCCCAAAGCATTGCCGTACACAAACAGTTTTTGCGTTCTTTGCTTTGTAATATTTCGAAATTGACACAAGAAGTACACCCTTTCCAGAACTCCTCATCTTGCGTTAGTTCTGAATACGGAACCGGTTCATAGCCTAAATCTGAATTAATTTTCATAACAGCCAATCCCGTTGTTAAACCAAATACTTTTGCATCAGGATATTTTTCACGAGATAATTTAAAAATGCGATTTTTGATGGATTTTGCCAATCCGAATTTTCTGAATTCCGGATTCACAATTAAACCCGAATTTGCTACATAATTCCCATGACTCCATGTTTCGATATAGCAAAATCCTGCCCATCGACCGTCTTTGTGTAACGCGATAACCGATTTTCCTTCTTTCATTTTGTTTGCCACATACTCAGGTTTACGACGAGCAATACCCGTACCACGTGCCTTGGCAGATTCAAACATTTCGTCGCAAATTTGCTCTGCGTACCCCATGTGCGATTCATTCGCTGGAATGATTATAAAATCTGATGATGTATTCATTTGGAATGATGAATGGTCAAAAAATTAATTTCAACAAAACACAGGTATTGCGTAATGTTTACTTTTATTGTATTAATAAAATAGTTTTTGATTCATTTTGAACAGACATAGAAAGCCTATTCTTTTTACTGTGATTATCTGGCTAAACCGAAAATCATGCCCTGGCCCTAATAGGCGAGAAGGGAGAAGAAGTATTTACACAGCGTCGCAATAGCGCTTTTTGGCTATATTGATCGAACATTATATCTGTGTAAATTGAAATCATTTTCGTTATTGAAAAAACTTATTATGCAAAGTTATCTAATAAAATTTTTAATAAACAAGAAAAAAAATACTTTTTTGAAATGTGTTACGTTTTGTAAATCAGTTAATTATAAAAAAAAGTGTTTTTAAATTGCTAGACCATTATAATACAGTTAAAGAAGCTTTTTTTACACTTTTAGCTTATTTTTAGGATAAAAAAACCGACATCTTAAAAATATCGGTTCAAATTCTTTTTATGGTAATTTTTTTACACTTTTTAACATTTAGGTTGAGAAAAGCACATATCCACTTTTAAGACCATTTTAGTTCATAGCTTCTAATTCTAAAACTTGTTCTTCTTTAAAATAATGAAAAACATCGATAATAGGAGATTCAACTATAGCCGGAATTGTAAATTCGCCCATTGTATTCTGCATAATCTGCATGGTATTATCAAAGGCGTCTTTTATATCATTTGCTTGGACTAAAATAAATAAATTGGTTTTTCGTTCTTTTCCGCTTTCTTCATCGTAAGCAATTAAAGCTACTTTTGATTTAAACCAACGGTCTGCATTTTCAAAATGATGAATTTCTGAAAAGTTTGCCACTTTAATATTAACCACTTTAAATTCTTCACTGACCAAAGATTTCATTTCGGTATTAATTCTTGTTTCAGCCTCTGTAAAACTTAAAGCATCAACCAAATAGGGTTCTGACACTACTTTTTGCACACCGTTTTCATCTAATTTTCTATATTTTACTTTGCATTCGTACCAAATTGCACTCATATATTTATCATTTTAAAGCAACAAATTTAAAAGAATATAAAACTGCAGCACCTAAAGTTTTATTTGGATTTTAAGAATTTAGCTATCTTAAACGAAACCAATATTTTATAATAATTCGTTTATTTTATTTACAATTTGCTGAGGTTGAATGCTGCGCATGGCATCGCCATAACCTTCAATAATTTTATTTCCGTAAACCGATGTTGGTAAAAACGGATATTTCTCTAAATCAGGAATAAAACTGTTTTCAAGTGGTTGATTAAAAGGAATAAAACCCGCGTAAGGATGCGTTTGCCCCCATAAGGTTATAACAGAAACTCCGTACATTGCGGCAATATGCCCGTTGCCAGAATCCATTGAAAGCATTACATTTAAGTGTTGAATAAGTGATAATTCTTGGGTGAATTTTAGTTTGCCTGCAACTACGGTAACGTTTGAAAGGTTTTGTTGCAACATATTTAGTTTTGAAATTTCTTCTTCACCGCCACCAAACAGAAACAATTTATTTTGAGGGTTTTCAGCAAGTAATTTTACCGTTTCTTTCATTAAATCTAACGGATATACTTTTGTTTGATATTGCGCAAATGGTGCAATTCCAATCCAATTATCATCAGATTTTTCGTTGGTAATAGTTAAAATTTCATCAGACAAAACTGATTTTTCAGGAAAATTAATTTTAGATAAGTCGATCGTAAAACCTAATTTTGTCAATGTGTCTACATGCCGATCAACCATTGATTTTACGGGTTTTAATACTTTTTTTTCTATTCGAGTTAATGCTTTTTTTTCAGACCTTCCTTTATCAGTAAACGCTGTTTTTTTTCCGTTTGATTTAAAAAAGGTACGAAGTATTTTAGATCGAAGAACATTATGGAAATCGGCAACAAAATCAATTTTTAGTTTTTTTAGATCTTGATATAATCTGTAAATTCCAAAAAATCCTTTATGACGGTTTTTTAAATCCACACCGAAAAAATCAACGCGATCTATGCCCTCAAAAAAAGGTTTGAAAAACGGTCTTGAAACTACGGTTACTTTAATATCGTTATGTTGTTGAAGCAAAGCGCGGATAACTGGAACGGTCATTGCTACATCGCCCATTGCAGATAAACGTATAACTAAAATGTGTTTCATTATTGGGTAAATGAAGTTAAAATGTTTAATGAAAACTCCATTATGTGGCGGTAGTTAGTGGCATACGCTATTAACGGAATAATTATTAAAAACACACCTATATAAAGCCATACTTTTGATGTGCGTTGTGCATTTAATTTCGCAAAAAGGTGAATTAATAAATAATAAACACTCAAGAACAACAGTGGAAAAAAAAGTATTTGAGCAAACGGATTTACGAATTGCCAGATAAACACTCCGATTACCAATATTAAAATGGTGAAAATTAATATTTGAGTTATTTTAAGTAATTGTTGCATAAAAAAAGACTTTCGTTTAGGAAAGTCTTCAAATTTACTATTTTTTATTTTGATACAATACCGGATTTAAATCATCATCGTTGTACATTTTCATTTGCTTGTACACTTTCATGTATTTGTCGCCGTTTTCAATATCGGTAATTAATTGGCTGATCGATACAAACATATCATTTTTTTGATCTAACAAAACATCTAACTTCGCCTGACATTTGGCTCTGTGATCTTCAGAAGCTGTTTCGCGTGTAGCTTCTTCGTTCATATGATAGATTTTTAAAGCTAAAATAGACAAACGGTCAATTGCCCACGCCGGACTTTCGGTATTTATTTTAGCATCAGCTTTTACCTGAACTTCTTTGTATTTATCTAAAAAATAACTGTCGATATATTCAACCATATCCGTTCTAACTTGGTTCGAAGCATCAATTTTGCGCTTTAAAACCAAAGCAGCAACCGGATCAATCTGCGGATCGCGAATAATATCTTCATAATGCCATTGCACGGTATCTACCCAGTTTTTGGCATAAAGTAAATGTTCAATTGAACCTTTTTCGTATGGGTTTGCTATTGGTTGGTTAACATCGTCGAATTTATGGTAATCTTCGATACTTTTTTCAAAAACAGGAAAAGCTAATTCTGCAAACATTGTTATAATTTTTATTTACAAATATAGTTTTAATAATTTTACATCAAATTAATTGATTCCTTAAATTATGCATATTCATTATATTTCAGAACAAAACAGTATTTTAAATCATTTTTTGGGACAACTGCGAGATGTTAATGTACAAAACGATTCGATGCGTTTTAGAAAAAACATGGAACGCATTGGCGAAATTATGGCCTACGAATTAAGCAAAAAACTTTCGTATACCAATTGTTCTATTCAAACGCCGTTAGGTACAAAAGATACCATGATGATTAAAGACGAGGTTGTTTTGTGTTCGATACTTCGCGCTGGATTGGCTTTACACACTGGTTTTATGAGCTTTTTTGATGATGCTGAAAATGGTTTTGTATCGGCAGCCAGAACACACGGAGCCGAAGAAATTTTGGTAGAATATCAGGCAGCACCTTCTTTTCAAGATAAATGTCTGCTTTTGTTGGATCCAATGTTAGCAACAGGCCATTCAATGGTTGCGGTTTTTAATCAGTTGCTACAAAAAGAACAGCCTAAAGAAATTCATATCTGCGTAGTAATTGCTGCACCCGAAGGAATTGATTATTTAAAACAGCATTTACCTGAAAATATTCATTTGTGGGTTGCAAGTTTAGACGATTGTTTAAACGAAAAAAAATATATTATTCCCGGGATAGGCGATGCAGGCGATTTGGCTTATGGCGAAAAATTATAATTTCAATAAAAATAACAACAAACTTACACCTAGAATTGTAGCTAAAACAGCTTCTTTTACCCATTTAATAGGCGTGTTGGCTATGAAATTTCCACCGATAATCGATAACGGAAAGAACGTAAAAACCAACAATCCGTTTGATTTTTCTGGAGTGATGATATAAATCGCAGCACCAATTAGAAAGCAAAGTACAATGTTTTTGTAAAGTGTAACTTGGTTGGTGGCAATGCTTTTTAAATTGGTTAACTGGTAAACGGTAAACAAAACGGCAATGGTAGCCAGAAATGAAAGGGCTATGTTTTGATAAACGTTTTCGAAATAACTAAAATTGAAACCAACATCGTATTTATCGGTCCAAAAATCAACTAAATCAATATGGTAAAACAAGCTGTAAGTGTAAAATAAAATGGTAACGGTTAATAAGGCAATTAGCGGAATAATCCAATTGCGATAATCTTGGTTTACGTACCATATAACTGCTAAATAAATCATTACAAAATACAGAATGGTCCATGATTCAAACAAAGTTGCTACAAAAATCCACAGGCTGGCATCGAAAATCTTAATTTTTGGTTCGTTTAAAGTTTGTAGCGAAATAATTCTGCGCAATGCCAAAAGTACCAGCAAATTTGCAATAATCAGTTGGGCATCATCATAAAAAGTAGGAAACAGAATTAAAAAACAAGCATATAAAAACAAGGAATACAGGTTGTTTACTGCTAAATAATTTTTTACGGTAATAAATTGTATCAGTAAAACAGAAAATGCCACAATTATAAACAAAAAGCTTTTTTCTATAATAACTGCAGGTGACTGCAACCACTTTAAATCGCTTAAAAGATGTAAAATGTAAGTTGCCAAAAGCATTAACCCTATAACCACATACCCTATGGGTTTGCTTTTTGAAAAAAGATTTGTAAGCATTAATGATATTATTTTGTTTTTGTAAATAAGTTGTTAATAATTTTTTTTACTTTTGTTGCAAAGTTAGAATTAAACTAAAACTAAACATAAATAATTTAATAACAATATTATGTGGACATCTTTCTTTCACGGGATACAATTTTTATTCGTTGATGTTTTGTTTGTACCAATGGACTGGTTTGCTAAATTAGAATTAACAAACTGGTGGGTTGCAAACTTACTTAACTGGATTTTTATTATTATTTGCACGGTTGCTTTTGTTTATTGGTTAAAACAACTGCGTATTTTTGCAGCTAATAATGAAGACGAGCAAGACACTACAGCGCATTCGTTCTTAAAATAAAAGATTAAAAAAGCAGGTTTAAAACCTGCTTTTTTAATGAATATATATTTTTATTTACTTCTTTCTAATACTGTCGTGGGCATGGGTTTCTGTACCGTTGTTCCACAAAGTTAAAATATCGGTTGCAACGGCTGCACCACTTCCGGCTGCAATTGTCAACTGACTGCGGTGTCCAGCTAAAGTTCCAGCTACATACATGTTTTTAAAAACCAAATGATCGTTATTAGCCAGCTGGATACGGTTTTTTTGTGGCAACGATTTTCCATGCGGAATAACATAAGATTCTAAACAACCGTTTATAGAAAAAGGATTGCTTGAATTTAGAGCAACAACTACACACTTACTTTCGTAAATATTATGGGTTGTGGTTACTAAAAAAAAATCTTTTTCGGTAACTACAGAAAGTACCCTTTCGTTTAAAATTTGTGTAATGTGTGGGTATAAATTATTTAAGTCGGTAAGAGTTTGGTGTAATAAATGGCTTCCTAAAGTACCTGGTGGTATGCCATAGGCGTTGTTAAAAAGTGCATCTTGTAACATCGATGATTTTTGGTGGGCAATAATACCTATATTTTTGTCGGTTACAAACGGTTTTGCATTTGCCGATCCTAAAACCAAAGCACAAGAAACCCCTGAAACGCCCCCGCCAATTATTAAACAGTCAAACATTTTATTTGTTTTTATTGTCTATTGCTTTTGAAGTATTAAAGATAAGCAATAAGATTACTGCACATAAAATAGCAATAATACAAATTAAAGCCACAACACTTTCGCCTTGAAATAAGTTGTTAAAATCTAATTTTGTAATGTTTAATACAATCAAAGCAATAGCAATAGCTATAACTATGTATGTAACGTATTTCATTATTGATTTTGTTTTGTTAAACTAGGAAACGAAAGTACAAAATAATTAATTAGATAAACAAGTCTTTAACAATTAGTACTAAATAATTTAACAGCATAATGATTTTAAAACAGTTAAACCGTATCTATTTATACATGGTTTAAATAAGGAGTAAATGTAAATAATTTTTTTACATTTTTAGTAACTGCTGTTAAATGGTAAATAATTGTAACTTTGCGGTTGCAAATGAATTGATTTTATGTTTCAGATAGGAAAAACAATAGTTTCAGACGATGTTCTTGAGAAAGAATTTGTGTGTAACCTAACAGCTTGTAAAGGACAATGTTGTGTAGATGGTGATGCGGGTGCGCCTTTAGATAAAGATGAAACAGCTATTTTAGAGGAAATTTATCCTAAAATTAAATCGTATTTACGCCCAGAAGGTATTGCAGTGATCGAAGAAAAAGGAACCTGGGTTGTGGGTGAAGACGGTGATTTAGAAACGCCTTTAATAGATAATAAGGAATGTGCCTATGTTATTTTCGACGGAAATACAGCCTTATGTGGTATAGAACAAGCGTATAACGAAGGTTTGGTTAAATGGAAAAAACCTATCTCGTGTCATTTGTATCCAATCCGTATTAAAGAATATTCGCAATTTTCGGCAGTAAATTATAACCGTTGGCATATTTGTGACGATGCTTGTGCATTGGGAAAAGAACTGGAAGTGCCTGTTTACAAATTTTTAAAAGAACCATTAATTCGCAAATACGGCGAAAGCTGGTATGCCGAATTAGAAACAGTAGCTACCGAATGGCAAAAGCAATCACTTAATAAAAAGTAACTGCAAGGGATAATGCACTACAGCATGGTTGGTTTTAAGTAAATCGCTACCTATAATTCCATGTACTTTTGGCAAATTGTATTCAAGTAAGGCAATGTTTACGTGGGTTAAATCAAGCAGAATTAAATGAATATCGTTCTTTTTCCATTTACCTAACTGAATGGCGTTGCCTGAAGAAATTTCGGCGTGCATGTCGTTTGATCCTGCACCCGAAGCTTTGGCTTTATGTGCCTTTGACAATAATTTAAAAAACGATTTTTCGTTACTGTCAATGCAGGTGTTTGATGCTCCGGTATCAATTAAAAACAAACCTTTAGTGCCGTTTATCTTTGCATGTACATATAAGTGGTTCGATTTACGAATGCGAAACGGAATGCTGAAATAATCTTGCTGTTCTAATACAGTTACAATATCGTTCATTAACTTAATATCTAATGTACAGCAAAAATAGGTAGATATAATTTAACCACATAGAATTTATCTAAAACAGTGCAGATTCGTTGGATTGTCTTGTTGGATAAACTATGAAGGTAAAAAACAAAATTAAAAAACAAAATGATTTTAATTGATACACATACCCATTTATATAGCGAAGAATTTGCAGGCGACCGCACCCAGATGATGGAACGTGCACTTGCTGTTGGTGTTGAACAATTTTTTGTTCCGGCAATCGATTCTTCTTATTTTAAAGGTATGCAGCAAATACAGCAACAATACCCGCAAAACGTTCATTTAATGATGGGCTTGCATCCATGTTATGTAAAACCCGAAACTTTTGAAGAAGAATTGGCTTTTGTTGAACAAGAGCTGGCAAAAGGAACTTACGTTGCTGTGGGCGAGATTGGTGTTGATATGTATTGGGATAAATCTACCCTTAAAATTCAACAGCAGGCATTTCAAACTCAAATTCAATGGGCAAAAAAATTAGGACTGCCAATAAATATTCATTGTCGTGATGCGTTCAATGAAGTTTTTGAAGTGTTAGATCAGGAAAAAAGCGATGATTTATTCGGAATTTTTCATTGCTTTACAGGCGATTTTAATCAGGCAGAACGTGCTTTAAATTTAAACATGAAATTAGGAATTGGAGGCGTAGCTACCTTTAAAAACGGAAAAATAGATCAATATTTAAACCAAATTCCGTTAGAACAGATCGTTTTAGAAACCGATTCGCCTTATTTGGCACCCGCACCACACCGCGGCAAACGTAACGAAAGTAGTTATGTAGCCTTGGTTGCACAGAAATTGGCATCAATTTACAACCTGCCAGTAGAAGAAATTGCACAACAAACAACAAAAAACGCATTAAACATTTTTAAATTGTAAATTGGAAGTATATTTGTTTCCTTTTACGAAAATAAAATCAAACTATGTCTAAATTCGATTCGATACGTTTTTACCGCGATGAAGAAGTGCCAAAAGTACTTCAGAATATCGCACAGCATCCCATGGTAAAATCGCTGATAGATTATACATTTCCACAATATTCAGAACAACAGGTAAACGATCTTGTTAACAGCATACACAGCATACCCGACTTTCAATCAAAAGTTATCTATCATACGTTACAACAGGTTTTAAAAAACACATCAGAAGGATTGTTTAGCTCTGGTTTTGAACATTTAGATCCTAACAAATCATATCTTTTCATATCAAACCACCGCGACATTCTGTTAGATACCAGTTTTTTAAACGTGCTTTTAATGGAACACGGCAAAATAATGACCGCTTCTGCCGTTGGCGATAATCTGGTACAGAAACAATTGTTTATGGATCTTGCCAAATTAAACCGAAACTTTATTGTAAAACGCGGACTTTCGCCTCGTGAATTGTTGGGCAGCAGCAAATTATTGTCAGAATATATGTGCTATTTGCTAAAAGAAGAAAACCGATCGGTTTGGATTGCACAACGCGAAGGCAGAACTAAAGACGGAAATGATGCCACTCATCAGGGCGTGCTTAAAATGATTGGTATGGCGTGCAATGAGGATTCTATGATGGATTATTTCAAGAATTTGCGTATTGTACCTGTAACTATATCTTATGAATACGATCCTACCGATAAATTAAAAATGCCGCAACTAATGGCAAAAATGGCAGACGAACTGTATATTAAAGATAAAAACGAAGATTTTTTAAATTTAATGAGTGGGGTAGTGGGTCAAAAAAAACGCATTCACCTGCATGTTGGTACTGCTTTAGATAAAGAATTAGACCTTATTAAAAACGAAACCACCAACGTAAATAAGCAAATTCAAATGCTTGCAAAAGTGATAGACGAACAGGTTATTGCCAATTATAAATTGTGGCCAACCAATTATATTGCTTACGATTTGCTAAACGATACCGACCGTTTTGCTAATGAATATACCGATAAGGAAAAGCAATTGTTTTTACGCAGATTAGAGTTAAAAGTTGATAAAGGCAACGAACCTATGGTTGATACTTTTTTAGAAATGTATGCCAACCCGGTAGTTAACAAATTAAAGTTACAAAATGCATAAACCGGCTATTCTTTTAATTTACACGGGCGGTACCATTGGTATGGTTAAAGATTTTGAAACCGGTGCCTTAAAAGCCTTTAACTTTAACCAGTTGTTAGAGCGTATTCCCGAATTACAGTTATTAGATTGCACTATTGATACCTATTCTTTTGAAGATCCTATCGATTCTTCTGATATGAATCCAGAGCATTGGATTACTATTGCCGAAGTTGTCGAGAAAAACTATCATGATTTTGATGGTTTTGTGGTTTTGCATGGATCAGATACCATGTCGTACACCGCATCGGCATTAAGTTTTATGCTGAAAAATCTTTCAAAACCAGTAATATTAACAGGTTCACAACTGCCAATTGGCGATTTGCGTACCGATGCCAAAGAAAATTTAATTACCGCAATACAAATTGCTTCGTTGCATCAAAATAAAATTCCTGTTATTAAAGAAGTTGGTTTATATTTTGAGTACAAGTTGTATCGAGGGAATAGAACTACTAAAATTTCAGCCGAACATTTTAACGCCTTTACATCGCCCAATTTACCCCATTTGGCAGAAAGTGGTGTGCATTTAAAAATAAACGAACATTTATTAGACGATTTTTATCAATCGAACCAATTAATTATTCAAAAAGAATTAGATACCAACGTATTCATACTTAAAATTTTTCCAGGTATTACTCAAAATGTATTAGAAGCCATTCTAAACATACCAAATTTAAAAGGAATTGTGTTAGAAACCTTTGGGTCGGGCAATGCGCCAACACAGTTTTGGTTCATTAATACGCTGCAAAAAGCAATTGACCGTGGTGTTAAAATTGTAAATGTAACGCAATGTTGGGGCGGTAGTGTAGATATGGGCAAATACGAAACCGGGACCGCCTTAAAACAAATTGGCGTTATTTCGGGTTACGATATCACCACCGAAGCCGCTATTACCAAACTAATGGTTTTACTACCAAAAGATTTACCGGCAAAAGAATTTTCAAAAGCTTTTCAAACGCCTATTTGTGGTGAATTAAGTATAGAAGAATAACAAAACGAATCTTATGGGTTCGTTTTTTGATTTTAAAGGTTTGAAGAATCTCATTATTTAACTTACAAACAGAAATATTTTCGTAAATTAACCGTTAAAGTATAAATACCTGTTTGCTATGAAAAATACAGTCACTCTACTTTTTAGTTTGTTTTGCTTTAGCGGATTTGCACAAGAAACAACCAATTTTTCCGATGATAAAAACATGGTTAAGTGGAATGTGCTTGGCTTAACATCATCAACCATTTCGTTACAATATGAACGACTCATCGCACCAAAAACAAGCATCGCCGCCAATATCAATATCATGCCCAAACGCAGTATTCCGTATTTTGGTACGGTAGAAAACATTGTAAAAGACAAAGGAGCTATTGATATTTTAAAAGATGTAAAAATAAGTGCCTTTTCATTTACGCCTGAAGTCCGTTTTTATTTAGGTAAACATGGTATGCGAGGGTTTTATATAGCACCTTTTTTACGATACGACCGTTTTGGTATAACATTACCTGTTGAATATATTTACAAAGAACAGTTGGAAAAAGTTACTATTAACGGAAATGTTGATGGTTTTTCGGGCGGATTATCGTTTGGTGCACAATGGCAATTGGCAACCCAATGGTATCTCGATGTTACTTTTGTAGGTTTAAGTTACGGTTTTGCATCGGGCGAATTAAGTGGTAAACGACCGTTAGATGCTGAAGAACAAGCCGAAGTACGCAAAGCAATGAACGATGTAGAACTGCCAGTAGTTGATTATACCTACAACGTACACGACCAAGGTGTTGATGTTAAAGTAAACGGACCATGGGCAAATGCCAAATTAGCCGTTGCAGTTGGATACAGGTTTTAAAAACAAGTTCAGAATATTAAACGGTACAAAAAGTATCACATTATATCAAAACAAAGGCTGTCTTTTTTAAGCAGCTTTTTGTTTTACAAATAGTTTAACAAGGTATGTTACAATTTACTAAATTTGCACCTTTATATAATTCGGTATGATTTATTCAATGACAGGTTTTGGTAAAGCGTTGGTGCAGTTGCCATTAAAAAAAATAACGGTAGAAATTAAATCGTTAAATTCAAAAAATTTAGATTTAAGCGTACGTTTGCCACAACCTTATAAAGAAAAAGAGTTGGAAATTCGCAATGTAATTGCCCAGCAGTTAGAACGCGGAAAGGTAGAATGTTCTGTTTTTATAGAAGTAACCGGCGAAGAAACATCGGCAACTTTAAACGCGCCAATTGTTAAAGCGTATATTGCCCAAATGAAAAACATTATTCCCGATGCCGATGCTACCGAATTAATGAAAATGGCGGTGCGTATGCCTGATGCTTTAAAAGTAGAACGTTGCGAATTAGACGAGCAAGAGTGGAACGAAATTGTAAAAGTTTTAAACCAAGCGCTTGTAAACATTAACGAATTCCGCCAGCAAGAAGGAGAAAAGTTAGGCAACGATTTTGTGAACCGAATTACGAATATTCGCACTTGTATGAACGAAATTGAAAGCTACGAGGGAGATCGAATTAAAACCGTAAAAGATCGTTTACTGCAAAACTTAAAAGAGTTAGAAGTAAATATCGATGAAAGCCGATACGCGCAAGAAGTGGTTTATTATATTGAAAAATTAGACATCAACGAAGAAAAAGTGCGTTTAGCCAATCATTTAGATTATTTCTTGGAAACAATGAATGCCAATGAACACGCCGGACGCAAATTAGGTTTTATTGCACAAGAAATGGGTCGCGAAATTAATACCATGGGATCCAAATCAAACCATGCCGAAATGCAGAAGCTGGTAGTAAAAATGAAAGACGAATTAGAAAAAATTAAAGAACAGGTTTTAAATATATTATAATTGAAATGATTTTTGTTTTCAATGTTATTCCGGCGAAGGAGGAATCTTAATTAATAAAAAGTTTTTAAAGATTCTTCATTCCACTTTGTTTCATTCAGAATGACAAAAAACAGTAAAATTATATTGTAACAACACTATAAATGACAACACAACAAGGAAAATTGATTGTTTTTTCGGCACCATCGGGTTCTGGTAAAACAACAATTGTAAAGCATTTACTAACACAACAGCAATTGTGTTTAGATTTTTCTATATCGGCAACTTCACGTTATATGCGTGGCGACGAAGTAAATGGTAAAGATTATTATTTTATTTCTCCGGCAGATTTTCAGAAAAAAATCGAAGAAAATGCTTTTGTTGAATTTGAAGAAGTTTATAAAGACAATTATTACGGCACGCTGAAAACCGAAATTGAACGCATTTGGGCAGAAGGCAAACACGTTATTTTTGATATTGATGTTGTGGGCGGTTTAAATATCAAGCAGCAATATCCCGATCAAACTCTGGCAATATTTGTTAGTCCGCCTTCTGTTGAAGAATTAGAGCGTCGTTTGCGTTTTCGCCAGACAGAAAGTGATGAAAAAATAGCCATGCGATTAGAAAAAGCTGAACGTGAAATATCGCGCGCACCTGAATTCGATGTTATTTTAGAAAATCATGATTTGGAAACAGCGAAAAAAGAAGCCATCAGTTTGGTTTCAAACTTTTTAAACAAGTAAGCTATGAAGGTAGGTTTGTATTTCGGCACATTCAATCCTATACACGTTGGGCATTTAATTATTGCCAACCACATTGTTGAAAACAGCGATTTAGATCAGGTTTGGATGGTAGTTACACCGCATAATCCGTTAAAAAAGAAATCGGGTTTACTGGCAGATTATCACCGTTTACACATGGTGTATTTGGCAACAGAAAAATACGATAAAATTATACCCAGCGATATAGAATTTAAACTGCCGCAGCCAAATTATACCGTAAATACACTAGCACATTTGCAGGAAAAATTTCCGCAACATGAATTTTCTTTGATTATGGGCGAGGACAATTTAAAATCCCTGAAAAAATGGAAGAATTTCGAATTGATTTTGAACGATTATCATTTGTATGTATATCCGCGAATTTCAACCGATGAGGTTCCTGAAGAATTTCTGAATCATAAGAACATTCATAAAGTAAATGCACCCATTATAGAACTATCGTCTACATTTATTCGCAACAGTATTAAAGATCAAAAAAACATTCAACCAATGTTAGATGTTAATGTTTGGGAATACATATACCATAATTTGTTCTACAAAAAATAATAAAAAGACTATCTTTAATAAAAAAGAGGTCAGCAAAAAAGCGACAACCATTACGAAGTCGCTTTTTAAATTTATTAAAAATCAAATTAAAAATCATTAGTACAACGTAAAGCAAAAGCTGTTTATTGTTTAATAACCATAAAAACAATAAATAATTAAGCTTAACAAAATAATAAATTAAAAGAATTTTAAAAAGTCTATTTTTGCACATTAAACAAGTAAGAATGATTAACAATCCAAAGTTTGCAGTAATTGGTGGTGGTAGCTGGGCAACAGCTATTGCTAAAATGTTATGCCACAATTTACCCGAAATTGCTTGGTATATGCGCAACGATACTGCAATTGAAGAACTAAAAGTTAATAAGCACAACCCTAATTATTTAAGTTCGGTAGAATTTGATACCGATCAGCTTTTGCTAACAACCGATATTAACCAGGCAATTAGTTATGCAGATTATGTAGTTTTTGCCATACCGTCGGCTTTTTTGGGTAGCGAATTAGAAAAATTAACCGTTTCTTTAGAAGGTAAAGTCATTGTATCTGCCATTAAAGGAATCATTCCCGAAACAGGATTGATTGTGGGGCAGCATTTTATGGAAAGTTATAATATTCCTATCGAAAATATTGCAGTTTTAGCAGGACCATGCCACGCAGAAGAAGTAGCTTTAGAACGCTTGTCTTACTTAACAATTGCCGGTGGCGATTTAGAAAAAGCCGAAGTAATAGCAAACAGTTTACAAAGTCATTACATTAAAGCAAAAACATCAGACGATGTAATGGGAACAGAATATGCCGCAATGCTTAAAAATATTTATGCAATAGCTGCAGGTATGGCGCACGGTTTAGGTTATGGCGACAACTTTCAGGCATTGTTAATGAGTAATGCCATTCGCGAAATGAAGAAATTCATTAAAAAAGTACACAAGTTAAAACGCAACATTAACGATTCTGCTTATTTGGGCGATTTGCTGGTTACCGGATATTCACTTTTTTCAAGAAACCGTATGTTTGGTAATATGATAGGTAAAGGATACACCGTAATTTCTACAAAAATGGAAATGAATATGGTTGCCGAAGGTTATTACGCCGCTAAAAGTGCTTACCTGATGAATTTAGAGCTTAAAGCAAAAACGCCTATTATCGATGCCGTGTACGAAGTGTTATACAATAATAAAGAAGCAAAAAAAGTATTTAAAAAACTAACAGATAAATTAGATTAATACGCTATGAATAATGTACCAGACGATCATTTAATAAACCATCCGTGGTTAATAGGTGGCTTTGCCATTGCAGTTGTAATAATGCTTTTGCTTGATTTAGGTGTTTTCAACAAAAAAAGTCATACCATATCTAACAAAGAAGCGCTTTCATGGACAATTGTCTGGATTGCTCTTTCTATGGTTTTCAGTGGTGTTGTTTATTGGGTGTTAGACAAACCTTACGGAATTACAGATAATTTTGCCAAATATCAGGCAGCTTATTGGATCGAAAAAGCACTCTCGGTAGACAACCTGTTTGTGTTTATATTGGTGTTTAAATTTTTTAAAATACCAAAAGAATATCAGCATAAAGTATTGTTCTGGGGAATTTTAGGAGCTTTGTTTTTTAGAGCGATCTTCATTTTTGCCGGAGTAGAATTAATTAAACTAACCTATGTTACCTTGCCGTTTTTAGGAATTGATCCCGAAACAGGAGATCCACGACAGCTGAATGTTATTTTGTTTGTGTTTGGTATCTTTTTGATAATTGCCGGAATTAAGTCATGGGCTTCAGACAATCATGAAGATGAAGAAGAAGGTGCCGATATGTCACGAAATTTTGGTGTACGCCTTGTACACAGGTTTTTTAAAGTAACCAAGGATTTTCATGGTGATAAATTTTTTACAGTTGAAAACGGCGTAAAAATGGTAACACCATTGTTTGTTGCGTTGGCTGTTATAGAAATTACCGATTTGGTTTTTGCGGTAGATAGCATACCTGCCATTTTTGCCATTGCACCAGACGATCCTTTTATTCTATATACATCAAACATATTTGCTATTTTAGGATTGCGATCTATGTATTTTCTATTAGCAAATTCAATGGATATGTTCTCTAAATTGCATTACGGTTTGGCAATTATCCTGGCATTTATTGGTGTAAAAATGATTATTATGCCTTATTACCATTTCGATTCTTCGGTATCATTAACCATTATTGGTTCGGTATTGGCAATCTCGGTTATTTGGTCGTTAATCTCAAATAAAAAACATAAAGAAGCATAAAACAAAAAGCCAGATTTTTAAATCTGGCTTTTTTTATTTCAACAAAACCCCTCGTAAATCGGTTCCAGGAATATCACTTAAAGCTTTATCGTTTATGGTGTTGGTTTTAAAAACAAAAGTTTTATCAAACATTTTGTTGTTTAAAAAGTACGTAACTGCAAATTCGTTATTTAGCTGTAAAACGTTATTTTCTAATAATTCTACTTTCATAACGCTTTTAGGAACTACTTCTTTAAAAGCATGACGAAAGGTTCCGGTTGTGCGCTGTTCGTTGTTTATTGTTCCGTAAGCACGAGATACAACCAATGTCATTTCTAATGTTTCATTGGTATTGTTTATTAAATAAACGTACCAGCTGTTTTCTTGAAAATCATCGTTCCATTGTTGTATTGCTGCTAAAAAAACATTTTCCGATTTAGGAAAATCGATATCTTTTTTCATTTTAAAAATTTAAAAAGCAAATGTACAGTAAAACTTTTAATTGTTTGGTAAAGATAAAATTTCTAAATACTCATAAAAATTTGCTAAATACTGTTTTGTTTTTTATATTTGATAAGTTTTTTTTAGTTTTTAAAGAAAAATATTGGTTTTTGGTTAGATTAAAATGATTAGCAAAAATTTGCTATGAAGAAGAATCGCTTCATTTATGGAGCGATTTTTTTTAAATTCCATTTTATAATGAAAATAAATTCTGTTTTATTATTTTTACGGATTAAAGTACAGAACGTTAAGTTTTTTAAAGTATTATATACGAAATTCTTTGTTTTTTAGTTATTGTAAAAAATCAATCTATTGAAAACCGTTTTTTTAAAATATGTACCCGTAGTGTTTATTGTGTTGGTGGCTATAGCTTGCTCAACCGAGAAAACGGGTTTTGCCAATAAAAAGTATCACGCTACTACCACTAAATATAATGTTCTTTACAACGGAACAACCTCATACGATCGCGGTATGATGGAACTTAAAAAAAAGTATGTAGATGATTTTTCGAATCTTATAACGGTAGAACCTGCCCAAAAAGACGAAAAAGCATTAATTGTTACCGCAGCTACCGATAAAAATCCACATTTTCAGCGTGCAGAAGACAAGGCAATAAAAGCAGCACAGAAACACTCTATGAATGTTGCCGGAAAAGAACACAATCCGCAGATGGATGAAGCGTATATGTTGTTGGGTAAAGCCCGTTACCAAGATTTGCGATTTGTTCCTGCAATTGAAGCGTTTAACTACATTATTTTAAAATATCCCGACAGTGATTTGTTTTATGATGCGTTAATTTGGAAAGAAAAAACCAACTTAAAATTAGAATATTACGGTTTAGCAATTCAAAATCTAAAAAAGATTTTCAGAGACAGCGAAACTGCCTTAAAAAATCAAACAAAAGCCGATGCGTATGCAACATTGGCGCAAGGTTACATTCATTTAGAACATTTAGATTCTGCAAAAGTTCCGTTACAACAGGCTATTGAATTAACAAGTGATACCGACGAAAAAGCCAGATATACTTACATTTTAGGTCAATTAAACAGTAAAACAGGTCAAAAAAGCGATGCAGTTAAAAATTTTCAGGATGTTATAGATTACAACCGCAGAATTTCACGTGCACTGGTAATTAACGCCCATGCCGAAAAATTTGCCAATCAGGATATTGCTACTGTTGATACTACAACATTCGTACGTGAGTATTTATCGTTGTTAAACGATCGCGAGAACCGTGCGTATTCTGATATTATTTTTCATCAGTTAGGTGTTATGCACGAAGCTTACGATTTAAAAGACAACGCTATTAAAGATTATAATATGTCTTTAAAAGTGGGTAAAACCAACGAATACGTAAAAGTATCCAACTACAACAAACTGGCAAATATCTATTATCAGAAAAAACAGTTTGAAACAGCCGGCAAATATTACGATTCTACCATGGTTTTCATGAACCAGATGTCGCGTGAATATGTTCAGGTAAAACGTAAAAGAAACAATTTGGTTGATATTGTTCGATACGAACAAATCGCTCGAAAAAACGACAGTATCTTGAATCTAGTTGGTAAAGACGAACCAGCACGCAGACAGGAAATTGAAAAACTGATTGAAAAACTGAAAGCAGACGATGCCAAAGCACAACAAGTAGCATCGCAACAGGCAAATCCGCAAATGCCGGGTATGGCACCAAGTACAGGGGCAGCTTCTAGCTTTTATTTTTACAACACCAATACGGTAGAACAAGGTAAAAGTGACTTTAGTAGAAAATGGGGTAACCGTGCGTTAACCGATAATTGGCGTTGGTCATCGGTAGCATCGGGCAGTACGGCAACGGTTGTTTCAAATACCCAACAAACAGAAAATCAGACGGCAGGTGGCACTGATACAGAAGATCCGAATGATCCTACTGTTGCACGATACAATGTAGATTTCTATCTGAAACAAATTCCAACAGATCAAACCGAAATTAGTCAGTTGAAAACAGAACGCGACAATGCGTATTATCAGTTAGGATTACTTTACAGCGACCGATTGGAAGAGTATGAAGTAGCGGCAGGTAAATTAGAACACTTGCTTTCTATAGATCCTGAAGTCGGTTTAATTGAGCCGGCAAAATATCATTTGTATAAAATTTATTTAAAGATCGATCCGGCAAAAGCACAGGCAATGTTAGAAGATTTAAAAACAAATCATCCAAATTCAAGATACACGCAAGTAGCATTGAATCCGAACGCTGTAATTTCTACCGATGGATCTCCTGTTGATGATTACAATAAAATTTACCGCCTGTACGCAAATGGTGCTTTTTATGAAACTTTGCAGGAATTAGATACAAAAATACCAACTGTTATTGGCGATGGTATCATTAGCAAATACGAATTGTTAAAAGCAATGACTATTGGTAAACTGCGTGGATTGACCAATTACCGTGAAGCGCTGGAATTTGTAGCATTAACGTATCCTACCACAAAAGAAGGAAAAGAAGCCGAACGTATCATAGCGAAAGACTTGCCGAAATTACAAGGATTACAGTTTAAACGTGATTTGTCTAAAAACATAAAAATGGTTTATGAAGTGCCGTATCCTTTAACAGAAGAAGGAAAAGTTCTTAAAAACAAATTAGAACAATACGCAAACGACCGTAGACATACCGGACTTATTTTTAGTGCCGATATGTATAACGACAACACTATTTTCTTTGTACTGCACGGGGTTAAATCGGGAAATATTGCAAAATCGGCACAAATGTATCTGGAATTAGAATCGGATTACAACATTAAGCAGAATCCTGTTTTAATAAGTACCGATGATTACGGTGTGGTGCTAATTAAGAAAAACTGGGAAGAATATATTAAGGATGCCGGAAAATAGCAAGTTGCCCAAAAAACCAAGTGTTACCAGTAAGTGGTTGGTTTTTACGTCGATTCCCTTTCAAATGGGGGCAACTATTTATGTGTTTTACAAGATTGGCGGCTGGTTAGATAAAAAGTATTTAATATATAACGATTGGGGAACAAAAAGTGTAACTTTGCTCGGAATTTTTCTGGCAATGTATCAAGTCATCAGTCAGGTTAACAAATTAAATAAAAATGGGTAAAGCACTTGCGTTTATAGGTCAGTTGGCAATTTTAGGATTGGTTTCTTTTGGTTTGCATTTTTTGTTACAGTCAATCACCAAGCACCTGCCTTTGTGGGATACCGCCTATATGCAGTTATGGCAGATTTATGCGTTGCAGTTTCTGCTTTCGGCACTGTTAATTTTTGCAGTAGTAGGAATTGGTAAAAGCATGCCGCAGAATTTAGGATTTTTGTTTCTGGGGTTCTTAACGCTAAAACTGGTAATTAATTATTTTGCCATTAGCAGTGCGTTGAAAACCAGTGAGGCAGATGATTTTTTTAAATATAATTTTTTAGCAGTATTCTTTTTGTTTATGTTTTTTGATGTGTATGTAACGTATCGTGTTTTAAATCAATCACATTCGCCAAAAAATAAATAAATAAAAAAAGTTTGAAATACTTCTGTTCGGAAACGATAAATATTGTATTTTTGCACAAAATTTTTGAAACATAAAAAATTTAATCCCGGTATGGTGACTATTAAAAAATCACTTCATTTACTAA